>DASWOL010000052.1:0-20077 GCA_036398695.1 Cellulomonas sp. | reverse complement strand
CGTGCCGCAGGAAGCGGACGCCCTGGCCCATCCAGCCGTAGAACACGGGGAACGATGATCCGAACATGTAGTGGTCGGCACCGCTGACCTCGATGGCCGCCTCGATCTGTGTCCTGCCCCACGAGTGCGGGTGTGTGAGGTCGAAGAAGATGTTGTCCCTCAGGTAGCCGGCGATCTTGTCGCCACCGCTCGGGTCGAGGCGGTACATCGCCTCGTCCTTGCCGGACTTGTGCGGCATGAGCAGCCCCTGGTTGGCGAACCAGTTCCCGCCGAGCATGGTGTGGATGAACCGCAGTCCTGGCATCCGGTCGAACATGCCGCTGAAGAGCTCGCGCCCCACCGCTGTGGCCTGGTCGACGACTCGCCCGAACTCGCGGCGCAGGTTCGTGTAGTCGATGACGGAGTGCCATTCCACGGGTAGCGGGGTGTGGTGGACGATGACCGGCACGTCGAGCTTCTCGATCGCCTTGAGGTAGGGCTCGAACACCTCGTCGTCGAGGTAGAGCTGGCCGTAGTGGCAGGCGACCTGCACGCCGACCGCCCCCAGCTCCTTCACGCAGCGCTCGAGCTCGTAGATGTTCTCCTTGCCGCCCCACGGCGGCACGCAGGCCGTGGCGAAGAGCCGGCCCCCCGAGCGGGTGACGATGTCTGCAGCGTTGTCGTTGACGTTCCGGCACGCTTCCAGGGGCAGCCATTCCTGCCACACCGGGACACGCATGATGCCGTAGTCGACGCCCGCGTCGTCCATCGCTGCGAGCTTCGCCTCGGCGGAGTAGTCGCCCTCGACGTAGTTGAGGTTCTGGTGGCCGGCGGGCTTCTCCAGGATGAGCTGGCGGCGCCCGTCGGTCATGGTGACCACGCGCGCGATCTCGCCGAAGCCGCGCGGCGCACTGTCGAGGAACCCGGCCAGCACCTTCTCGTCGGTGAACAGGTCCTCGGGCAGGTGGTGAATGTTGATGTCCACCACGGTCATGGGGAGTCATCGCCTTCCGTGTCGTGATCGATCGGTGGCGAGGTCCGGGTCGAAGTCGACTGCACGACCTCCGGGATTCGCGCCTCTCCGGGAGAGGTTGCCCGCACGTCTGGTCATCGGACACTGAGTCGCGGCAGTACGTCGAGAACCGACGCGATAGACTTCAGAGCCGATGGAATCCGACACACTCGACGATCTGGACCGGCAGGTGCTGCATGCGCTGCTCCTGGACGCAAGGGCGCCCTTCGCGCGGATCGGCGCTGTGCTCGGGGTCTCCGACCGGACCGTGGCCCGCCGGTATGCCAAGCTGCGCGCTGCCGCCGGGCTGCGGCTGACCGCGCTGACCGAGCCCCGACACGTCGGTGAGGTCCGCTGGTTCCTCCGCGTGACCTGCGCGCCCGGGCACGCCGCGCAGCTGGCGAACGCCTTGGCTGCGCGAGCCGACACCTCCTGGGTCAACCTCCTCGCGGGGGGCACCGAGATCGCCTTCGCCACCCGAGCACCGACGCTCGGGGCGGACCGTGCGCTCGAGGCCGCGCTGACCCGCAGCCCGAACGTCATCGCGGTGTCCGCCCAGCTCTTTCTGCACCGGTTCTTCGGAGGCCCGCGCAACGTCATCGGCAAGTACGGCGCGCTGAGCGCCGATCAGATCGCGGCGCTGAGCGCGGACGCCTTGGAGCCCGACGAACCTGACAGAAGGATCGAGTTGAGCGAGGTCGACCGGCAGCTGTTGGAAGCGCTGGCGGTGGACGGCCGGCGGCCAATCGAGGATGTCGCGTCCGCCACCGGGCTGCCGGCCGGCACGGCGCGCCGTCGGCTCGCCGCTCTGCGCGCCGAAGGCACGCTGTACTTCGACGTCACCGTTGCCCCGCACGTCCTGGCCGCTCCCTTGCGGACCGTGGTGTGGATCTCTGTGGCTCCCGGCGATCTCGAAGCGGCCGGCGAAGCGCTCGCCGGGCACCTGCCGGTGGCGTACGCCGCCGCGACCACCGGAGCGACGAACCTGTACGCGAGCCTTCTCACCCGGGACGAGGACGAGCTGTATCGCTACCTCAGCACGACCCTCGGCTCGCTCGGCACCATCCGGCAGGTCGAGTCCGCGCCAGTCACCCGGACCGTCAAGGCCGAGAGCGGCATCGCCATGCGTACCTGGGCACGCCGATAGCGCTCCCGCCCAGTCAGTCCGACCGCGTTCCGCCGCTGAGGAGCGTCACCTGCAGTTCGGTGCGTCAAGTTCCCGAGACCTCTCTGGCCTGGGACTCCGTGAAGTCCCAGGCCAGAGAGCTCTGCCAGTCGGGGTGGCGGGATTCGAACCCACGACCTCTTCGTCCCGAACGAAGCGCGCTACCAAGCTGCGCCACACCCCGCAAAGCCTCCCCAGGGTAACGGATCGGCGGCTGAGGACGAAAACGGGTTCTGCCCCGAGGCTCCCGCGGCGCGCGGGTCCCGGAACGCGGTCGCGAGGTCGCGGGAGTCAGGCGGAGACGGCAGTGAGGGTGAGCAGTGTCGCCTCGGGCCGCGTCGCGAACCGCACGGGGGCGTAGGGGGACGTGCCCAGGCCGGCGGACACGTTCAGCCACATCGAGTCGGCGCCGCGGGAGCGGTCCGGGCGAGCGCCCGGCCAGCCGTGCAGCCCCTTGGCGCGGCGGGTGTCGAGGTCGCTGTTCGTCGTCAGCGCGCCCCAGAACGGCACCCCGAGCTGGCCGCCGTGGGTGTGTCCGGCGATCGCCAGGTCCACACCGTCGGCGTGGAACGCGTCGAGCACCCGCCGGTACGGCGCGTGGGTGACACCGAGGTGCAGGTCGACGTCACCGGCCGCACGAGCGTCGTCGGCCCCGCCGGCAGGAGGCATCCGGTCGAGGTCGAGGTGCGCGTCCGCGGTCCCGACGAAGGACACCCGCCTGCCGTCCAGGTCGAGCACGCCGCGGTGGTTGTCAAGGTCCAGCCAGCCGGCGCCGGTGAAGCGCGCCACGAGCTCGCGCCACGGCAGCTTGACTGCCTTGACCGGCTCGCTGCGCGCGTCCGGCAGCAGGTAGCGGGCCGGGTTCTTGGGGCGCGGCCCGACGAAGTCGTTGGAGCCCAGCACGAACGCCCCGGGCACGGCGAGCAGCGGCTCGAGGGCCTCGAGCAGCGCCGGCATCGCGTCGAGGTGCGCCCAGTTGTCGCCGGTGTCAACGACGAGATGGGGGTGCCACGTCGCCAGGTCACGCACCCAGTCGACCTTGCGGCGTTGGGAGGGCGTCAGATGCAGGTCGCTGACGTGGAGCACGCGCAGGGGTTCCTGGCCCGGCGGCAGCACGGGGACGGTCACCTGCCGGAGCACGTACCAGCGCACCTCGACGAGGGCACCCCAGGCGATCGCGCCCAGGCCAGCGAGCGCGACGGCACCGACGGTGCGAGCCACCGAAGAGCGTTCGTCCGGCACTAGTGGTTGCCGCCAGGGCCGTTTCCGTTGTTGCCGTTGCCCGGGAACGGGAAGCCTGCCCCGGGGATCTGACCCTGACTCGTCGCCGTGGCCCCGGGTTGCGGTCCGCACCCGGGATCCCACTGCCCGCCCGGGATGCACGTCGGCGCCGGCGGCGCTCCCTGGCCGTTGGACAGTGTGATGGTGATGATCGAGTTCTTCGGCGCCGTACCTGTCGACGACTGGGCGACGACCGTCCCTGCAGGGTGGTAGTCCGTCGCCTGGGCGGCGGCCACCTTCACCTGGAACCCGGCGCCCTGCAGCGCGTTCGTCGCGTCCGCCTGGGCCATGCCCACCACACTCGGGACGTTCACCTGCTCGCCGTAGATCTCCTTGGTGCCGGCTGCCGGGAAGTCGGGCACGTTCTGGCCCGCCATGAACTGGTCCATGAACTGGCGCCAAATGGGCCCTGGGATGTCGGCGCCGAACGGGCCGGAGGAGCGTTTGGTGTACGGAATCCCGTGGATCGTCAGGCCGTGCATCGTGGTGAACGTGTCGGGGTGCCCCACCCACACCGCGGCCGCGAGGGTCGGCGTGTAGCCGACGAACCAGAGGTTCTCGCTGTAGGTCGTCGTGCCCGTCTTGCCGGCGGCCGGGTAGGACGGCTGGCCCAGGGCCTTGGCGGTGCCCTGCCAGACGTTCTTCAGAGTGTAGTTGACGGCCGACGCGATCCGCGGCTCGAGCTTCTCCTGGCAGTTGGCCGACGGGACCGGCAGGTCCTTGCCGTCGGGCCCGACCACCCGGGTGATCGCGATCGGCTGGCAGAAGGTGCCGTTGGCGGCGAACGCCGCGAACGCCCCGGCCATTGCCAGCGGTGTGACGTTGTCGGACCCGATGACGTTCGCCGGACGCGCGGCGATGTTCTTGCCGATGTCCTTGCCGCTGGGCTGCACCACGCCGAGGTCGGCCGCGTCCTGCATCACGTTGCAGAGGTCGACCTGTGTCGCCATCGCGAGGTAGGCCGAGTTCACCGAGTTCTTCGTCGCCGCGATGGCGTTCATCACGCCGCCGGCGCCCTCGGAGTTGCCGAACGTGTAGACGCCCTTGTTGCCGTAGGGCGCGCCGCATGCGGTGAAGTCGGCGTACGGGATGGGGCGCAGCGTGCCGTCGAAGGTCTCCGACAGGCTGTGGCCCGTCTTGAGCCACTCGACCAGAGTGAACGGCTTGAACGTCGACCCGGGGGCGAATCCTGCTGAGCCCCCGTAGGGCTTGGACGTGTTCCAGTTGACCGACGTCTGACCGGGCTGGGCGTCCGGGAGCGCGGTGTAGTCGCGGTTCTGCGCCATCGCCGTGATCTTGCCGGTGCCCGGCTCCACGGTGACCATCGAGGCACCGATGCCTGACGGGTCGTCCTTCGGCACGTGCGCGTCGACCGACGCCAGGGCGAGCGCCTGCTGGGACGGCACGAGCGTCGTGGTGATCGTCAGGCCGCCGCGGTACAGCAGCTGCTGGCGGGTCTTCTGGTCGGCGCCGAACGCCGGGTCGTTGAGAACCACCTTCGTCACGTAGTCGCAGAAGTAGCCCGACCCGGGCACCGCCTTGTCGGCCACCATGCAGCCCTGCTGGACCTCGCTGGGCTTCAGCGTGCTCGCGATCGGGGTCGCCACGCCTGTCTGGTACTGGGCGTCGGTGATGTAGCCCTGGTCGTGCATGGTCTCCAGCACGGTGTTGCGGCGGCCCTGCGACTGTGCGGGGTGGAGCTGAGGGTCCCACTTGGTGGGGCTCTGCGTGATGCCGGCGATGGTCGCTGCCTGCAGGTAGTTGAGGTCCTTGGCATCCGTGCTGAAGTAGTACTGCGCCGCCGCCTCGACGCCGTAGATCGACCTCGCGCCGAACTGGGCGATGTTGAGGTAGGCCTCGAGGATCTGGTCCTTGCTCCACCGCTTCTCGAGCGCGATGGCGAGCTTGGCCTCCCGCAGCTTGCGCGCGTAGCCCTCCGTGCCCTGGTCGGCGGTCGCGGCATCGACCGCGGCCTGGCGCTGCACCGGGTCGTCGATGGTCTGCGCGGCCTGGATCTGGACGTTCTTGATGTACTGCTGGGTCAAGGTGGAGGCGCCCTGCGTCTCGCCGCCGAGGGCGCCCGTCGCGAAGGCTCGCAGCATGCCCTGGGGGTCGATCCCGGAGTGCTCGTAGAACCGCTTGTCCTCGACGGAGATGACCGCCTTCTGCATGATGGGCGCGATGTCCGCCAGCGAGACGATGACGCGGTTCTCGTCGTAGAACGTCGCCAGCTGCGTGCCGTCCGCGGCGAGGATCACCGACTTCTGCGGCAGCGTGGTGAGGTTGAGGTCGGTCGGCAGGTCGTTGAACGCCTCGGTCGTCACGTTGGTCGCGCTGTTGGCCAGCGCGACGGCGGGCAGCGCGAGGCCGGCGGCGAGCACCCCGCCGATACCGGCCATCAGGACGAACGAGACGAGCAGCGCGACCCCTTGGGCGGCGTGCCCCGTGGCGCGGGCGGCGCGACCGGCGTGGCCACGCGAGCGCGGACGAGACGACATGGTGCGAGGGTAGTCGGCGGGAGCGCAGGTGCCGAGACGGTCCGCAGCACATGCGCCGACCTCCACCGGACCTGCACACGCCGGACCGCCTGCCGCTCGGCTGCTGCACGTGTTCCCACATGGGCCTGAATAGCCCCTCAACGGGGACGTACGTCCCTGTCCAGGCGCTGCGCCGCGCTCTCGCGTGGGGATCAGTTGTGAGAGCGCTCCCATTCTCCTGGTCAGCGGGCTGACACGCGTCCCCGGCAACTGATATGACCCGGATGGGCACTCGTCACGGGACAGCAGAGCCGCTAGCGTCCGCCGCAGGGGGCGACCGCAGGGGGCGGTGGTGCCCTGACGGACAGGGAGGCGTTCGGTGAGCGTGGGGGCGACGCGAGACGGTCATTGGACGGCGAACGCGTCATGCGGGGCAGGTCGGGTCTCTCCCGACTCCCTTTTCGTCGAAGGTTCGGCGCAACGCGAGGTGCGCAGTGTCTGCCTCACCTGCCCGGTGCGTCTGGAGTGCCTCGCCGACGCCCTGGACTCACGGGCGGACTTCGGCGTCTGGGGCGGCATGACGGAGCGCGAACGACGGGCCCTGCTCCGCCGTCGGCCCGACGTCCGCTCGTGGCGGGCGGAGCTCGTCGCGGGCGTCGATGCCTCGCTCGGCGTCTGCTGACCGGTCCCCCCGTAAGGTGTGGCCATGGCCACCACACGCTGGGAGTACGTGACGATCCCGCTCGTCATCCACGCGACCAAGGCGATCCTCGACCAATGGGGCGCCGACGGCTGGGAGCTGGTGACGGTGATCCCCGGGCCGGACGGCGGGCTGGTCGCCTACCTGAAGCGCGCGAAGGAAGCCTGATGACGGTCGCTGACCGCCTGTCCGAGCTCGGCCTGACACTGCCGGCGGTCGCGGCGCCCGTCGGCGCCTACGTCCCGGCGGTGCGCTCGGGTGCGCTGGTGCACACCTCCGGCCAGCTGCCGTTCGTCGGCGGCTCGCTGCCCGCCACCGGCGTCGTCGGCGGTGGGATCGAGCCACAGGCCGCCCAGGGCTTTGCGGCGACCGCCGCGCTCAACGCCGTGGCCGCCGTGGCGTCGGTGCTCGCTGCCGAGACCGGTGAGGAGCCGGCCGTCGCCCTCGAGCGCGTGGTCCGCGTCGTCAAGGTGGTCGGCTTCGTCGCGAGCGACCCCTCGTTCACCGGGCAACCGGCCGTCGTCAACGGCGCCAGCGACCTGCTGGGCGCGTTGTTCGGCGAGGCGGGCAGGCACGCCCGCTCCGCGGTCGGCGTCGCGGCGCTACCGCTCGGCTCGCCGGTCGAGGTGGAGATCCTCGTCGAGACCCGCTAACGCGGGTCCGCCGGGCGAGCGTCGGCGCGCTCAGTGCGCGCGCCGCTCCAGCCGGTCGGTCTCGAGCAGCACCACGGCGCGTCCCTCGCGGCGGATCCAGCCGCGCGTCGCGAAGTCGGCCAACGCCTTGTTCACCGTCTCGCGCGAGGCGCCGACGAGCTGGGCCAGCTCCTCCTGCGTCAGGCCGTGGGCCACGCGCACACCGTCCGCGACGGGCTGGCCGAACCGGTGGGACAGGTCGAGCAGCGCCTTGGCGACCCTGCCCGGCACGTCCGTGAAGACGAGGTCCGCCAGCGCCTCGTTGGTGCGGCGCAGCCGTCGTGCCAGCGTCCGCAGCAGGTGCTCGGCGACCGACGGCGTGGTCGACAGCCACCGGGCGAGCTCGCCGTGCCCCATCCGGAGCACCACGGCGTCGGTGAGCGCGGTCGCGGTCGCGGTGCGCAGTCCCGGGTCGAACAGCGACAGCTCGCCGAGCAGCTCGCCCGGGCCCAGCACCGCCAGCAGGTTCTCGCGCCCGTCGTTGGAGCGCCGGCCGAGCTTGACCTTGCCGCTGCGGATCACGTAGAGGCAGTCGCCCGGCTCGCCCTCGTGGAACAGGACGTCGCCACGAGGCACGGTGACACGATCCAGCGAGTCGAGGACGGAACGGGCCTCGTCCGGGTCCAGTCCCGCGAAGAGCGGGGAGTCGACCACCGCCTCGTCGCCGCCCATAGGACCTCCTGCCACCACACCGAGAGTTGCCAGCGACCCAGTCTGCCCCACGAATCGCGGGGCTGGTCAGAGGCTCGGGTCGTGTCCAGGATCCGATCCGAGGACGGTCTCGGGATCGGTTGCGAGGCGGTCGATCAGCGCGTCCGTCGCGCGGACGAACGCGTCCTCGACACCGGCCTGGTAACGGGCGAGTCGGCGGTCGAGCGTCCGCAGGTCCTCGAGGCGGCCGACATCCGACGGTTCCCGGGAGCCGAGGACGGGCGCGAGCTCGTCGGGCCGCGGCACCTCGAGGCCCACCTCGAGCGGAAGCGCGAAGGCCAGCTCCTCGCCGAGAGCCTGAGGTCCGACGGTCCGGGCCACGAGCAGGTCGAGACGAGCCCGCACCAGGCGCCGCCACCAGGCGACCCGCGCCCGCTCGGCGCGCAACGCCCGGTGGTCGAGGCGGAGGCCGCGGATCTCCTGCTCGGTCGCTGCCGCCATCGACCCTCCTGGTCGTCGTGCCCGCTGATGCGGGCTACCAGCGAGGATCGGTCCGCAGCCGCGCGACCTTGAGGAACCGCACCGACAATCACTCGTCGGGACCAGGGGCCGCGTGGGTGGCCCCGCGTACGCTGCCCGCGTGCCAGAGTTCGCCGCTGCCGCCCCTGCCGTGACCCCTGCCGTGACCCCCGCCGGGACCCCTGCCGGGACCTCTGTCGTGACCGACGAGTCCACCCTCGCGCTCACCCGCCGGGCGCGGCGCATCGACCGCGCGCTCGCGGTGCGGTATCCGGACGCCCGCTGCGAGCTGGACTTTCGCAACCCGTTCGAGCTGCTGGTCGCCACCGTCCTGTCCGCGCAGACCACGGACGTGCGGGTCAACCTGACCACGCCGACGCTGTTCGCTCGTTTTCCGGACGCGGCCGGGATGGCGGTGGCCCCGCCCGACGAGCTCGAGGCGATCCTGCAACCGCTCGGGTTCTTCCGTGCGAAGGCCAGGAGCGTGCAGGGGCTGTCCGCCGAGCTCGTCGGCCGGTTCGGCGGCGAGGTGCCGCGACGCATGGCGGACCTGGTGACGCTGCCCGGCGTGGGGCGCAAGACGGCCAACGTCGTGCTCGGCAACGCGTTCGGCATCCCAGGCCTGCCGGTGGACACGCACGTGCTCCGTCTGAGCCACCGTCTGGGCTACACGAGGAGCGAGGACCCGGTCCAGGTGGAGAAGGACGTCACGGCGCTGCTGCCGCGCTCGGACTGGACCATGGCCAGCCATCGGCTGATCTTCCACGGGCGGCGCACCTGCTTCGCGCGCAGACCCGCGTGCGGGGCGTGCCCGGTGTTCGGGATGTGTCCCTCGGCGGGCATCGGCGAGACCGACCCGGTGAAGGCCGCGGCACTCGTCAAGCCGTGAGCGTCTCGGCCAGCCAGTCGAGCAGCAGGCCCGTGACGAGGTCCGGCGCCTGCTCGGCGGGGTAGTGCCCCACACCGGACAACAGCTCCCAGCGGTAGGGCTCCGCCAGGCGCCGGGTGCGGCGGTGCAACGCGGCGGCGGCGGGCGAGCGCACGCCGTCGCTGTCCCCGTGTATTTGGAGGGTCGGCACCGGGCGTGCGTCGTCGAACACGCCGAGGTAGCGCCGCCCGTCGGGCCGCGGGCGGGAGCGCACCAGCCAGCGCAGCTGCTCGAGCTGGCTGTGCGCGGCGAACGGCACCCGCAGCGCCCGGGCGTAGCGCTCCGAGGTCTCGCGGTCCGGCCAGCCTCGCGCTCCCGCGCCCGAGGTGAGGAGGCGGCGCACGTAGAGGGCGTCCGTCAGTCGGCGCTCGGGCACCGAGGGCACCAGTGCCAGCGCGATGCGGCGGGCGGCGGTCGGATGCATCGGCGCGAGGGCGGCGTCCAGCGGGTGAGCCGCGGCCAGCACGGCGACGGCACGCACCTCGTCGTCGTGCATCGCGGCGGTCGCCCACGCCACCTGCGCGCCGGTACCGGAGCCGACGAGCACGCACCGGTCGGCGCCGAGCGAGCGGATCACGCGCGCGACGTCGGTGGCCAGCGTCGGGGTGTCGTACCCGTGCGGCGGCTTGTCCGAGCCGCCGGTGCCGCGCAGGTCCATCGCCGCCACCCGGTAGCCGGCATCCGCCAACGCCGCCAGCTGGTAGCGCCACGCCCACCAGTACTGCAGCACGTCGTGCAGCAGCACCACGAGGGGCGCGTCGCGGTCGTCGGGCCCGGCGACCGCGACGTGGAAGCGTGCGCCGTTGGCCGCGACGAAGCGGTGTTGCCAGGGGCCCTCGACGGCGAGCTCGGCGGAGTCGACGGCGGTCATCGGTGCCGAACCTACCCCGGACCGGTGTCCCGCCGCGGCTCGATCGCCACCAACCCTTGCCGGGAGATAGCGTCGTGAGCCGGTGACGTCGGAAGGGGAGCCGGTGGGCTGGGTCGAGCACGCGGTGTGGTGGCAGGTGTACCCGCTGGGGTTCACGGGCGCGCCCATTCGCGAGCCGGACGTCGCCCCACGGCCGTCGCCGCGGCTGGACGGGCTGCTGCCGTGGCTGGACCACGTCGTCGCGCTCGGCGCCAACGGGCTGCTCCTGGGGCCGGTGTTCGCGTCGGCCTCGCACGGCTACGACACGCTGGACCACTACCGGATCGACCCGCGGCTGGGGGACGACGACGCCTTCGGCCGGCTGGTCGCGGCGTGCCGTGCGCGTGGCGTGCGGCTGGTGCTCGACGGCGTGTTCAACCACGTCGGCGCTGGGAACCCGCTGGTGGTGCGGGCGCTGGCCGAAGGCCCGGACGGCGAGCTCGCCCGGTGGTTCCGCGTCGACTGGGACGCGCCCGGCGGCCCGCGGCCGGACGTCTTCGAGGGCCATGCCTCGCTCGTCGAGCTGAACCACGACGAACCCGCGGTGGCGGCGTTCGTCGGCGACGTGATGGTGCACTGGCTCGAGCGCGGGGCGGACGGCTGGCGGCTCGATGCCGCCTACCGCGTGCCGCCGGCGTTCTGGGCAGGCGTGCTGCCGGCCGTGCGGCGGCGCTTCCCCGACGCCTGGTTCGTCGGCGAGGTGCTGCACGGCGACTATCCGGGCTACGTGCGGTCCTCGACCCTGGACTCCGTCACGCAGTACCAGCTGTGGAAGGCGATCTGGTCGTCGCTGGCGGACCGCAACTTCTTCGAGCTCGACTGGGCGCTGCGCCGGCACGACGACTTCCTGGACAGCTTCGTGCCGCAGACCTTCGTCGGGAACCACGACGTGACGCGGATCGCCAGCAGGGTGGGGCCGGACGGGGCGGTGCTGGGGCTCGTGGTGCTCATGACCGTGGGCGGCGTGCCGTCGATCTACTACGGCGACGAGTGGGGCATGACGGGGGTCAAGGAGGACCGCCTCGGCGGCGACGACGCCGTGCGGCCGGCGTTCCCGGCGTCGGCGGCGGAGCTGCCGGCGGACGGGGCGCGGATCTTCCGCGCGCACCAGGACCTCATCGGGCTACGCCGCCGCCACCCGTGGCTCCTCGGTGCGCGGACCACGGTCACCACGCTGGAGAACACCCGCTACGCGTACCGCACCAGCGGCAGCGGTGGGGCGTTGACGGTGGAGCTGGACGTCACGGCCGCGCCGCGGGCACGCGTGCTGGGGCCCGGCGGCGACGTGCTGTTCGCCTGGGGCTAGAGGTCGGCGGTCTCCGGCAGGCCGGCCGTGGTGCGTTCCTCGGCAGGACGGCGCTGCTCCTTCGGCGGGTCGAACCGGTAGCCGACGTTGCGCACGGTGCCGATCAGCTGCTCGTGCTCCGGACCGAGCTTGGCGCGCAGGCGGCGGACGTGGACGTCGACCGTGCGAGTGCCCCCGTAGTAGTCGTAGCCCCACACCTCCTGGAGCAGCTGGGCGCGGGTGAACACGCGGCCCGGGTGCTGCACCAGGTACTTGAGGAGCTCGAACTCCTTGTACGTCAGGTCCAGCGGACGACCGCGCAGGCGGGCGGTGTAGCCGCCGGCGTCGATGGTCAGGTCGCCCGACGAGATCTCCTGCGGCGCGTCGTCGTACGTCGCCGCCGCGGCGCGCTCCATCACCAGCCGGAAGCGGGTCTCGACCTCGGCCGGGCTGGCGTGCTCCAGCACGATGTCGTCGGCGCCCCACTCGGCGGTGACCACGGTCAGGCCGCCCTCGGTGAGCACCAGCACCAGCGGGACGGTCAGGCCGGTGGCACGCAGCAGCCGGCACGTGGTGCGGGCGGTGACCAGGTCGCGGCGCGCGTCGAGCACCACGATGTCGGCGTCCGGTGCGTCCACCAGGGCGGACGGCTCGACCGGGAGAACCCGGACCCGGTGCGACAACAGACCGAGTGCAGGCAGCACCTGTGCCGAACCACCGGACGCCGGGGTGAGGAGCAGCAGGTCTGCCACTTCGGGCCTCCAGGCGTGCGCGAGTGTGGACACGGTACCGCGTGACAGTGCGTGGCGCGGTGCACGTCCGCCCGCGGGGTGGTCGGGCTCGATCCGGCCCGGCCCGCGATCTGCGAGAATCGCCGACGTGACGCTAGCCACCCGCTCGGTCGTCACGGCCGCGCTCGCCGCTGCCGCGGCCCTCGCCGGGTACCTGCACCCCACCGCGCTCCTCGTGGTGGCGGCGCTGCTGGTGCTCGTCGTGGCCGCCGGCTGGCCGGAGCTGGCCGGCCTGCCGTTCCGTCCCGGGTCCGCCGTGGTGGTGGCCCTGACCGGCGTGGGAGCGGTGTTCGCGGTCCGCTACACCGGCACCGGCCTGTCCGGCCTGGCAGTGGTGCTGGCCTGCGGACTCATGGTCGCGTTCGTCAACGAGCTGCTGCGCCGCGACGGGCGCCTGCGCATGGTCGAGTCCGTCTCCGGCACCGTGGCCGGAGGTGTGCTGGCGCTCTGCACGGCGTGCTGGGTGGCCGCGGACGCGCTGGGGGGCGGCGAGGCCGTGGTGGTCGCCGGGGCGCTGGCGCTCGCGGTCGGCTCTGCCGTGTCCGCGTTCGAGCTGCCGCGCTGGATGAGCGCCTTGCTGACGACGGTCGCGGCCGCGGTTGCGGGAGCCGCCGCGGGATGGGCGCTGCCGACCATCAGCCTGCAGGTCGGCGCGCTGCTCGGGGTGGCGGTGGGCGTGCTCGTCGCCGCGCTCGACGCCTTGTTCGACTCGATCGTGGAGCTCAAGCGGGTGCTGCCGTCGCTGTCCGCGGCGGCGCTGCCGGTGGCCGTCAGCGGGGCGGTCGTCTACATCGTGGGCCGCGTGCTGGTGGGATGAGGCCGCCGGCCCGCGCCCGTCGCGCGCCTGGGTCCGCCGCCCTGGCCACCTCCGTGACCACCTCCGTGACCCTCCTCAGGGCCTCCGCGGTGCGTCAGTAGACGAGGGCCTGCGCGTTCTCGGCGAGGGCTTCTTCGACGAAGACGGGCGCACCGGCGATGCGGATGCCGGGGATCAGCTGGTCGGCGGTGATGTCGCGCCGGGCCGCGCACTGCGTGCACACGGTGACACGGCCCTCCTCGAGGATCGTCGCGAGGAGGTCCGCCAGCGGCGTGGCGTGCTCGAGCACCAGCTCGTCGGCGCGCCCGGGCAGCGCGAACCACGCCGCCTCGCCGGTGAGCCACAGGGACACGTCGACCCCCGCGGCCACCGCGGCCGCCGCGACGGTGAACGCCTGGTTGGCCGCCTCAGGACGGTCCGTGCCGGAAGTCGTCTTCACGACGAGCGAACGGGTCATCGGGTCAGGCTACGCAGCCCAGTTAGCATGGAGGCATGTCCGGGCTCGAGGTGTTCTTCATCACCCTGCTCTGCGTCACCACGCTGGCGATCGCGTACGTCGCCGGCCTCGTCGTCGTCAAGCTGTTCCAGGGTCAGCGCTAGCCCGATGGCGTTCGTCCTGCCGGACGGCCTTGCCCCCGAGGTCTACCCGCTGGCCTGGCTGGTGGGCGCCTGGCGCGGCGAGGGCGTGGTCGCGTACCCCGGCATCGAGGAGGCGACGTTCACGCAGGACGTGGTCGTGTCGTCCGACGGTGGGCCGTACCTCGCCTACACGTCCGCCATCAGCCTGGTCCAGGTTCCCGACGACCCGTCCGCGCTGGTCGGCGGCGAGCCCGTGCCGGCCGCCGTCTGGGCGGCGGAGTCCGGCTATTGGCGCGTCCCGCCGGACCGGCCCGACGACGTCCCCGAGGGCCGCCACCCTGTCGAGCTGCTGCTCGCCGACCCGTCCGGCCACGTCGCCGTGTACGTGGGCGCGGTGGGCAACGGCCGGATCGACCTGGTGAGCGACCTCGTCGCGCGCACCGCGACCGGCGCGGAGGTCACCGCGGGCCGCCGCCTGTACGGCCTGGTCAACGGCGAGCTGATGTGGGCGCACGACCTCGCGGCGTTCGGTCAGCCGCTGCAGTCCTACGCCTCGGCACGACTGTCGCGGGTGACCGCATGACCTCCCCCGACGAGACCGTCCGTGGCGATCGCGACCCGGCGGAGTCCTCGAGGCCGAGCCCGCTGCTCTCGCTTCCGGGTGCCGTGGCCGGCACCGGACCGGACGCGGGCGTCGCGTGGCACTACGGCGACCCCGTGGCCGAGCAGCGGGCGCTGGAGCGCGGGCACGGGGTGGCCGACCAGTCGAACCTGGGCGTGGTGCGCGTCACGGGCCCGGACCGGCTGAGCTGGCTGCACTCGATCACGTCGCAGCGGCTCGACGACCTGGCGCCGTTCACGTCGACCGAGACGCTGGTGCTGTCCCCGCAGGGCCATGTGGAGCACGCCGCCGGGGTCGTCGACGACGGCGAGGCCACCTGGCTGGTCACGGAGACCGCTGCGGGGCTGGCCGCCTGGCTCGACTCGATGCGGTTCATGCTGCGGGTCGAGGTGGCGGACGTCACGGACCACTGGGCGGCGATCGGCGAGTCCTCGTCGGCCGAGGGCGAGCCCGGCGGCCCGGTGGTCTGGCGCGATCCCTGGCCGCGGGTCGCCGCCGGCGGCACCCGCTACGGCCCGCCCGACGAGCAGCACCCCGGCATCGAACGCACCTGGCGCTTGGTCCTGGTCCCGCGCACCGCGCTGGCCGACGAGATCGCGTCGCGCCGCTCGTCGGGCGCGACGGTGGCCGGCACCTGGGCCACCGAGGCCCTCCGTGTGGCGGCGTGGCGACCGCGCGCCGTCCGTGAGGTGGACCACCGCACCATCCCGCACGAGCTCGACTGGCTGCGCACCGCGGTCCACCTGGACAAAGGCTGCTACCGCGGGCAGGAGACGGTAGCGCGGGTGCACAACCTCGGCCGGCCGCCGCGGCGGATCGTCATGCTCGACCTCGACGGCTCCGGGCACGTGCTGCCCAGCCCGGGCGCGACGGTGCGGCTGGTGGACGGCACCGAGGTGGGGCACGTGACGAGCGCGGCGCGGCACCACGAGCTGGGGCCGGTCGCACTGGCCGTGGTCCGGCGTTCGACGCCCGCCGACGTGGTGCTCCTGGTGGACGACGAGTCCGGCCCGGTGGCGGCCGGGCAGGACGTGATCGTGGCTGCCGAGGGGGAGTCGGTGGACCGTCCGCCGGCGCGCGCGCCGCTGACCCCGGGGTTGCGGCCGCGCCTGCTGCCGTGACGGGGCCGGTCGCGAACCCCGCGCCGGACGACGTCACCGGGCCCGGCGCAGTTGCGGGCGCCCCGGCGCACGACGAGCCGGACGACGAGGGCTCGCCCCTGCGCCTGGCGGGCGCGGCGGTGCGGGCCCTGCTGCTGCGCACCAGGATCCGGCAGGGCCTGGTGCGTGCCCGTGTGGGCGTGGTGCCCATCGCCCAGGCCGCGCTGGCCGCGGCCGCCGCCTACGCGTTCGCCTTCTACGTGCTGCGCCACCACCAGCCGTTCTTCGCGCCCATCGCCGCGTGGGCGTGCCTCGGGTTCACGGCGCAGCGCAACGTGCGGCAGGTGGTCGAGCTCGCCATCGCGGTCGGTCTCGGCGTGGGCGCCGGGGATCTCGTCGTGCACTGGATCGGCACGGGATGGTGGCAGGTCGCGCTCGTGCTGCTGGTCGCCGCCGTGGTGGCACGGATCATCGGGCCGGGAGCCCTGCTCACCATGCAGGCCGGCACGCAGGCGATCGTCATCGTGGGGCTGCCGGCGGCGTCCGGCGGGCCGCTCGGCCGGTGGACGGACGCGTTGGTCGGCGGCGCGTTCGCCTTCCTGGTCGCGGTCCTCTCACCCGGTGACGCCCGGCGGCGGCCACGCGCGCTGGCCGTCCAGGCGACCACCGAGCTGGCCGAGATGCTGGAGCTGGTCGCACGGGGCATGCGCGCCAAGGACGTCGACCGGCTCGCCACCGCGCTGGTCCGCGGCCGGGCGTCCGACCCGGTGCTCGCGGAGTGGCGCACCTCCGCGCGCAGCGCCGCCGAGCTGGCGCGGGTGAGCGTCGGGCGGCCGTGGCGCGACGAGCTGGCCCGGCTGGAGTCCCAGGCCGCGCTCGTCGAGCGGGCGATGCGCACGGTGCGGGTGCTGGCGCGGCGGGCGCCGTCGGCCGTCGAGCAGGACCTGACACCCGTGGCCGACCTGACCGACCGGTTCGCCGCCGGCATCCGGCTGCTGACGAACGCGGTCGGCTCCGGCGGCGACCTCGCTCCCGCACGGCGCGTGCTCGCCGACGTCGCCGCCGAGACCGACCCGCGCTCCGTCGGTGCGGGCTCGTGGCACGTCCAGGCGCTCGTCATGCTGCTGCGCTCGCCCCTGGTCGACGTCCTGGAGGCCGCGGGCGCCACCCCTGAAGAGGCCCGGGCAGCGCTTCCCGAGCTGTAGCGCAGCCGTGGCATAGCCGTAGCGGGCCCCCCGGTCCGCCTCGCCCCGTGGCCCGGTTCGGCGTTGGTGGGGTGTGGACACGGGGCGCACCGGTACGGTGTCGCCGTGGAGGTCGCGGTCAGCGCGCTGCGCGCGGAGCTGAAGCAGTGGATCGAGACGGCACGGTCCGGGGCCGACGTCGTCATCACCGAACGCGGCGTGCCCGTGGCGCGGCTGACCGCCGTCGAGTCGTCCGACCTCGTCGCCCGGCTCGAGCGCGACGGTCTGCTGACCGCGCCGGCCGACGACCGGCCGGCCGCCCACGTCGAGGAGCCCGCAGGCCGTCCCGCGGCCGCCGTCACCGGCCTGATCCGCCGCCTGCGCCACTGATGGCCCTCGTCTACCTGGACACCACCGCGCTGGCGAAGCTGTGCCTGCCGGAACCCGGCAGCGGCCTGGCCGCCGCGCTGTGGGACGGCGCCGACGTGGTCGCGACCTCACGGCTCGCCGACGCCGAGCTGCGGGCCGCGATCGCGGAGGCCTACCGGTCGGGCGCGCTGCCCAGGGCCCGTGTCGCCCTCGAGGAGTGGGACCGGCTGTGGGCAGGGCTCTACGTCGTCGAGCCCGTGCCGGCCGTGCTCGACGACGCCGCGTCGCTCGTGGTGCGGCACGCGCTGGGCGCGACGGCCGCGGTCCACCTCGCCTCCGCGCTGACGCTGCGGGCGGACGACCTGCTCGTCGCCTGCTGGGACGATCCGCTGGCCGCGGCCGGCCGGGCGGAGGGGCTGCGGGTGGTGCCGGAACCGGCTCACGTAGGCTCGGCGACGTGAGCGCGTCGGTCGTCCGTGCTGCGAGCATCGTCGCCGGTGCCGCCTCGGCCCAGCAGATCCTCTTCCTCGTCGTGTACCTCGCGATCTTCCTGCTGTGCCTGTGGGCGCTCGTCGACTGCGTGCTGCGCCCGTCGCGCGCGTTCCCCTCGGCCGGCAAGCGCACCAAGCCGTTCTGGCTGACCATCACCGTCGCGGCGGCCGTGGTGGCCTTCCTGTCGCTGCCGCTCGGCGTGGTGCCGTTCCCGTCGTTCCTCGCGTTCGTCGCCGCGGTGGGCGGGATCGTCTACCTGGTCGACGTGCGACCGGCGGTGGCGCCCTACTCGCGGCGACGCGGCCGCGGCCGCGGCGGGGCGGGACCGTCGCGCGGCGGCTGGTAGCACGTGCGGGCGGTGGTGCAGCGCGTCACGCGCGCGTCCGTGACCGTCGACGGCGAGGTGGTCGGGTCGATCGACCGGCCGGGGCTCGTCGTCCTCGTCGGCGTGACGCCGGGGGACGGGCCGGCCCAGGTGGAGCTCGTCGCGCGGAAGGTCGCGGAGCTGCGGATCCTGCGGGACGAGCAGGCGGCGGTGGACGTCGGTGCGCCGGTGCTCGTGGTCAGCCAGTTCACGCTCTACGCCGACACCCGCAAGGGACGCCGGCCGACGTGGAACGCCGCCGCGCCCGGGCCGGTGGCCCAGCCGCTGGTGGACGCGGTGGTCGACGCGCTGCGGGCCCGCGGCCTGGAGGTGGCGACCGGGAGGTTCGGCGCCGACATGGCGGTGGACCTGGTCAACGACGGGCCGGTGACGATCCTGCTGGAGTCCGCGCCGGCCTGATCGAGCCGGCCCGATCACGCCTGGTGGGCGAACCGGGCTGGGCGAACCGGCCTGGGCGGAGCGTGCCCGGAGGCGAAGCGTGCCCGGACATGAGGAAAGGCCCCTCGGAGTAAGCGTCCGAGGGGCCTTCCTCTGACCACAGGTCGCATGCCACCAGGTGCCGGGAACCCCGACCCGCCCGGTTTGACCCGGGGGGCGAAGCCCCTGCCGCCCAGAGGCGGACACCGCTCCGATGCTGCGGCTGAGTCCGTTCCCCCGGAGGGACCACCGGCGAACCGGCAACCCATCCCGAAAGGCGGGACCACTGCGATCGGCCGCCCGGTCGCAGGAGGCCCCCGCGTCATCGTCCGCGGGTCGATGAGTGTGACCCCATCGATATGGCCGCCCGTTCTCCGGTCGGTCCGTCTCCGACTCCGGGGCCGCCCGGTTTCGGTGCTCCCCGGGGGGAGTCCCTTGCCTTCGGGTCTCGGTGTCGAAGCCGATGGCTAAGTTCTAGTCGCGTTCACCGAACCGCCACAAGTGGTTCCAGAAGATTTCTTTATCCACCGTTTACTCCACACCGATGTCCACAAGGTCACCTGCGGGAAGACCGGAAAGACACAGGGGTGTGGACAAAAGTTGTGGATCCGTCTGCGTGTCGTTCACCTGATCGGGCGTCATCGGTCGTTACGTTGTCCTCGGTACTGGCCCCTCGGAGTAAGCGTCCGAGGGGCCGCGCCATCTCTGCTTGCTGTCTCCTTGCTGTCTGTCGGCCGCATGCACGTCGTCTGCTCGCCGCCTCCTCGTCGCCTGCGCCGTCTCCCCGTGCCCGCCGCCGCGCGCGACGATGGGCACATGCGGGTCGAAGCAGTCCTCGGCGACATCACCACCCAGCGCGTCGACGCGATCGTCAACGCCGCGAACTCGTCCCTGCTCGGCGGCGGCGGGGTGGACGGCGCCATTCACCAGGCGGCGGGGCCGCGGCTCCTCGAGGCGTGCCGTGAGCTGCGCCGCAACCAGCTGCCGGACGGCCTGCCGGTGGGCCAGGCGGTCGCCACACCCGGGTTCGACCTGCCGGCACGCTGGGTGATCCACACCGTCGGGCCGAACCGGCACGCCGGCCAGACCGACCCCGCGCAGCTCGCGTCCTGCTTCACGACCAGCCTGGACGTCGCCGCGTCGCTCGGCGCGCGCACGGTGGCGTTCCCCGCGGTGAGCGCGGGCGTCTACGGCTGGGACGTGCGGGTGGTCGGGCGCATCGCCGTGGAGGCCGTCCAGGACTGGGGCATGGAGCACCACGAGTCGGCGGTGGACCAGGTGCGGTTCGTGCTCTTCGGCGAGCCGGCGCTGCGGGCGTTCACCGACGCCGCAGCGTCGTGCTGACTCCCGCTGACTCCCGCTGACTCCCGCCTTCTCTTGCCGACCCCTGCTGACTCCCGCTGACGGACCGGGGACTACATGACGAGGATCCCGGGCAGGCCGAGCGCCGAGGCCACCGTGCGCACCACGCCGTTGTCGTCGTTGCCGGGCGCGACGAACCGTGCGCCGGCCCGCACCGCCGGGTGCGCGTTGTCCATCGCGAACGACCAGCCGGCCGCGGCGAGCAGCCCGAGGTCGTTGAGGTAGTCCCCGAACGCCATGGTCTGCTCGCGCGTGATCCCGAGGGCACGCTGCACCGTCTCCAGCGCCCGTCCCTTGTCCGCGGTCGGGCTCATGACGTCCACCCAGTGCTCCTGGGACACCAGCACCCGCACCGGCCCG
>DASWOL010000051.1:0-2527 GCA_036398695.1 Cellulomonas sp. | reverse complement strand
CAGGCCCGCGATCCACATCTTGGCCGGGCTGAACGTGTGCATCCAGGTGATGACGCCCAGCACCGAGTCGTCGCCGCTCGCGTCGATCATCGCGCGGCGGATCGCGCCCGAGTCCGTGAGGACCGGCTTCCAGACGACCTTCGCGGGCACGTCGGGCGACGCGTCGAGCGCCCGGGCGACCTCCTGGGACTGCTCGGCGACCTGCCGCAGCGTCTCCTCGCCGTACAGGCCCTGGCTGCCGGTGAGGAACCAGATCTCGCGGTCGGCGTACGGCTTGCTCATGCGTCGTTCTCCTCGGGTGCTGGGTCTGTCTCATCGGCGGCCGGGACTGCTGGTGACTCGCCCTGCCCGTAGACGTGCTGGTAGCGGTCGTACAGGGAGTCGATGTCGTGCTGCGCGATCGGCAGCGGCTCGCCGAGCTGGCGCGAGATGTGCACGGTCCGCGCGACCTCCTCGACCATGACGGCAGCCTTCACCGCGGCCTCGGCGTCCGCGCCGATGGTGAACGGGCCGTGGTTGCGCATCAGCACCGCGGGGCTGCGCGAGGCGCGCAGGGTCTCCACGATGCCGCGGCCGATCGAGTCGTCCCCGATCAGCGCGAACGGCCCGACCGGGACCGGGCCGCCGAACTCGTCGGCCATCATCGTCAGCACGCACGGCACCGGCTCGGCGCGCGCGGCCCAGGCGGTCGCATAGGTCGAGTGCGTGTGCACCACCCCGCCGACCTCCGGCATGTGCCGGTACACGTAGGCGTGCGCCGCGGTGTCCGACGACGGCGAGCGGGTGCCGTCGACGAGGGTGCCGTCCAGGTCGCAGACCACCATCGACTCCGGGGTCAGCTCGTCGTAGGTGACCCCCGACGGCTTGATGACGAACAGGTCCGGACCGCCGGGCACCGGCACCCGCTGCGAGATGTTGCCGGCCGTCCAGACCACGAGCCCCCACCGCGGCAGCTCGGCGTGCAGCGCGGCCACGACCGCACGGGCGTGCTCGACGGCGTCGCGCACGTCGCGCGGGTAGGTGTCCAGGGTGGTGGTCACTAGATCGCCTCCGTCGCAGCGCGCTCGATCGCCAGGCCCGCGTGGTAACGCTCGACGAAGGTGGCGAAGCCCGCCACGTCCTCGGCGTCCGGCGCGACGACGTCCAGCGCGGCCCCGGCGAACACCCGGGTGCTCAGGTAGCCCTGCAGGTCCAGCCCGCCGGCCTCGGCGGCGGCCCGGTAGGCGGCCAGGACGGCGATCCCCCAGGCGCCGCCCTCGCCCGCGGTCCGGCCGACGGCCACCGGTGCACCGAGTGCGGCCGCGAGCAGCCGCTGCGCCACCCCCTCGGTCCGGAACAGGCCGCCGTGGGCGAACATCGTGTCGAGCTCGACGCCCTCCTCGGCGAGCACCCGCATCCCCAGGCTCAGCGTGCCGAACGCGCCGTAGATCTGGGTGCGGACGAAGTTGGCCAGCGTGAGCCGGCTGTCGGGGGTGCGGACGAACAGCGGCCGCCCCTCGGCCAGGCCCGTGATCGGCTCGCCCGACAGGTAGTTGTAGGCCAGCAGGCCACCGCCGTCTGCCTCACCGGTCAGCGCCGCGCGGAACAGCGCGCGGTACACCGCGTCCGGCCCGGCCGGGTGCCCCAGGGCCGACGCGAACTGGCCGAACACCTCGGCCCACGCACCCAGCTCGCTGGCGCCGTTGTTGCAGTGCACCATCGCGACGAGGTCGCCCGCCGGGGTCGTGACCAGGTCCAGCTCGGGGTGCACCTCCCGCAGGGCGCCGGCGAGCACCACCATCGCGAAGATCGAGGTCCCCGCGCTGATGTTGCCGGTCCGCGGCGCCACGGAGTTGGTGGCGACCATGCCGGTGCCCGCATCACCCTCGGGCGGGCAGAGCGGGACACCCGGCCGGACCGCGCCCGTCGGGTCCAGCAGCGCGGCGCCCGCCACCGTGAGGCTGCCCGCGTCCTGGCCGGCCAGGAGCACCTGCGGCAGCAGCTCGGCGACCCGCAGGCCCGGTTGCCGCTCGGTGACCAGCTCGTCGAACAGGGTCACGAGGCGCGCGTCGTAGTCCCGGGTGGCCGGGTCGATCGGGAACATGCCCGACGCGTCCCCGACGCCGAGCACCTTGCGCCCGGTCAGCCGCCAGTGCACGTACCCGGCGAGCGTCGTGACGAACCGGACCTGCGGCACGTGCGGCTCGTCGTCGAGCACCGCCTGGTACAGGTGCGCGACCGACCAGCGCAGCGGGACGTTGTGGTCGAACAGCGCCGTCAGCTCGGTCGCGGCGCGCTCGGTGGTGGTGTTGCGCCACGTGCGGAACGGCACGAGCAGCTCGCCGGCGTCGTCGAACGCCAGGTAGCCGTGCATCATCGCCGACACCCCGAGGCCGCCGAACGTGGTGGGCCGCACGCCGTACCGCCGCTCGACGTCGGCGAGCAGCGCGGCGACGCACTCCTGCAGCCCGGTCCAGACGGCGTCCAGCGAGTAGGTCCAGACCCGGTCGACGAACTGGTTCTCCCAGTCGTGGCTCCCGCTCGCGAC
>DASWOL010000050.1:0-3765 GCA_036398695.1 Cellulomonas sp. | reverse complement strand
GCCGTGCGACGCCTGCAGGATCGCGTCGCCGGCGACCGTGCCGACCCGGATCTGACCGTGGTCGGCCGTGATCTCGACCCCGCCCTCGGCCGCGGCGAGGGTCGCGGTGCCGTGCGAGGCGCGCAGCCACAGGTCGCCGGTGGTGTCAAGATCCACGGGGCCTGTGGAGTTCTTGATGCGGGTGGCGCCGAGCCGGCCGGTGGTGCGGACACCGCCGACCGAGATCTCCGCGGTGAGCCGGGACCCCGTCGGCAGCTCGATCCGCAGGTCGACCGACTCGGTGGGGCCGAACCAGCTGAGGCGGGGCCGCGGGCCCGTGATGGTGAGCCGGTGGCCGTCGAAGTCGACCGTGGTCTCCTCCGCGCCCCGGCGGTCGACTGCCTTCGCCGGGTTGGTGGGCGAGACGGTCACGACCGTGTCGGTGCGGTCGTCGGCGACGACCTCGATCGCACCGACCGGGAGGTTGATCGCGAGGTCGATCGGGGTCGGGGTGCTGTAGGTGGGCATGCTGGCGCTTCCCCTTCGATGGGCGTGGTCGGCCGGCCCCGCGGGTCCGCGTGGCGGGTGGACGGGTGGGCTAGCGCGCCCAGCCCGCGAAGCTGTCGCCGGTGCGCAGGGTGCGCTGGGCGGATCGCCGTTGCCTGGGCTGGAGGGCTGCCGCGACCGCACGGACCAGCCAGGTGTTGACGGACAGGCCGTCGGCCGCCGCTGCCTCGTCCACCCGAGCCTTGAGGGCGTCCGGCAGGCGGAGCGTCGTGCGCGAGGTGCTCGCGTCGTCGAGGTCGACGGTGGCGGGCGCCTGGTCGGTGTCCGGGTCGGTGGTCGGCGGGGTGACGACGAACTCGACCTCGCGTCCGCGCAGCCGGAGATCGACCGAGCCGGGTGCGAGGTCGCGGGTGATCTCGCCGACCGCGGCCGACACGACGTCGAGCAGCACGAGCCTTGTCGCGGCGTCCAGCCCGGCGGCGAGGCGCTCGGCTGCGGCGCGGGTGTCCTCCGCGCCGTTCGCCGCGGCGTCGACGAGCTGGCGCTGCAGGTCGGTGACGTACTGCCCGAGTTCCATGTCACCAGAGTGACACCACGGTGGTGTCACGTCAAGCCTCTGTGGTGTCATGGGTCCACGGCGACGGAGGGCACCGGCGCCGACGAGCCTCCGGTCGGGTCTGTGCGCTAGACCTCGAGGGTGCGGCCCAGCTCACGCTCCGTCCGCTCCCACAGGGCAGCCGCGAGCTCGTGATCGGTGAGTGCCCCCCGCAGGCGCTGGAGCCGCGGGGGCCGGCGACCCGTCGCGGAGCCGGGTCCCCAGAGCTGCCCGCCGCGGGCGTCGGGATCGAGGGCGGCCCGGACGGCGGGCCACGCCGCGCGGTCCTTGCCCTGCACGAACAGCCGCATGGCCGCAGCGCCCCGGCGTTGGCGGGCGGTGTGGACGAACGCCGGCGGACGGTCGGGTGTGAGTCCGTCGACGGCACCGCCCGGGTGGGCGATCAGGCTGACGGTCGTCCGGCCGGCGGTCCGGAGCCGGCGGTCGAGCTCGAGGGCGACGAGCATCTGGGCGAGCTTGGCGGTGCCGTAGGTGCGCAGCCCCCGGTAGCTCCCCCGGGTGTGCTCGAGGTCGTCGACGTCGATGCGGCCGGCACGCTGCGCGACGCTGCCCATGGTGACGACGCGGGCGCCGGGTGTCCGTGCGAGGTGAGGCAGGGCCACCGCGACGAGCTGGGCGTTCCCGTAGTGGTTCGTCCCGAGGACCAGCTCGTGCCCGTCCTGCGTGGTGCTGCGCCGCTTCTGCACCAGCGACGCGGCGTTGAGGACGAGCCCGTCGATGCGGTCGAGCGCGCCGAGCCCGTCGGCGGTCGCCCGGACCTGGGGGAGCCGGGAGAGGTCGAGCGGGAGGTAGCGCAGCGACGCGCCAGGGACCCGCGCGCCGATGGCCTGCATCGCGAGGTGTGCCTTGGCCTCGCTGCGGGAGGCGAGCACGACGGTCGCGCCGGCGGAGGCGAGCTGTTCGCTGATGAAGTAGCCGATGCCGGCGTTGCCGCCGGTCACGACGAACACCCGCCCGGTCGCGTCCGGCAGCACACCCGGGTCCCAGCCGGTGCGCGGCTCAGCCATGGTCGGCCGCCGTGGCTCCGCCGTCGATCGGGATGACCGCGCCGTGGATGTGCGCCGCGAGGGGGCCGACGAGGAACAGCACCAGCGCGGCGACCTCCTCGGCCGTGCCGGGCCTGCGGTCGGGGTATCGCTGGGTGAGGGCGACGAGGTGCTCGCGGTAGGGCGCGTTGTCCTCCGTGACGGTCGGCCCGGGGGCGACGGCGTTGACACGGACGCCGGTGGAGGCGAGCTCGTCGGCCCAGGACCGGGTGAGCGAGTGCAGGGCCGCCTTGCCGGCGCCGTACAGACCCGCCTGAGCCATACCCTGCGTCCCGGCGTTGGAGCCCAGGTTGACGATGCTGCCGTGCCCGCGGGCCTGCATGGCCGGCACCAGGGCGGCCGTCAGGACGATCGGCGCGGCGACGTTCACGGCGAGGGACGAGACGAGCTGGCCGTCGGTCACGTCGACCATCGACTGGCCCGGGACCAGGACGGCCGCGTTGTTGACGAGGATGTCGACGGAGCCGGTCGCGGCCAGGGCGTCGACAGCCAGGGCGCGGACGGCGTCCGGCCCGGCGGCGAGGTCGGCGAGCACCACGTCGGCGTGCCCGCCGGCGGCACGGATGCGGGCGACGACCGCGTCCGCCCGGGTGCGGTCACGGCCGTGGACGAGGACGAAGGCGCCCTCGGTGGCGAGCGCGAGGGCGACCGCCTTCCCGATGCCGTTGGTCGCGCCGGTGACGAGCGCGGTCTGTCCGTCGAGTGTCATGGATCGGTTCCTCCTGAGCGGGTGGGTCCCTCTGGACTCACGGGTCCAATCTCCGCGCGGAATTGTGGACTGTCAAGTCCAGAACGGATATGCTCGACAGATGCCGACCGCCAAGGGGACCGCGACGAGGGACCGGATCGTGGACGCCGCCGTGGACGTGCTGATCCACGGCGGACGGGACGCCGTCAACCTCGACGACATCCTCGCGTCGACGCGGACGAGCAAGGGGCAGCTGTTCCACTACTTCCCCGGGGGGAAGCAGGAGCTCATCCGCGTCGCGACGGAGCGGCAGGTCCACCGGCTGGCGGTCGAGTCGACCGAGCCGCTGGACACCCTCGCCGCGTGGCGGCGGTGGATCGACGGGATCATCCGCCTGCACCGGAAGCAGACCCGGGCGGACGCCTGTGAGGTCGCGGCGCTGGCCGGCCGGATCCTCGACCAGGACCCGGCGGAGCGGTCACTGCTCGGCACCAGCTTCGGCACGTGGCACGGTCACCTGACAGCCGGGATCGCCGCGATGAAGGAGTCGGGCCTGCTGCGCGACGACGCGGACGCCCCCGCTCTGGCAGCGCTGTTCATGACGACCCTGCAGGGCGGCGCCGTGGTGGACAAGGCCACCGGCACCCTGGACTACCTCGAGCCGGCGCTGCGGTCCGCGCTCGACCACCTGCGCAGCTTCGCCGTGATGCCGGCGCCCTGACCTCGCCGTCCTCGACGATCCCGACCGCCACGGTGCACGAAGGCCCGCCCCCTGCAGGGACGGGCCTTCGGCGTACCGGGGTGGCCGCCGGGAGGCCACCAGGGGCTAGGCCTCCGTGGCGGGGGCGTCCGTGCCCTCGGCGTCCGGCTTCTTCGGCGCGGCGCGGCGGGTGGTGGCCTTCTTGGTGGCCTCACGCGCCTCGGCGACC
>DASWOL010000049.1:0-1802 GCA_036398695.1 Cellulomonas sp. | reverse complement strand
CGGGGCGAGGGGAGCTGCGGGGTGGAGCGCGACGACGCGGGAGCGGTGTCGAGCACCAGCCGCACGACACCGGACCACGACGGATCGAAGGGACGACCGGGTGAGTGACCTCTTTCTCGGCACACCGATGCAGGAGCATCGCGAGCCGACGCCGTCACGGCGGTCCCGGCACGACGACAAGAACCGCCGTGCGCACGAGAAGCGTCAGCGCCGCCGCCGCACGATCATCGTCCTGACCCTGGCGATCGCTCTCGTCGGCGGTGCCGGGTACGTGGTGTGGAGCGTCGTCGGCGGGCTCTTCGACGGTGACTCGGGCACCGAGACGGTCAGCGACTACCCGGGCCCGGGCCACGGTGACGTGCAGGTCCAGGTCGCGCCGGGCGACACCGGTGCCGCCATCGGGGCCACGCTGGAGGAGAACGGCGTCGTCGCCACGGCGAGCGCGTTCACCGCCGCCTACGCCGCGAACCCCTCCGCGACCTCGATCCAGCCGGGCACCTACTCGATGATGCTGGAGATGCGGGCCTCCGACGCGGTCAACGCCCTGCTCAACATCGAGAACCGCGTCTCCTACAAGGTGACGATCCCCGAGGGGTTCACCGTCGCGCAGATCTACGACAAGATCTACGAGGTCACCACGATCCCGGTCGCCGACCTGCAGGCCGCCGCGGCCGACACCGCGTCGATCGGCCTGCCCGCCGAGGCGAACGGCAACGTCGAGGGCTGGCTGTTCCCGTCGACCTACCTGGTCGAGCCGGATGCGACCGCGACCAGCGTGCTGAGCCAGATGACGGCGAAGACCGTCGAGGTCCTCACCGCCAAGGCCGTCCCGAACGACCAGTGGCAGACGGTGATCATCAAGGCGTCGATAGTCGAGCGCGAGGGCAAGTCGGCGGAGGACCGGGCGAAGATCGCCCAGGCGATCGACAACCGCATCGCGCAGGAGATGCCGCTCCAGATCGACGCGACGGTCTCCTACGGCCTCGGAACCCCGGGCGTGCCGCCCACGACCGCCCAGACCAGGGACTCGAGCAACCCGTACAACACCTACGAGTTCCTCGGTCTGCCACCCGGGCCGATCGCCTCACCCGGCGAGGTGTCCATCGACGCCGTCCTCAACCCCACCCCGGGCGACTGGCTGTTCTGGGTGACGGTCAACCTCACGACCGGCGAGACGCTGTTCGCGAACAACCTCGACGACCACAACGCGAACGTCGACAAGCTCCGCGAGTGGCAGGCGGCGAACCAGTAGTGGTCGGTCGCCGGGCGGCCGTCCTCGGGCACCCGATCGCGCACTCGCTGTCGCCACGCCTGCACCGGGCCGCCTACGCGGCCCTGGGGCTCGACGGGTGGCGGTACGACGCGGTCGACGTCACCGAGGAGTCCCTGCCGGCGTTCGTGGCGGGGCTGACCGACGAGTGGGCGGGCCTGAGCCTGACCATGCCGCTGAAGCAGACCGTGCTGCCGCTGCTCGACCACGTGGAGCCGCTGGCCGGCGTGGTCGGTGCCGTGAACACCGTGCTGGTCCAGGGCGGCGGCGCGCGGCCGGTGCTCACGGGCACCAACACCGATGTCTACGGCATCGTGGGGGCGCTGGCGGAGGCGCTCGGCCCGCAGGCGCTGTCCGGTGCGCAGCCGGTGCGGACCGCCGCCGTGCTGGGCGCGGGTGCCACGGCGGCCTCGACGCTCGCGGCGCTCGCGCAGCTCGGCTGCGCGTCGCCGGTCGTGTACGTCCGCTCGATGGCCCGCATCGGGCCGCTCGCCCGTGCCGCGCACCGGATGGGCGTGGAGCCCGCGTACCG
>DASWOL010000048.1:0-1719 GCA_036398695.1 Cellulomonas sp. | reverse complement strand
CGCCGGTCTGGCCCGAGTCCTGCCAGACCTGCAGCGCCCGGGTGAAGGTGTCGGTGTTCTTGTTGTCCGGCGTCTTGCTCGTCACCCGGTACACCGCGACGACGTCCGAGGACTCGGCGAGCGCACGGAGCTTCGCGGCGTCGCCGGTGACCAGCGCGCCGGAGACGAGGTTGCTCAGCGTCGCGATCCGCTGCGGCTCGGTGGTGGCCGAACGCGCGCTCTGGTCGGCCGGGACGACGTCCTCGGCCAGCGCCTCGATGTCGCTCGTCGCGGCCTGCACGGCGGCGGCGTCACCGCCCTGCTCGGCGACGTCGAGGCCCGACGGCGCGTCGAGCTGGACGAACGCCGTCACCTGGCCGGTCGCGTCCGCGAGCCCCTCGGAGATCTTGGCCGACGCCAGGGGCTCCGCCGAGACCACGGGGCCGCCGGCGCCGCCGGTGTCGTCCGGGGCTGCCGGCACGGGCTGCGCGGTGGCGCCGGTGGCGGCGAGCGCGGTCGTCGCGACGGCGACGGCGAGGGCGGTGAGGGAGGCGAGCAGCGGTCGACGCGTCATCGGTTCAGGTCCCCGGTTCGACGAGCAGGTGCACGGACGGACGTACTGGCAGACGTACTGGCAGACGTACTGACAAGGAGAGCTGAGCAGACGTACTGACAGGCAGGCAGGCCGACCTTGACCGGCGTCAAGATCGCGCATGACTCCCGGTGCACGATAGTGAGGAATGGGCGATTCGTCACCTGTGAGGCGAAATCAGTCCGCACTGTGTCCGCTGTGCTGCGGATGTGCGGCGACGGTGCGGGCCCGCCGGGCCGGGCCGGACGGCCGGATGGCCGGACCGAGGCGCGGCCGCCGGGCGGTGGTGGGCGCGCCGGTCAGCCGCCGACGGCGCGGTCCTGCTGGTCGTGCCGGTCGGCGACGTCGCCGACCGCGCCCTCCTGCGACCGCGGCCGCCGCCCGGGCCGCCCGGGTGCCCGGCGCTCCTCGATCCCGTCCAGCGTCGCCGCGCGCCAGACGGCACCGCCGTTCAGCCGCCCGTCGGGCGCAGGCAGCCACGGCACCTTGGGGGAGAGCCAGACGCGGACCGTCGCGTGCTCGACGCCGAGCCGGTCCGCGAGCCGGGCGATGTCGTAGAGGTCGTCCAGCCCGTTCGGGCGGAAGTGCACCGTGGGTGCGCCCGACCCGTCGGCAGGCTCGGCCGTCGCCGCGTCGGGCGAGGCCAGCAGCGCGACGGCCGGGTCCGCGGGATCCACGGGAGGATCGTAGTGGCAACTTCTCCACGTGATCTCCCCCTCATTCGGGCCCTCCGACCGTGACCCGGGATGATGGAGCACTTAACCTGTGACGCGTGAGTGACAGTTTGCCGACCACACGGCGCTCGTCGCGCGGTGGCCGGCACGTCGCCCCGCGTCCCGCGTCGTCGCCCCCCGTCCCCCCGGCCGTGCACGGCCGCCGCGCCGCGCCGCGCCCCGATCCCGACGTCCGCAGCGCCCGCCGTCGCGGTGCCCCTGTCCGCTGGGCGCAGGGTGCCGTCGCCGCCGGGCTGGTCGTGGGTGTCGGGGCGTTCGCGCTGCTCGCGCCCAGCGGTGCGGACATCGCCGCGACCGCCGCCCAGGAGCAGCGGGAGCGGGTCGCCGCGGCCCAGGAGGCCGCAGCCCTGGTCGCGCACCGCGAGCGGGCCGTCCAGATCGCCTCGACCGTCGCGGCGCAGGCCGCGGCCGCCC
>DASWOL010000047.1:0-13484 GCA_036398695.1 Cellulomonas sp. | reverse complement strand
GGCTGCCCTCGGGCGCGACGAGCAAGGACATCATCCTGGCGATCATCGCCAAGATCGGCACCGGCGGCGGCCAGGGCTACGTCCTGGAGTACCGCGGCGAGGCGATCCGCGCGCTGTCCATGGAGGCGCGCATGACCATCTGCAACATGTCGATCGAGGCCGGCGCGCGCGCCGGCATGATCGCGCCGGACGAGACGACCTTCGCGTACCTCCACGGACGGCCGCACGCCCCCGAGGGCGCCGACTGGGACGCCGCCGTCGAGTACTGGAAGACGCTGCGGTCCGACGACGACGCGACGTTCGACGCCGAGGTGGTGCTGCAGGCCCGGGACATCGGGCCCTACGTCACGTGGGGCACCAACCCCGGGCAGGGCCTGCCGCTGAGCGGCAACGTGCCCGTGCCGGAGCAGATCGCCGACGAGGCCGCGCGCATCTCCGCGGAGCGTGCGATCGAGTACATGGGTCTGACCCCGGGCCAGCCGCTGCGCGACATCAAGGTCGACACCGTGTTCATCGGGTCGTGCACCAACGGCCGCATCGAGGACCTCCGCTCGGTCGCCAAGGTGCTCAAGGGCCGGTCCAAGGCCGAGGGCGTGCGTGTGCTCGTCGTACCCGCCTCCGCGCGGGTCCGGCTCCAGGCCGAGGCCGAGGGGCTCGACCGGGTGTTCCTCGACTTCGGTGCCGAGTGGCGCAACGCGGGCTGCTCCATGTGCCTGGGCATGAACCCCGATCAGCTGGCGCCTGGTGAGCGAGCCGCGTCGACGTCCAACCGCAACTTCGAGGGTCGGCAGGGCAAGGGCGGGCGCACCCACCTCGTCTCGCCGCTCGTCGCGGCGGCCACCGCGATCCGCGGCACGCTGTCGTCCCTCGCCGACCTGGACCTGCCGGAGGGCACGACGATCGACGGCACGCCACTGGCACCCCTCGACCCGCGCCTCCTGGTGCAGGTCTGACGAGCAGGAGAACGGCGATGGAGAAGTTCACCCAGCACACCGGCGTCGGCGTCCCGCTGCGGCGCAGCAACGTCGACACCGACCAGATCATCCCGGCGGTCTACCTCAAGCGGATCACGCGCACGGGCTTCGAGGACGCGCTGTTCTCCGCCTGGCGCAACGACCCCGCGTTCGTCCTCAACCAGGAGGCGTACAAGGCCGGCTCGGTGCTCGTGGCCGGCCCGGACTTCGGCACCGGCTCCTCGCGCGAGCACGCGGTGTGGGCGCTCAAGGACTACGGCTTCCGCGCGGTGCTCTCGCCGCGGTTCGCGGACATCTTCCGCGGCAACGCCGGCAAGCAGGGCCTGGTCGCCGCGACGGTCTCGCCCGAGGACGTCGAGCTGATCTGGAAGATCCTCGAGACGCGGCCCGGCACCGAGGTGACGGTCGACCTCGTCTCCCGCACGGCGACGTGCGACGACGTGGTGGTCCCCATCGGGATCGACGACTACACGCGCTGGCGGCTGATGGAGGGGCTCGACGACATCGGCCTGACCCTCCAGCACGCCGAGGACATCACGGCGTACGAGGCGACGCGCGAGGCGTGGCGACCCACGACGATTCCCGCCAAGCACCTGCCGTCCCTGCCGGTGGAGCCGGCACGGCCGGTGCCGGTCCCGCTGACCCTCGGGACGACGCGCGGGCGCTGACCGGCGTTCCGGGCGCAGCGTTCACCTGCCCCCGCTACGGTTGGCCGGACGAAGGAGGGCCATCATGGTCAGCAAGTCGCAGCTCGCCCAGCGCATCGCCGCGCGGGGTGCTTCGCACGCTCAGGCCGGGCACGCCGTGGATGCCGTGCTCGGCGAGATCACCGCGGCGCTCGCGGCCGGGGAGAGGGTGACGCTCCTGGGCTTCGGCTCGTTCGAGGCGGTGGCACGGCCGGCCCGGACGGCGCGGAACCCGCGCACGGGGGAGTCGGTGCCGGTGCCCGCGGCCACGGTGCCGCGGTTCCACCCCGGCGCCGGGCTCAAGGCGGCGGTCGACGGAGGCGAGGTCGCGCTGGGCGCGGTGGGTTCGCTCGCCGACGCGACCACGGCGGCCGTCGTGCCGTCGGGGCCGGCGAAGGTCGTCGTGCCGGCCGGGCCCACGAAGGCCGCCAAGCCTGAGAAGTCCGGGGATGCTGAGAAGGCTGCGAAGGCCGACAAGTCGGTGAAGTCGGCGAAGCCCGCCAAGGAGCCGAAGAAGGAAGCCAAGGCCAAGGGCAAGGACGCCAAGGGCAAGAAGTCGGCCAAGAAGAAGTAGCACCCTCACAACCCGTGTGAGGATTTCGCGCGGATCGACCGGCGTGTGGGTGTCCGTTCGCGGGCATCGCCGTGCAGGGGAGACGATGGGCACCATGGACGACCTGCTCTACGTCGATGGGGGCAACCCCCTCTCGGGCGAGATCACCGTGCGCGGGGCGAAGAACTTCGTCTCCAAGGCGATGGTGGCGGCCCTGCTCGGGGAGACGCCGAGCGTGCTGCGCAACGTGCCGGAGATCCGCGACGTGCAGGTGGTCACGTCGCTGCTCGAGCTCCACGGGGTGCGTGTCGACCTGGACGCCGACGCCGGCGTCGTGCGGATCGACCCCTCACAGGTGGAGTCCGCGGTCGTCGCGGACATCGACACGCTCGCCGGGAGCAGCCGCATCCCCATCCTGCTCTGCGGGCCGCTGCTGCACCGTCTGGGCGAGGCGTTCATCCCGGACCTCGGGGGCTGCCGCATCGGCGACCGCCCGATCAACTACCACCTCGACATCCTGCGCCAGTTCGGCGCCGTGGTGGACAAGCGCGAGAACGGGATCCACATCCTCGCGCCCAACGGCCTGACCGGCACCAAGGTCGCCCTGCCGTACCCGAGCGTCGGCGCCACCGAGCAGCTGCTGCTCACCGCGGTGCGGGCCGAGGGCAAGACCGAGCTGTCGGGCGCCGCGATCGAGCCCGAGATAATGGACCTGATCAACGTCCTGCAGAAGATGGGCGCGATCATCTCCGTCGACACCGACCGGGTGATCCGGATCGAGGGCGTCGACCGGCTGAACGGCTTCTCGCACACCTCGCTGTCCGACCGGATCGAGGCGGCGTCCTGGGCGTCGGCCGCGCTGTCGACGGGCGGCGACATCTTCGTCCGTGGTGCCACCCAGCCGGAGATGACCACCTTCCTCAACACCTTCCGCAAGGTGGGCGGCGAGTTCGAGGTGGCCGACGAGGGCATCCGCTTCTACCACCCGGGCGGCGACCTGCACTCGATCCAGCTCGAGACGGACGTGCACCCGGGCTTCATGACGGACTGGCAGCAGCCGCTCGTCGTCGCACTGACGCAGGCCCGCGGCCTGTCGATCGTCCACGAGACGGTCTACGAGAACCGCTTCGGGTTCGTCGACGCGCTGGTCGGCATGGGCGCGACCATCCAGGTCTACAAGGAGTGCCTGGGCTCGCGTCCCTGCCGGTTCGGGCAGCGGAACTTCTACCACTCGGCGGTGATCTCCGGCCCGACGACGCTGACGGCCGCCGCCATCGAGGTCCCGGACCTGCGCGGCGGCTTCAGCCACCTGATCGCGGCGCTGACGGCGAAGGGCACCTCGTCGGTGCGGGGCATCAGCCTGATCGACCGCGGCTACGAGCACTTCACCGAGAAGCTCACCGCCCTGGGCGCCAGCTTCAGCCGCGAGGCCCCGAAGCGCTGAGCCGGGCTGGTCCTGCGTGCGACGAGGCCGTGAGGCCCCGCTAGAGTCGGCTCCCATGGCTCACCCGGCGCGCGCCAACGGCGCCTACCGCATGGTCGCGGCGGTCGTCCGGCCGTTCCTGCGGGCGACCACCCGCCGCGACTGGCGCGGCACCGACAACCTCCGCCGTGAGGGCGGCTTCATCGCGGCGGCCAACCACGCCACCGAGCTGGACCCGTTGACGTTCGCCCACATGCTCTACGACCAGGGCATCGCGCCGCGCATCCTCGCCAAGGCGTCACTGTTCAAGGTCCCGCTGCTCGGCGGGATCCTGCGCTCCACGGGCCAGCTGCCGGTGGACCGCGGCACCACGCGCGCGGCGGACTCGCTGGAGCCCGCCGTCCGGGCGCTGGCCGCCGGCGAGGTGGTCGCGGTGTTCCCGGAGGGCACCCTCACGCGCGACCCCGACCTGTGGCCCATGGCCGGCAAGACCGGCGTGGCGCGGCTGGCGCTGGCGAGCCGTGCGGCGGTGGTCCCGGTGGCTCAGTGGGGTGCCACCGAGCTGCTGCCGCGGTACTCCAAGCGGCTGCGCCCGTTCCCGCGCAAGCAGGTCCACGTGCTCGTGGGCCGGCCCGTGCCGCTGGACGACCTGTACGACCGGCCGCGGGACGCCGCCGTGCTGCGCGAGGCGACCGACCGGGTGCTCGATGCGATCACCGAGCTGCTGGAGCAGATTCGCGGCGAGCAGGCGCCGAGGCCTCGCTTCGACCTGCGCGACCACCCGGACTACCAGGTGCGGCAGACCGTCTACCCGCCGGTGCCCGGCCGATGACGCGTGCCGCGGTGGTCGGCACCGGGGCGTGGGGCACCACCTTCGCCCAGGTCCTCGCCGACGCAGGGTGCGACGTCACGCTGTGGGGCCGGGACGAGGCGCTGTGCCGGCGGATCGACGCCGAGCACCGCAACGACGCGTACCTGCCGGGTGTGACGCTGCCGGCGGCCGTGCGCGCCTCGTCGGACGCGGCAAAGGCTCTGGCGGGTGCCGAGCTGGTGGCGGTCGCCGTGCCGGTGCAGATCGCCCGCGCGGTGCTGGACCCGATGGCCGGCGCGGTCCCGGCCGGCGCGCCCGTGGTCTCGCTGATGAAGGGCGTCGAGCTCGCGACCGACCGGCGCACGTCTCAGCTGCTCGCGGAGGCGCTGGTGCTGGACGACGAGCGCGTCGCGGTGCTGAGCGGACCCAACCTCGCGCGGGAGATCGCCGCCCGGCAGCCGACGGCCACGGTGGTGGCCTCCACGTCCGACGAGACCGCCGCGTTCGTCGCGCGCTCCGTACAGTCGTGGTACTTCCGTCCGTACACCTCCCCGGACGTGGTCGGCGTCGAGCTGTGCGGTGCGGTGAAGAACGTCATCGCGCTCGCCGTCGGGATCTCCCAGGGCCGCGGCTTCGGCTACAACACGATGGCGACGCTGGTGACGCGCGGACTGGCGGAGATCCGCAGGCTCGGGCTGCGGCTGGGTGCGGACGGCGAGACGTTCTCCGGCCTGGCGGGGGCGGGGGACCTCATGGCCACGTGCGCCTCGCCGCTGTCGCGCAACCATTCGCTGGGCGTGCTGCTGGGGCAGGGTGCGGGGCTCGACGAGGCCGTGGCGCGGACGCAGGGCACGGCTGAGGGCGTCAAGACGAGCCGGGCGGTCGCCGAGCTCGCGGTCTCGCTGGGCGTCGAGATGCCCATCACGCAGGCCGTGGTCAGGGTGCTGTTCGAGGGACTGCCGGTGGACGACCTGGCGTCCCTGCTGCTCGGCCGGCCGATGAAGGACGAGGCCGCGGACCGGCCGCTCGGCTGACTCAGGACCAGCGGAACAGCCGCACCGACAGCGGCAGGAGCACGGCGGTCCAGGCGACGAGCACCAGCACGCACAGGGTGGGGAACCCGCTCTCGAACCATCCGGAGGTCATCGCCTGCGCGGTCGCGCCCAGCGGCGTGAACCTGGCGATCGCCGCGACGGCGTGCGGCATGATCGGCCCCGGCGTCCAGACGCCGGCGAAGAAGAGCATCGGGAAGTACACCAGCGAGCCGATCCCCGAGGCGACGCTGCCCTTGGACGCGCGGGACGCGACGAGGAGCCCGAGCGAGCACAGTGCCGCGACGCCGAGCAGGAACACGAGGACAACGGTCCAGGGGTGCGCCGGCCGCCAGACCCCGATGGTCAGCTGCCCGGCGAGCAGAGCGATGACGGCGGCGACGACGATCGCGGCGACGGTGATGATCAGGTGCGCCGCGATGATGCCCTGGGGTCGCATCGGGGTTGTCGACAGGCGACGCAGCACGCCGCGCTCGCGGAAGGACGCGAACCACACGGGCATCGTGGTCAGGGCCGGGGTGGCGATGGCGACGGCGAGGATGACCGGCACGTAGGCGGCGAAGGCTGTGAGCCCGTCCCACTGCGGCCCGACGTCCTCGATGACGTCCCGCATGCCCGGGATCGCGAAGCCGACGCCGACCAGCAGGACGGTGGGGAACGCCAGCGAGAAGAACACCGTGCTGACGCCGCGCAGCCACACGCGGGCCTCGGTGCGCAGCAGGGTGCCGAACCCCCGCACGCGGAAGGCCGTGCGGGCCGGCGGTGCCGTCGTGATGGTCATCGCCGTGCTCCTGCCGTGCCGCTCACCGTGGCCGGGTCGTAGTGCCGGCCGGTCACCTGGAGGAAGACGTCCTCCAACGTGTGCGGGACGGTCCGCACGTCGTCCGGCACCAGGTCGGCGGCGTCGAGCGCGCGGACCACGGCGAACAGGACGCGCCGGGAGCCGGCCACCTCCAGCTCGCCGGGGGTGGCGGCCGGCGTCACGGCCTCGACGTCGAGGTCGCTCGCCGCGAGGAGCTCGAGCACGTCCAGCGCGCGGGCCCGGTCGGCCGCGGCCGGGCGCACGCGCACGAGGCGTCGGGCGTCGACGGCGTCGACGAGCGCGGCAGGAGTGCCGTCGGCGACCACCCGTCCGTGGTCGATGACCACGAGCCGATCGCACAGCCGCTCCGCCTCGTCCATGAAGTGGGTGACCAGCAGGATCGTCACCCCGCGGTCGCGCACCCGCTCGATCAGCTCCCACGTCGCGCGTCGCGCCGTGGGGTCCAGCCCGGTGGTCAGCTCGTCGAGGATGGCGACCTTCGGGTTGCCGACGAGCGCCAGGGCGATCGACAGCCGCTGCTTCTGACCGCCGGAGAGCTTGTCGAACTGCGTGTCGCGGCTGGGCCCGAGGTCGAGGACGGAGATCAGCTCGTCGGGGTCCGCCGGCCGCGGGTAGAACGCCGCGAACTCGCGCAGAGCCTCGGCGACGGTGATCTGCTGGTGCAGCGCCGACTCCTGCAGCTGGACGCCGAGCACCTCGCGCACCGCCTCGGGACGGGTCTGAGGGTCGGCCCCGAGCACGCGGACCGTGCCGGAGTCGGCGGAACGCAGGCCCGCGACACACTCGACCGTGGTCGTCTTGCCTGCGCCGTTGGGGCCGAGGATGCCGAAGATCTCCCCGGCACGGACGGTGAACGAGACGCCGTCGACGGCCGGCGTCCCGCCATAGCTCTTGCGCAGGTCCTCGACGCTGATCACGGGGTCCATGGGTCCTCCTAGGGGCGCTGCGCGACGGCGGTGCGCCGGGCGATCAGCGTGAACGTGGTGGCCATGGCGACCGCCAGGGCGGCGCCCGTGGCGACCACCCAGCCGGTGCCCGGTGCGACGGCGGAGGTGTGCCACGCCGCCTGTGAGGTGTAGACGAGCGCGAGGACGGCGAGAACCGGCCCGACCGTCAGCGGCAGCGTCAGGGTGCCCCACCGCGTGCCGCCCGCGTAGAACGCGATCCCGGCCAGCAGACCGCACAGCGTGGCGATGAGGAACGTCAGCCCGTAGTCGGCCAGCATGAGCGGCCACGAGCGACCGGACGGGTCGAGCCCGCCGTCTTGGAAGGTCCACCCCCAGCCCAGCGCGCTGTGCACGCTCCGCTCCGCCCCCAGCAGCGTGGTCATGAGCAGGGCGTTGACCAGGGCGACCGTGGCGGCGGACGACAGGGCGGCCCAGCCGAAGGTCCGCCGTGTCATCCCGCTCGCCACGTGCACGCGCAGGTAGGTGGTCGCGGTGACGATCTGCATCGAGAACGGGAACCAGATGTTGGCCTGGCGGGCGAAGGACACCACGGACACGCCGGTGACGCCGAACGTCGCGAGCACCGCGGTGACGACGACCATCGCGACCACGGCGATGGTCCAGAACCACACGGCGTAGGTCAGCTGCCGGCGCAGCAGCAGGCGGGTGGCGAGCGCCACGGGGTTGCTCATCACGCCTCCTCTCCGGCCGGCTCGCCGGCCGTCAGGTGCACGAACAGGTCCTGCAGGGGCACCGGTCCCAGGTCCAGGCCGGTAGCGCGGGCGACCGCCGCGGACTCGTCGTCCACCACGCCCAGGACGGTCACCTGGGAGGCGCCGCCCAGGCGCTGGCGTCCCAGCGTCCGCCGGCCGGCGACGAACGCGTCGACCGCCGCCGTGGGACCGGTGACCGCGATGCCCTGCGCGCGCAGCGACTCGGCGTCGACGGTGAGGAGCACCCGGCCCCGGTGCAGCACGACGACGTCCTCGAGCAGCCGCTCCACCTCGTCGATCAGGTGGCTGGACAGCACGATCGTGCGGGGGTGGTCCACGTAGTCGGCCAGCAGCGCGTCGTAGAACGCGTACCGCGAGGGTGCGTCCAGGCCCAGGTGCACCTCGTCGAGGATCGTCAGGGGAGCGCGCGCGGCGATCGCCTGCACGATGCCGAACGCCGAGCGCTGTCCGCGCGAGAGCGCGCGCGGCTTCGTCGCCGGGTCGAGCTCGAACGTGTCGAGCAGCCGCTCGGCCACCTCCCGGGAGAAGAACGGCCGGGCACCGGCGGTGTAGTCGAGGTTGACCGAGAGCCGCTCGTCGTCCAGGACGTCGCCCGACTCGCGGACCAGGAGCACGTGGGGCGCGACTGCCTCGTTCTCCCACGGGTCCTCGCCGCCGACGAGCACGGTCCCGGCGCTGGGCCGGCGGAACGCGGCGATCACGGAGGCGGCGGTGGTCTTGCCGGAGCCGTTGCGGCCCAGCAGGCCGGTGATGGTCCTCGCACGGATGTCGAGGTCCACGCCGTCAAGGGCGACGGTGCGGCCGTAGCGGACGGTCAGGCCGCGCAGCGTCACGCCGAGTCCGTCCATCAGCGCGCCGCTCTCGGCTCGGTCGCGGCGGCGTGGAGCCGAGCGACGACGTCCTCCAGCGGAACGCCAAGCAGCCGCGCCTGGTCGGCCACCGGGTCGACGACGTCCGCGAAGAACGTCTCCCGACGTTGCGCCAGGAGCCGCTCGCGGGCTCCGGCGGTGACGAACATCCCGATCCCGCGGCGCTTGTGGAGCACCCCCTCGTCCACCAGACCGGCGAACGCCTTGGCCGCGGTGGCCGGGTTGATCCGGAAGGTCGTCGCGAACTGGGTGGTCGACATCACCTGCTCCTCCTCGCCGAGCTCGCCGGAGAGCACCTGCGCGCGGATCCAGGCCGCGATCTGCAGGTAGATGGGCTCCGGCCCGTCGAACATGACGCGCGGCCTCTCATCCCCGGTTCAGTGGTTCATTACATGAGTAATGAACCACACGCAGCGAGCGGGACGCAAGTGCCTGCGTCATGGTCTGGAGGGCTCGGCTGGGCTGGGTCAGCCGGTGACGCCGCGGAGGGCCTGGTCGAGGTCGCGCCACAGGTCCTCGAGATCCTCGATGCCGACGGACAGGCGGATCAGGTCGTCCGGGACGCTCGGGGACTCGGTGGCGAACCGGCGGCGCCGCTCCAGGCTGGACTCGACGCCGCCCAGGCTCGTCGCCGGCAGCCAGAGCCGCACGCGGTCGACGACGGCGTCGGCCGCTGCCGCGCCACCGGCCGGTCGCAGCGCGACGATCGAGCCGAACCCGTCCATCAGCCGCGCAGCGCGCTCGTGACCGGGGTCGGCCGGCAGGGACGGGTGGCGCACCTCGACCACGGCGGGATGGCCGGACAGGCGGCGCGCGATCTCGGCGGCGTTGGCCTGGGACCGCTCCACGCGCAGCGCCAGCGTGCGCAGGCCGCGCAGGGCCAGCCACGCCTCGAACGGCCCCGGGATGGCGCCGTGGACGGTGCGGTGCGCGTGGAGGCGGGCGTGGAGCCGCTCGTCGGACGTCAGCGCGGCGCCGAGGACCACGTCGCTGTGCCCGGCGAGGTACTTGGTCACGGAGTGCACGACGACGTCCGCGCCGGCCGCCAGCGGACGTGCGACCAGCGGCGTCGCGAAGGTGTTGTCCACCACGACCAGGGCGCCCGCGGTGTGTGCGGCCGCGACGAGGGCCGGCGTGTCGGCGACCTCGAGCATCGGGTTGGTGGGGGACTCGACCCAGAGCAGGGAGGCGACGGTCTCGCCGCCCGTCCCGGCGATCGCCTCGGCCACCGCGTGGGTGTCCGCGATGTCGACGAGCGTCAGCCGGATGTCGCCGGCGTCGGCCAGCTCCTGCGCCAGGCCGAGCGCCACCCCGTATGAGTGCACGGGCATGACGACGCGTCCGCCGCGAGGAACCAGCCCGAACGCGGCCGCGATCGCCGCCATCCCCGAGGCGAAGGCCAGCGCCGGCAACGCAGATCCCTCGAGCGCGGCCAGGGCCGACTCCAGCGCCCGCCAGGTCTCCGTGTCGTTGCGCGTGTAGAACAGCTCGCCCGGCGTCGGTGCGCCCTGCGAGACGTACGTAGAAGAGAGGACCAGCGGGGGGTTGACCGGCCCGCCCTGGACGCGCGGTGGGCGGCCGGCGGTGACGGCGAGGGTGGCGGGTGACAGCGGGTGGGAGGCGGGGTGGCTCACCCGGCGAGGCTATCGACTGGCGGTAGGGTCGGGCGCGATGTCCCAGACGCAGGAACGCCGCCCACGGGTCCTCGTGCTGTTCGGGGGGCGCTCCGGCGAGCACCCCATCAGCGCCGTCACCGCGGGGGGCGTGCTGCGCGCCATCGACCGCTCGCGCTACGACGTGCTGGCCGTCGGCATCACCCGTGACGGCCGGTGGGTGCTCGCGGACGACAACCCGGACAGCTGGGCGATCACCGACGGCAAGCTCCCCGAGGTGACGGACGGCTCCGTGCGCGTGCTGCTGCCGCAAGCGGCGGGAGACCGCGCGGTCCAGGCGCTGCGCGGCTCGGTGGCCGAGGCGCTGGGCGACGTCGACGTCGTGTTCCCGCTGCTGCACGGTCCGTTCGGCGAGGACGGCACCGTCCAGGGCATGCTCGAGCTGGCTGACGTGCGCTACGTGGGTGCGGGCGTGCTCGCCTCCGCGGTCGGCATGGACAAGCAGATGATGAAGCTCGTCTTCGCCGGGCAGGGTCTGTCGGTGGGGCCCTACGTCGTCGTGCGGCCCGGCGAGCTGGACCGGGACCCCGCAGGGGTGCTGGAGCGGGCGAGGCCGCTCGGGCTGCCCGTGTTCGTCAAGCCGGCCCGGGCCGGCTCCAGCCTCGGCATCAGCCGGGTCACCGACTGGGCGGACCTGCCGGCGGCGATCCGCGCCGCCGCCGAGCACGACCCGAAGGTGCTGGTCGAGGCGGCGATCGTCGGGCGCGAGATCGAGTGCGGGGTCCTGGGCGGTCGCGACGGCGAGCCTGCGCGCGCATCGCTGCCCGGCGAGATCGTGGTGCACGGCGACCACACCTTCTACGACTTCGAGGCGAAGTACCTCGACGAGGAGTCCGTGGACCTCAGCTGCCCGGCGGACCTGCCCGACGACGTCACGGCCCGCGTGCGCGAGCTGGCGGTCCGCGCGTTCGAGGCGGTGGGGTGCGAGGGCCTGGCCCGGGTGGACGTGTTCGTGCGGCCTGACGGCGACGTGCTGATCAACGAGATCAACACGATGCCCGGATTCACGCCGTTCTCGATGTACCCGCGGCTGTGGGCCGCCACCGGCCTGGAGTACCCGGCTCTGGTCGACGAGCTGATCCGGCTCGCCCTGGATCGGCCCACCGGCCTGCGCTGAGGCCGCCACCGGCCACCGGCCCACCCGCCCCTCGGCGCGGCCGAGGTTCGTCCAGCGCACTCGACGGGTCAGAGGCAGCTGCGCTGTTGCTGCGTGTGGGCGACGATCGCCGGGCCGAGGCCGTCGAGGAACGTCGTGGAGCGCTCCGCGGCCACGGCCGCCGGCACGTGCACCTCGACCGCGGGGACGCGGCCGTAGGTGGTGAACGTCCAGTCGGTGGCCGTCGTGGCAGTGGCGTCGGAGGCGGCGTCGGCCGGCGCGGCAGGGGTCGCGGTGGGCGCCGCCGTGGCGGGCGTGGGCGCAGCAGCAGGCAGTTCGTCCGTGGCCTCGTCGTCGGTGCCGTCGTCCTGCACCACCAGCCAGTCGACACTCGGTCCGTCCGCCGACGTCACGGTCTCGCAGCGCTCGGTCGTCGGACCCGGCGGCTCCACGCCGCAGCGCAGCACGATCGCCGGGTCGCCCCAGGCCGTCGTGGCCTGCGCGGTGGTGTGGCGCCGTCCAAGCCCGTCGCCGAGGGAGTCCGGCGTGGCGAGGATCAGCGAGGCGCAGTCGGGGTCGGTGGCGTGCGTCGCGGGGGTCACCGGCACGGCCGACGAGCAGCCCGCCAGCAGGACGGCCGCGAGCGCGACGACCGCCCCGTGCTGGACTGCGGGACGGCGGGGCACCCGCCCATCCTGTCGCACGCGCGGCACGCGGGGGAGGCCGAGGCCCGTGACCGATAGCGTGTCGGCCGTGGGTGAGCCGTTGGTGCGCGAGGTGTCGGAGGACGCGCTGCTGGCGCGCATCGTGCCGCTGCTGCCGTCCGGCCGGGCGACGCTGCTGCCGTCAGGTGACGACGCCGCGGTGGTGGCCGCTCCGGACGGCCGGTTCGTCGTGACCACGGACGTGCTGGTGGAGAACCGGCACTTCCGGCGGGCGTGGTCCACCGGGCGGGACGTCGGGAGGCGGGCCGCCGTGCAGAACCTCGCGGACGTCGCGGCGATGGGCGCGGTGCCCACCGCGATCGTCGTCGCGCTGGCCGTGCCGGGCGACCTTGCGGTCGCCTGGCTCGAGGACCTGGCGCGCGGGCTGGCCGACGAGTGCGGGCCGCTGGACGTCGGGGTGGTGGGCGGCGACCTGTCCGGCGGGTCGGAGGTCACGGTGTCGGTGACGGCGCTGGGTGACCTGGAGGGCCGCGCGCCCGTGACGAGGTCGGGCGCGCGCGCGGGCGACGTCCTCGCCCACGCCGGGGTGCGTGGGTGGTCGGCCGCCGGGCTCGCCCTGCTGGCCGCCGACCTGGAGTCGGTGGACGACGAGCTGGTGACCGCGTACCGCCACCCGGCCTGCCCTGTCGCGGCCGGGCCGTCGGCAGCCGCGGCCGGCGCGACCGCCATGATCGACGTCTCCGACGGGCTGCTGCGCGACGCGGGCCGCCTGGCGTCGGCCTCCCACGTGGTGGTCGACGTCGACGCGGACGCCTTCGCCGCCGACCGCGCGCGCCTGGCGGGGGCCGCCGAGGCGCTGGAGGTCGACCCCGCGGCGTGGGTGCTCGGCGGTGGCGAGGACCACGGGCTGCTCGCGACGTTCCCCGCGTCGACGCCGCCGCCCGCGCCCTTCGTCGTCGTCGGCCGCGTCATCGCCGTGCCCGCCGGTGGGCGGCCCACGGTGCTCGTGGGGGGCGAACCGCCGACCGTGCGCCCGGGATGGGACCACTTCGCCGGCTGAGCCGGGTACATCCCAGCTGTCGGCGCTGCCCGGCAGGTGCGACCGCCCCGACGTGTCAGCGGTAGGCGACCATCAGCAGGCCGGTCCACAGCGGCCCGATGCCGCACGCGACACCGAA
>DASWOL010000046.1:0-1804 GCA_036398695.1 Cellulomonas sp. | reverse complement strand
CCTCCCGGCCGACTGCACGGGCCTGGACGTCTTCGACCTCGACTTCGCGGAGGCCGGCCGGACGATGGTCGACCACCTCGCCGCGCTGGGGCACCGTGAGGCGGTGCTGGTCTCCCAGCCCGAGCACGTGGTGGAGCGTGGCGGCGCCTACGTGTGGCGGCTGCGGGACGCAGCGCTCGCGCAGGCCCGGACCCGCGGCATGACGCTGCACGCGGTCTACGGCGAGTCGCGGCAGCCGGCGGTCGGCGCACTGCTGCACGACCTGCTCGACCGGTATCCGGACGCCACCGCACTGCTCGCGCACAACGAGGCCGTCGCGGCCGCGCTCCCCTCGGTGCTGCACGAGCGCGGTGTGCGGGTCCCGGAGGACCTGTCCGTCGTCGGGCAGTACTCGGACGAGTTCGCCCGGACCTTCTCGCTGCCCTACACGTCGATCGAGAGCGCACCGGACCGGCTCGGGCGGATGGCCGTGCGCCAGCTCGTGCAGCGGATCGAGCAGCCGGCGCGCGCGGAGCCGCACGTCGTGCGGTTCGTGTCGCCGGAGCTGGTCGACCGCGGGTCGACGGCCGCGCCCCGCACCCACCGGCGCCCGCCGGCAGCCGTCGTCCCGGGCGCCCCCCAGCCCTGGAACGCACGCACCTAGCCCGAACGGCCCGTCTCGGGCCGGGCCGCCCCCTCCCCTCTGACGTCATGTGCGCTGCGTCACACTTTGGCGAATCGGTTCGCCGATTCTTGGCGGTCAGACGGTGGCCGATGTCCCGGCTTGCGTCGAGCTCGTCCGGCCCCGCGACCGCCACCCGACGCCCGGCTGGACGTCGCGCCGCCAGGTCGGCGACGGTCCGACGCCCGGTTCCGTCGCATACTTGTGCAGGTCAACGCATTATGTCGAGGGCGCCGGCGCGCGTCCGGAGCACCGCCCACCTCCGCCGTCCGCCCCGGTAGCCGGCGCGACCTACCCGCCACGGCACTTGCGCGCGCCCATCTGTGACCGCTAGATTCCGAACCGGTTCGACGATTCGAGGACGAGACGGGGGTGAACCGGATGGCGACGATCGCCGATGTGGCACGCACCGCGGGCGTCTCCCGCAGCACCGCCTCCTACGCGCTGTCGGGCAAGCGGTCGATCTCCCCCGCCGTCCGCGCCCGTGTCCAGTCGGCGGTCCTCGCGCTCGGCTACACGCCGAACGCCGGCGCCCGTGCGCTGGCCACCGCGCAGACGCACGTCCTCGGCCTGTTCGCCGCGTTCCTCGAGGACGAGTTCGCCCCCGCGATGCTCCAGTACATGACCGGGGTGTCCGACACCGCTCGCGAGCTGGGCTACGACATCCTGCTGGTCACCGAGCCCGACGGCGCCCGCGCCCTGCAGCGCGTCACCGAGTCGCGGATGGTCGACGGCGTGGTGCTGCTGAACGTCGCCGAGCACGACGTCCGGCTGCCCGTGCTGCGCGCCGCCCCGCAGCCGGGTGCGCTCGTGGGGCTGCCCGCCGACTGCGGCGGCCTCGACGTCTTCGACCTCGACTTCGCCGAGGCCGGGCGGCTGATGGTCGACCACCTCGCGCGGCTCGGGCACCGCGAGGTGGTCCTCGTCTCCCAGCCGGAGCACGTCGTCGAACGTGGTGGCGCCTACGTCTGGCGGCTGCGCGACGCGGCGGCGGCCGCCGCGGCCCGTCGGGACGTCCGCCTGCACGCGGTGTGGGGCTCGAGCAGCCAGCCGGCCATCGGCCGCGAGCTCGCGGCGCTCCTCGACGCGCACCCGGCGGCGACCGCCGTGCTGCTGAACAACGAGGCGGCAGCCGCGGCGCTC
>DASWOL010000045.1:0-1807 GCA_036398695.1 Cellulomonas sp. | reverse complement strand
GAGATCGGAAAGCGTGCTCGGAACCCCGCTCGACACCACACCGCGCCCGGGTCGGCGAAACCGCCGCTACTCGCCCGAGGAGCGCTCGGCGGATATTATCCGGGTCGCAACGCTACTGATTTCTGAGCGCGGCTACTACGGGGTGACGCTGCGTTCCGTCGCCACCGCGTGCGACATGACGCTGGCGGGTCTGCTGCACTATTTCAAGGGCAAGGACGACCTGCTGATCGCCGTGCTGGAGAACCGCGACAAGCTCGACCTCAACCAGGCGCGGATCGACGCCGTCGAGGGCTTCGTGGGCGACCCGCGCGAGCGCCTCGACGCCCTGGTCGAGCGCAACTCCCGCCAGCCCGAGCTGGTGCGGCTGTACAGCGTGCTCAACTCGGAGTCGCTCGCGGCCGGCCACCCGGCGCACGCGTACTTCAACGAGCGCTACCGGTACTCCATCGGACTGTTCGCGCGCATGCTGGACGGCCACTTCCAGGAACCCCGGCGGGTCGCGGCCCAGCTCATCGGCATCATGGACGGCATCCAGATGCAGTGGCTGCGCTTCCCCGACGCCACGAGCCTGGTCGACCTGTGGGCTCCGCTGGCCGACGCCGTGTTCGACACCGCGCCGCGGGCGGGTGTCGCGGCACCGGACTGACCCCGCACGCACGGCGGCCGCCGCTCGCCGCACCTCCGGCGCGCGACGGCCGCGACGACCACCGCCGCCGGCTTCCTCAGCGGGTCAGCCACCCACCGTCCACGGGGATGATCGCGCCGTCGACGTAGGCGGAGGCCGCGGAGGCGAGGAACACCACGGTGCCCATCAGGTCGTCGGGGGTGCCCCAGCGTCCGGCGGGGATGCGCTCGGAGATGGACTGCTCCCGCGCGGTGTCGGCGCGCAGGGGCGCGGTGTTGTCGGTGGCCATGTACCCGGGGGCGATGGCGTTGACGTTGACCCCGGCGCCGGCCCACTCGTTGGCCAGCGCCTTGGTCAGGCCGGCGACGGCGTGCTTCGCGGCGGTGTAGGAGGGCACGAACATCCCGCCCTGGAAGGACAGCATCGAGGCGACGTTGATGATCTTCCCGCTGCCCTGCGCGATCATCACGCGCCCGGCGGCCTGCGACAGGTGGAACACCGCGTCGAGGTTGATGGCGAGGACGTCGTCCCAGTCGGCCTGGGGGAAGTCCACCGCGGGGGCACGACGGATGATGCCGGCGTTGTTCACCAGGACGTCCAGGCGCCCGAGCCCGCCGACGACCGCCTCGACGACACCGGTCAGGTCGGCGGGGGTGGCTCCGGACAGGTCGCAGGTGATCGACACCGCCCGCCGGCCGAGGGCCCGGACGCGCTCGACGGTCTGCGTCGCGGGGGTGCGGTCGAGCAGGGCGACGTCCGCGCCGGCCTCGGCGAGGGCCAGGGCGTACCCCTGGCCGAGGCCGCGCCCGGCGCCGGTCACCAGGGCCACACGCCCGTCGAGCCTGAACTGGTCGAGGATCATCGATCCCACCTCTTCTTCCGTGTCGTTGCCGTGGGCGCCCGCCCGGGGTGTGGTCGCCGGCCGGGCGGGGGTGGTGCGGGGGCTCAGCGCAGGTCGGCGGGGTCGATCTGCACGACGTCGCCGTAGTCGAGGTTCTCCCCGGCCATCGCCCACACGAAGGAGTAGGCGCTGGTCGCCGACGCGCAGTGGATCGACCACGGCGGGGCCACCACGACGTCGCGGTCGTGCAGGATCAGCTGGCGGGTGCTGCCGGGCTCGCCCATGAGGTGCACGGCGACGTCCTCGCCCAGGCCGTCGTACAGGTAGATCTCGGTGCGGCG
>DASWOL010000044.1:0-1647 GCA_036398695.1 Cellulomonas sp. | reverse complement strand
GTGGCCTGTCTCGGCGCCGGTGTCCTCTCCCGCGGCGGCGAGGCGCCCGCCCTGGCAGCGGACGCCGCCCAGCTGCGCAGGGTGGTCCGGGCCGTCCACGAGGGGTTCGAGGTCCTCGACGACAGCGGCACGACGATCACGCCGACCGCGCTGCGGGTGCTGTTCTCCCGCATGCCGCGATGGTTCGCCGCCGCCTACTGGCGCCGCGCCCTGCGTGGCCCGGTCGGCACCGTCGCCATCGCGCCGCACACACGGGCGAGCCGCGACGACGAGTTCGCCGCGCTGTGCGCCGACGTGCTCGACCGCGTCGGGGACCATGACCGGGCGCCGACCCTGGTCGGCCTTCTCGCTCCGTGGGCCGGCCCCGACAGGTAGCGGAGACCGGTGGGGACGCGAGCGCGCCTGCGGCCGCCCGCGCACCTCAGGTACGGTTCGTCACCCGGTCCGGCTCAGCAGCCCGCGGAGTCGTAGACGCACAGCAGCTCCCACGCCGACTGCGCCAGGGCGACCGCGTGAGCGCGGGCGGCGCCCACCGTGCTCTCCCCGCCGAGCGTGCCGACTACCGTGACCGCGCTGCCCCGGCGGGTGGTCACCAGGTAGCTGCCGAGGGCCTCGTCCAGCGGACCGCCGACCGAGGCGCCGTAGTAGTCGGTGGCGAGGCCGTGCCCCTGGGCGCCCACCGCGACGTCCTCCAGCACGTAGGTCGTGCCGGTGCCCGACGGGATCCGGGCGCACTCGGTGAGGGCGGTGGTCAGCGCGCCGGCCGCCGACACCGCGGCGTCGGCATCGGCGAACACGGCGACCTGGTGCAGGCCGACGGGCTCCTCGAACTCGCCGGTGCCCTGGGTGACGGTGAGCATCGCGGCGGCGTCCGGCACCACCGCTCCGCACGGCTCCGGCAGCGCCCAGGCTCCTACCTCGGCGTCCTGCGTCCGGGGCTGCTCCGCCGTGCCCAGCGCCTCCGGCCCGAGGACGACGTCCTCCGGCACGTCCTGCGGGACGCTCACCGACGGGGACTCCGCGGGCGAGGGCACGGTCGGCACCTGCGTCGGCGCAGCTGTGGTCGCGGTCGGCCCGGAGCCCGACGGCTCGTCGGTCGAGCCGGCGCACGCCGCCAGCGCCATCACCAGGGCACCGAGAACCAGGGTCTGTGCCGTCTGCCTCATCGTGCCACCCTGGCAGGGACCGCGGCGCGGCGCATCGCGGCGCCGGATGCGCTGAGCGATCCGGGAACCCCGCCCGGTCATCCCTGGACGAAGGCGAGAAGGTCGGCGTTGATGGTGTCGGCCTGGGTGGTGGGCATGCCGTGGGGGAAGCCGGGGTAGGTCGTGAGCGTGCCGTTGGGCAGGAGGGCGGCGGACAGGGGTGCGGAGTCGGCGTAGGGGACGATCTGGTCGTCGTCGCCGTGCATGACCAGGACCGGTACGGTGATCGTCTTCAGGTCCTCGGTGAAGTCGGTCTGGGAGAACGCGACGATGCCGTCGTAGTGGGCCTTGGCCCCGCCCATCATGCCCTGGCGCCACCAGTTCTCGATGATCGCCTCCGAGGGTTCGACGCCGGGGCGGTTGAAGCCGTAGAACGGGCCGGCGGGCAGCATCCGGTAGAACTCGGCGCGGTTGGCGGCGAGCTGGGCCTGCAGGCCGTCGA
>DASWOL010000043.1:0-11516 GCA_036398695.1 Cellulomonas sp. | reverse complement strand
GGGCCTGCAGCACGCCGGCCGCGATGCCCTCGCGATAGAGAGGCGTCAGGGGGAGGCCGGTGGCGGACACCACCGACCCCGGCGGCAGGCCGGCCGCCGTGCGCTCGGCGACCTTGGCGACCGAGTCGCGCCCGTACTCCGGTGTGAAGTCCGCCTCGACCCACTGCGGCGGACGCCGCGTCGCCCACACGGTCGCCGTCACGGGCGCCAGCAGCAGCAGGATCTGGACCGCCGAGGTGCCGCCCCCCACCACCACCACCGGCCCGTCCGCCAGCTCCTGCGGTGTGCGGAAGTCGTGCGTGTGCAGCTGCCGGCCGCGGAAGGTCCACTGCCCGGGGTAGGCCGGCCAGAACGGCTTGGTCCACGTCCCGGACGCGTTGACCAGCCCGCGGGCGCGCCACAGCACGGTCGAGTCCGGGTGCTGCACGTGGTGGGTGGACACCAGGAGCCGGCCGGTGCCGTCGTCGGACACGCGCTCCGCCCGCACCGGGCGCTGCACCTGCAGGCCGAACGCCTCTTCGTACTGCGCGAAGTACTCGGGCACCACCACCGCTGCGGGCTCGCCGTCCGACGAGGCGCGCAACGCCATCCCCGGCAGGTCGTGCACGCGGTGGGCCGCGCCCATGGTCAGCGCCGGCCAGCGGTGCTGCCACGCGCCACCGGGCCCGGGGTTCTCGTCGATCACGACGAACGTGCGCTCCGCGCGCTCCCAGTCCTGCGATCCCACGGCGGCGAAACCCGCCTTGCTCAGGTGGTACCCGGCGGCCAGCCCGGCCTGGCCGGCCCCGATGACGACGACGTCGACGTCGACCTCGAGCGGGCCGGACGTCGTCGCCTCGCGCCGCGCCCGCCGTGACTGCCGGGTGGGGGCCGGGCCCGCGGGGGCGGCGCCGTCGTCGTCGGCCGGTGCGGCCGAACCCGGGGCGTCCATCGCCCGACCACGGTAGCCCACAGCAGTGGACGCGCCAGGGACCGGGCACCCGGGTAGCCCGGACGGCCGAGTGCCGCCACGTCCGGGCCCGGCGGCAGCCACGAGGCGCGCGCGGCATGTGAGCGGCGTGTGATGGGATCGAGGCATGGACCTGCGCTCGGTGTCCGGGCCGCTGTCTGCGGCCGACCGTGACGCCGTGCGCGCCCTGGCCGCCCGCGCCGCCGACGACGACGGCGTCGCCCCGCTCGACGAGGCCGCTCTCCTCGCCCTCGCGGACCCCGCCGCCCACACGCTGCACCTGCTCGCACCCGGCGACCCGGTCGCTCCCGTCGACTCCCCGGACGCCGCCGGTGAGCTGCTGGGGTATGCGCAGGCGGACCTCGGCACGGTGCCGCCGGGGGTGCAGCTCGTCGTCGACCCTGCGGCGCGGAGGCGCGGGACGGGGCGTGCGCTGCTCGACGCGGCCGTGGCGGCGGCACCGGGCGGCGCCCTGGGGGCGTGGGCGCACGGCGACCTTCCAGCGGCACGGGCGCTGGCTTCCTCGGCCGGGTTCGCCCCGGTGCACGAGCTGTGGCGGATGGCCCTCGACCTGCGCGGCCGGCCGGCGGTCGACGCGGGCCTGCGCCCGGGCCTGGTCGTGCGGGCCTTCGCCCCGGGCCACGACGAGGACGCCTGGCTGGCCGTCAACGCCAGGGCCTTCGCCGACCACCCGGACCAGGGGCGCTGGACCCCTCACGACCTGGCCGCCCGCGAGCGCGAGCCGTGGTTCGACCCCGCAGGGTTCCTGCTGGCCGAACGAGCCGAGGGGACGCTGGCCGGGTTCGTCTGGACCAAGGTGCACCCCGCCGGCGAGCTCGCCGCCGAGCCTGTCGGGGAGATCTACGTGCTGGGCGTCGACCCGTCCGCCCAGGGTGCCGGGCTCGGCCGGGCGCTGACCGCGGCGGGCCTGGACCACCTCGTCGGGCACGGCCTGGGAACGGCCGTGCTGTGGGTCGCGGGGGACAACGCGGCGGCGATCCGCACCTACCGGCGGGCGGGTTTCGAGCGCGCCGCGCTCGACGTGCGGTACGCGCGCCGGCCCCAGGTCACGTCCGGTTCACCGGACGGTGCCACGATGGGGTCATGACCGAGGCCCCGACGCTCCGGCCGGCACTGGCCGCCAGCATCGCCGAGCACCTGGACGCCGAGCAGCAGACGGCGCGCAGGCTCGAGCTCGAACACCCCCTGCCCGACGACCGCTTCCTCGACCGCGAGCTGTCCTGGCTGGCGTTCAACCAGCGCGTGCTGGAGCTGGCCGAGGACCCGAACGTGCCGCTGCTGGAGCGGGTGCGGTTCCTGGCGATCTTCGCCTCGAACCTCGACGAGTTCTTCATGGTCCGGGTTGCGGGCCTCAAGCGGCGTATCGCCACCGGCATCGCGGTCACCGCGGCGTCCGGGCTGTCGCCGCGCCAGGTGCTCGAGGCGATCAGCGAACGCGCGCACGTGCTGATGGCCCGCCACGCCCTGCTCTTCACCAACGAGGTGCAGCCCGGGCTCGCCGAGCAGGGCATCACCATCGTGCGCTGGGCGGACCTCGGCGAGCAGGAGCAGGACCGGCTGCACAAGTACTTCCGCCGCCAGATCTTCCCGGTGCTCACCCCGCTGGCGGTCGACCCGGCACACCCCTTCCCGTACATCTCCGGCCTGTCGCTCAACCTGGCCGTCTCCGTCGTCAACCCGACGAGCGGCAAGGAGCACTTCGCGCGCGTCAAGGTGCCGCCGCTGCTGCCGCGCTACGTCGCGGTCGACGCGTCCGGCCGACCCGGCGCGCCCGACTCGCAGACCGCGGCGCTCGAGAAGGGGACCACGAGCTTCGTCCCCGTCGAGGACGTCATCGCCCAGCACCTGGACTACCTGTTCCCGGGCATGGAGATCCAGGAGTTCCACACCTTTCGGGTCACCCGCAACGAGGACGTCGAGGTCGAGGAGGACGACGCGGAGAACCTCCTCCAGGCGATGGAGAAGGAGCTGCTGCGGCGCCGGTTCGGGCCGCCCGTGCGCCTGGAGGTGGCCGAGGGCATCAGCCCGCGCGTGCGCAGGCTGCTGGTCCGGGAGCTGGAGATGTCCGACGAGGACGTCTACGAGTTGCCGGCGCCCCTGGACGCCACCGGGCTCAACCTCGTCGCCGACCTCGACCGCCCCGAGCTGCACTACCCCACCTTCGTGCCCACCACCCACCGGCACCTGGCGGAGGTGGAGTCGGCGACGCCGACCGACATCTTCGCGGCGATCCGCGCGCGTGACATCCTGCTGCACCACCCGTACGACTCGTTCTCCACCTCGGTGCAGGCGTTCCTCGAGCAGGCCGCCGCCGACCCGCAGGTGCTCGCGATCAAGCAGACGCTGTACCGGACCAGCGGCGACTCCCCGATCGTCGACGCGCTGATCGACGCCGCCGAGGCCGGCAAGCAGGTGCTGGCGCTCGTCGAGATCAAGGCCCGGTTCGACGAGCAGAACAACATCTCCTGGGCGCGCAAGCTCGAGCAGGCCGGCGTGCACGTCGTCTACGGCATCGTCGGGCTCAAGACGCACTGCAAGCTGTCGCTCGTGGTGCGCCAGGAGGCTGACGGGCTGCGCCGGTACAGCCACGTCGGCACCGGGAACTACCACCCGAAGACCGCGCGGCTGTACACGGACCTCGGCCTGCTGACCGCGGACCCGGAGGTGGGCCAGGACCTCACCCGGCTGTTCAACCAGCTGTCCGGCTACGCGCCGAAGTCGCGGTTCCACCGGCTGCTCGTCGCGCCGCGCTCGGTGCGCTCGGGACTGATCGAGCGGATCGACCGCGAGGCGGCGGCGGCGCGCGCCGGCCGACCGTCGTGGATCAAGATCAAGGTCAACTCGATGGTCGACGAGGCCACGACCGACGCGCTGTACCGCGCGTCGCAGGCCGGCGTGCCGATCGACATCAGCGTGCGCGGCATCTGCGCGCTGCGCCCGGGGGTGCCCGGCATGTCGGAGACGATCCGGGTGCGCTCGGTGCTCGGGCGGTTCCTCGAGCACTCCCGGATCTTCGCGTTCGCGCACGCCGACGGCACGCCGCAGGACGGGTACGACTTCGCCGGGCCGGACGTGTTCATCGGCTCCGCCGACCTCATGCACCGCAACCTCGACCGTCGCGTCGAGACGCTGGTGCGCGTCGCCGACCCGGAGCACGTCACCGAGCTGATCGACCTGATCGACCTCGCGACGGACGACGGCACCTCCTCGTGGCACCTGCAGGCCGACGGGGAGTGGGTGCGCCACACCACCTCGCCGGACGGCACGCCGTTGGTGGACCTGCAGTCGGTGCTGGTGTCGCGGCAGCGGCGTCGGCCGGGAACGGGCCGGTGAGTCCGACCTCGTCGACCGTCGTCCAGGCCGCCGGGGCCCTCGTGTGGCGCGTCCGGCAGAGCAGGCTGCAGGTCGCCCTGGTGCACCGGCCGCGGTACAAGGACTGGTCGTGGCCGAAGGGCAAGCTCGACCCCGGCGAGGCGTCGGTCACCGCCGCGTGGCGGGAGGTCGCCGAGGAGATCGGCCACGACGTGGTGCTCGGCATGCCGCTGCCCTCGTTGTCGTACAAGCTGCCGGACGGGGGCACCAAGCGGGTGCGGTTCTGGGCCGCGCAGGTTGCCGGCCGGCCCGAGGCGGCGGCGCTGCGAGCACGCCCGCCGGTCCGGCCCGCGACGCGCGACGAGATCGACCAGGCGCGCTGGTTCGACGTCGACGCCGCCGCCCACCGGCTCACCAGGTCGTCGGACCGGGCGCCTCTCAACGCGCTCCTCGACGCCCACGCCCACGGCCGCCTGGACACCCGGGCCCTCGTCGTCGTCCGCCACGCCGCCGCGCACAAGCGCGCGCAATGGGAGGGCACGGAGGCCGACAGGCCCCTGACCTCGGCCGGTCGCGCCCAGGCGAGCGCACTGGTGCCGATGCTGTCGGCGTTCGGGGTGACGCGCGTGGTGACGAGCGAGTGGCAACGCTGCACGGCGACCGTGGCGCCGTACGCGCAGGCTGCGGGTGTCGCCGCGGCGCTGGTCCCGGGCCTCACGGAGTCGGCGCACGAGGACCATCCGGCCCGCGTCGCCGCGCTCGTCGCGGAGCTCGTCGACGCCGGGGAGGACGCGGCGCTGTGCACCCACCGGCCGGTGCTGCCGACGGTGCTCGACGTCGTCGCGCAGCACTCCCGGCGCGAGGTGGCCGATGCGCTGCCGCGGCAGGACCCGTTCCTCAAGACCGCCGAGATCCTGGTGACGCACGTCGCGGCAACCCCGGCCGGCCCTCGTGTCGTCGCCGCGGAGCAGCACCGCCCGCCACGCTCGTAGCCCGCCAGCAGCGGGCGCCCGCGCCGGACGCCAGGGAGTCGGGCGCGATGACGCGCGCTCTGCGCCGCGGGGATCGCCGGCCGGCGCACCGAGGGCCGGCGACCGGGCGGAGGCGCGGCCTGCCGGCGTCAGGCTGTCGGGATGCGCCACGTCGAGCTGGTCGAGGTCCCGGCGTGCGCCGGACTAGTCCAGGAGCGGGCGGAGGGCGTAGAAGAGGACGGCGGCGACGGCGGCGGCCGCCGGGATGGTGAGCACCCACGCGACGACGATGTTCTTCGCGACGCCCCAGCGCACCGCGGACAGCCGCCGGGTGGCGCCGACGCCCATGATCGCCGAGGTGATCGTGTGCGTCGTCGACACGGGCGCCTTGAACCCGAGGGCCATGACGTAGAGCACCATGGCCGACACCGACTCCGCGACGAACCCGCGCGCCGGGTCGAGCTCGATGATCTTGCGGCCGAGCGTGCGCATGATGCGCCACCCACCGGAGTACGTCCCGGCCGAGATCGCGGCCGCGGCGCCGAGCTTGACCCACAGCGGGATGCCGGAGTCCGGCGGCACCCAGCCCTTGGCGACCAGCGCGAGGACGATGACGCCCATCGTCTTCTGCGCGACCTGCAGGCCGTGGCCCAGCGCCATCGCCGCCGCCGAGACGGTCTGCGCCAGCCGGAACCGGCGCATGGTCCGCGACGGGGGCTTGTTCCGCACCAGCCACAGCACCCCGACCATGGCGAGGAACGCGAGCGAGAAGCCGATGGCCGGCGAGATCACCATCGGGATGACGACCTTGTCGACGACGGCCTTCCAGTAGATGCCCAGCCCACCCGCGAGCCCGGCACCGACGAGCCCGCCGATGATCGAGTGGGTGGACGAGGAGGGCAGCCCCAGCCACCACGTGATGAGGTTCCACGTGATGGCGCCGAGTAGCGCGCAGATGATGACGACGAGCGTGTAGTGCGTGGCCGCCGTGGTGTCCTCGGGCAACTGGACGATCTGGTGGGCGATCGTCTCGGCGACGCCGGTCCCGATGAGCGCGCCCGCGAAGTTCATGCAGGCGGCCATCACGAGCGCCACCCGGGGCGTCAGCGCCCGCGTCGACACCGAGGTGGCGATCGCGTTGGCCGCGTCGTGGAAGCCGTTGGTGAAGTCGAACCCCAGGGCGAGCAGCACCACCAGGACCACGAGAACCGCTTCCACGGCGGCTCAGGACTCCTTGACCGCGATCGACTCGACCGTGTTCGCCACACGCTCGAAGGCGTCGGCCGCCGCCTCGAGCGTCTCGACGATCTCCTTGAGCTTCATGAGCAGCTTCGGGTCGTCGACCTCGTCGAACAGCTGCGCCAGCATCTTGCGGCGCGCCTTGTCCGCCTGGTTCTCCAGCCGGTTGATCTCCACCCAGTAGTCCGCCAGGTCGCCCATGGTCCGCAGCTTCGGCATCGCCTCGGCGGTGAGCTCGGCCGCACGCTGGAGCACCTGCACCACGTCGGCCACGCGGGGCGGCAACGAGTCGACCTTGTACAGCACGATGAGGTCGGCGGCCTCTTCCATGTAGTCCATGCAGTCGTCCAGCCGGGAGGCCAGGTTGTAGATGTCGTCCCGGTCGAACGGCGTGACGAACGTCTGGTTGAGGCGATGCATGATCGTGTGAGCGGCCTCGTCCGCGTCGTGCTCCGCGTCGGAGAAGCGCTTGCCGATCGCCTTGACGGTGGCCCGGTCAGCTCCCAGCATCTCCGCCAACAGGTTGGCCCCGATCACCAGGTGCTGTGCCTGGGCGGTGAAGAGATCGAAGTACGAGTCCTCGCGCGGTGTCAGGCGCAGGCGCACAGAACACTCCCCCAGACGGCGGTGAAGAGGCCCGGCCGACCCGGACGACGGACAGCCTAACGGCAGGTGGACCCCGGTGGACGGGACGGTGGACAGGACCGTCGAGGGACATCACGAGTGAGGCGCCGGGCCGGGAGCGCCTCTCGGCGCGTGGCCGCTCGAAGCGGCGTTGAATGGAGCCCGGGGCTACCCGGCCCGACGCTCCTTCAGTGTACGTTCCGGGTCACTCGAGGCGGCCCTGCCGCCACAGCTCGCCGGCGCCGGCCAGCTCGTCGGCGGTGCGCAGCAGCGACGAGGCGCCGCGGGTCTGCCGCACCGCGCCGCGCGGGTCGACGAGGTCGAGGTGGTCGGCGTCGAACGCCGCACCCGTGGCCAGCACGCGGCAGAACGCCGCGGCCCGCTCCAGCGCCGTCGCGAAGTCGCCGGTGAACACCCCCGAGAGCACGGCGTCGACCACGGCGCGCACGTCGGCGGGCCCGGGCGGCACGGCGACGCCGGCAACGGCGCCCTCGACGGGTGCCGCGTCGACCCCCTGGCGGTAGCGGTCGACGACGGTCTGCGGGTCGCGGCGCACCCACTCGCGCAGCACGTAGAGCCGCCACAGGGCGCCGGGCAGGCTGTCCGGCGGGCTGTCGGCCCACAGGGCGGCGACCACGTCCAGCCCCTCGGTCTCGACGAGCGCGAGCAGGCGCGCGAGCACCGCGGGGTCGTCGCTCGCCCGTCCGCGATGGACCAGGGCGGCGGCGGTGGCGTGCGCCACCTGGGAGCGCAGCGCCGGGTCGACGCCGCCGGGCAGCCAGTCGGCCGCCGGGTCGACGAGCACGGGGCGGCGCGGCCGGCGCGGTGCGGCGCCGGGATCGCGCGAGCCGTCAGGGTCGCCGGAGCCGCTCGTCATGCCTTCATCCTCTCCCCGCGCGCCGGGTTCACCCGCGCACCCGGCGCGAAACACTTGCCATCAGCAAATAGTCGACCTACAGTGTTTGCGTAACGCAACCAATTGAGGAGCCCGGATGACCGACGACGAGCGGGGCGACGCCCAGGTGCAGATCCTGCGCGCCCTGGAGCGGATGGGGCGCCTCATGCGGGAGATGTCGCAGGTCATCGCCCGCGACCACGCCCGCACGCGGGCGACCAACGCGATCGCCCGGATCCTCGACACGGCCGGCGAGGTCGGTGTCGGGGACGTCGCGGAGGCGCTGCGCATCGACATGTCGGTCGCCAGCCGCCAGGTGAGCGAGCTCGTCGCCGAGGGTCTCGTCGAGCGGACGGTGGCCCACGGCGACCGTCGCGCCCGCAACCTGCGCCTCACCGCCTCCGGACGCGCCTACGCCGACGAGCTGCGCGCCGTGATGCGCCGCATGGCCGACGAGACGTTCGCCGACTGGACGGTCGACGACCTGCACGCCGCGGCTGGCACGCTCGACAGGCTCGTCGAGTCCGTCACCGCGAGCGCCGCGTGCCCCCCGGAGTCGGTCCCGGCGGACACAGCGAACACAGCGGACCCGGCGGACTCAGCGGACACAGCGGCCCACCGCGGCGAACCCGCACCCTCTCGGACCCGGCGCCCTACCGCGGTCGCCCCCGGCTGACCGCGCCCCGCGGCCGCTGCACCCGCGTCGACGACGACGTACCCCGACCCCCCATGGGCGCCGTCGCCGACGGAGCCCGACGACCACGCTGGAGAACCACCATGACCACAACGGAGGAGACGGCCACCGCAGCCGCCCTCGCCGCCCCGGACGCGCACGCCGCCCACCGGGACACCATGACCCACCGGGAGGTCCTGGAGTCGCTCTCCGGGATCCTGCTGGGGATGTTCGTCTCGATCCTCGCCACGAGCGTGGTGTCGAGCTCGCTGCCCCGGATCGTCTCCGACCTGCACGGCAGCCAGCAGTCGTACACCTGGGTGGTCACCGCCACCTTGCTGACGACCACCGTGACGACCCCCATCTGGGGCAAGCTCGCCGACCTGTTCAGCCGCAAGCTGCTCATCCAGCTCGCCCTGGCGATCTCGGTGCTGTCGTCGGCGGCCGCCGGCCTGTCCCACACCGTCGGCGAGCTCATCACGATGCGCGCCTTCCAGGGCATCGGCGCCGGTGGCCTGACGGCCCTGGCCACCGTCCTGATCGCTGACATCATCAGCCCCCGCGAGCGCGGCCGGTACATGGGCCTCATGGGCGGGATCATGGGCATCGGCATGGTCGGCGGCCCGCTGCTCGGCGGCGTCATCACCGACGGGCCGGGCTGGCGGTGGAACTTCTTCGTCGGCCTGCCGTTCGCGATCGCCGCGATCGTCGTGCTCCAGGCGACGCTGCACCTGCCCGCACTGAAGCGTCGCGCGGCGAAGATCGACTACCTCGGCGCGCTCACGCTGTCGGCCGGCGTCGCCCTGCTGCTGCTGTGGGTGACCTTCGCGGGCTCGTCGTTCGCCTGGGGCTCCTGGCAGACGGCGGCGATGGTGGGCGCCGCCGTCGCGCTGCTCGCCTTCACCGTGTGGCTGGAGCTGCGCGTGGACGAGCCGATGATCCCCATGCGCCTGTTCAAGAACGGCACGTTCGTCCTCGCGGTCGTCGCGTCCGTCGCGGTCGGCATCGCGCTGTTCGGCTCGTCGGTGTTCCTGTCGCAGTACATGCAGCTGGCACGCGGCAAGACGCCGACGCAGTCCGGGCTGCTGACCATCCCGATGATCGTCGGGCTCTTCCTCGCCTCGGCGATCTCGGGGCGCATCATCACCCGGACCGGCCACTACAAGCGGTTCATGGTGGCCGGTGCCGTGCTGATGACCGGCGGTCTCGGCCTCATGGGCACCATCGACTACCACACGAGCTTCGTCCTGGTCAGCGCCTACATGTTCGTGCTCGGCACGGGCGTCGGGATGCTCATGCAGAACCTCGTCCTGGCCGTGCAGAACACGCTCGACGTCCGGGAGATCGGCTCCGGCACCGCGGCGGTGGCGTTCTTCCGGACGCTGGGCGGCGCGATCGGGGTGTCCGCGCTCGGCGCGGTGCTCTCGCACCGCGTGGCGGACGCGATCGCCACGGGCCTCGTCGGGCTCGGCATCGACCCCTCGCTCCTCGGTGGCTCGGGGGCCAGCCTGCCGGACCTGTCGACACTGCCGGGACCGGTGAAGGACGTCGTCGAGAGCGCCTTCGGCAGCGGCGTCGCGCAGCTGTTCCTCATCGGCGCACCGATCGCCCTCGTCGCGCTCGTGGTCGTGCTCTTCCTCAAGGAGGTCCCGCTCGGCCGCAAGTCCGGCATCGAGCAGGCGCTCGAGCTCGAGGTGAAGGCCGACGAGGCCGACGAGATCCTCGGCTCGGCCGTCGACGAGGCGCTCGCCGACGTGACCACCGACGCGGGCGACGAGATCAGCGCGCGCTGAGCACGCACGCCACCGGCAGGTGGACCGGCCGTCGGGGCCAGGGGCTCCGGCGGCCGGCGAACGCGTCGCCGAGGGCCGGCGGTCAGCCGAGCCAGGTGGTGGCGCGGCGCGCCACCTTCGCCAACGCCTGCACGCCCCGGGCCTCGACGACCACCGGCATCCGGCGGAAGAGTCCCGGCACCTCGTGCCGGGCGACGACCAGCGGGTCGTTCGGGGTGGTGAGGACGTCGACGTCGAGCTCGCCGGTCAGCACGAGAACGGCGCGCACGTGGATCTGGGCGCACCCGGCGGCGAGCAGCCGGTCCTGGGTGCGGGTCGCCTCGAGGCGGGCGTCACGCAGGTAGGCCACCGGGCGTCCGTCCACCGTCATCGCGCGGCCGCGGCCGACCACCGACTGCCCCGGATGGCGCCGCTCGGTGACGGTGAACAGCCCGCCCGGGCCGATGAGCAGGTGCTCGACGCAGGTGCCCTGCCGGCCGAGGGGGACGTCGTGGACGGTCTCCCAGCCCTCGTCGGCCAGGCGGTCGAGCCGCTCGGCGATGGTGCTGGCGCGCGCCACGCTCTCGTCGACGCCGGGGCCGAGCCAGGCCACCATCGCGGCCGCCAGCTCGCGGTACTCGGTCTCGTCGGGCGAGGCGCCACGCTGCGCGGGCACCACCATCTCCGGGAGGTCGGACCGCAGGTACGCCTGGGCGGCGCGCCGCACCTGCGCCTCGAGCACGGCGTCCGTCGCGACGACCTCGCCGGACTGGAGGTCGACCGAGCCGACCGGCAGCCCGTTCTCGTGCGTGACGTAGAGCCGGTCGGCGCCGTAGCGCTGCCACCGGCGCACCGTCAGCACGTCGTCCACGTTGAGGATTATCGGCACCCGGGGCGCTCGACCTGAGCGCCCCGGCGCGCCGTACCGGCGTGTCGCGCGGATTCGCCCGCTCAGGCCTCGGCGGGCTCGAACGTCAGGCTGACGGAGTTCATGCAGAACCGCTCGCCGGTCGGCGTCTGCGGCGCGTCGTCGAACACGTGGCCCAGGTGGGATCCGCAG
>DASWOL010000042.1:0-31409 GCA_036398695.1 Cellulomonas sp. | reverse complement strand
GCGCATTCAGACGAGCGTTAGCGTGAGCCACGAGGGCCTCCTGGTTCTTGGTGAAGACGTCAGACATCTCCACTAAGCCGGGAGGCCCTCCCCATTCACAAGACCCAAACCGTCACCAACGTGCCAGCCGAGTACACCTAGCACGCCGGGCCCGAGGCGTCCTGGCGTCCTTCGAACTGCCTGGCACGAGCAACCGACGAACCGAGGCGACCAATGGTTGCCCCGAGCAACTATGCAGGCTTGGGCAACCCTGTCCAACTGCATCGTTCGGCAGCTTGACCTCGCACCTAATCGGGTTCGCCGATGAGGGGCTCCTTGACTCTTGCGCTCCGACACCGCGACGATCGGCTTGGACCTGAAGCTGATGGACGTGGTTCTCGGGCACGGCGCGAACGGCCGAACAGGATCTCCGCACGGTGTCGTGGTGCAGCGAGCGCGTCGGAGCCCGAGACGTCCACAATCAGCCTGCACCGCCATGGCTCGATTGCCGCGGGTGGCCGCCTAGACCGCCGCAAGCCGCATCGAACATTCAGTAGACACGCCCTGGGGCCGGTACACCATGGGCGCCTTCCAGCCCGAACGTGCAACAAGCCGGCACGTGCCCGCCAACAAACGCTTGAGCCGGATTTGTGTCGATTCGCATCGCCCCGAACAGGAAACAGGCTATCGTAGAGTTGGCACAGCCATGCATGCACTGCACCTGGCGATTGTCACAACGCAATGCGCCATCGACGGTCCGACAAGATCAATCTTCGCAGCTGTAGACGACGGAAGACGATATGGATCGAGACACCGCGAGGCAAGTGGCGATAGCCTCTGCGCGCTTCATCGCACGCAGTCTTGGACTCTCCAATTTCATTAGCCTTATGGACGAATTGCCTCGCGGCGAACACGCCAAACCACTGCAGCTTGGGGGTGACACAGATAACGTTCGCCGAACAATCTCGGCCCTGTCTGCCCGACTGCTCACGTCCGGCGACTTTGCCCACATCGCCGCACCACCGGGTGACCTCGCCGCCGCCATAGACGCGGCCGTAGTACGACTCGGACAGGTTACCCCGGATGTCGTCACGCTCACTCAGCCAGCACTCCTTTGCGCTTTGCTCTCCGAAACACAACGTGCTGTCCTCACGGACCTAGGTACCGAACTAAGCGGGTCGCTGTACACACGGCTTCTCATCGAGACCTCGGCAGCCATAAGCGCTGCAGTTCTAGACGATCCAAGTTTCACTTCGCCTCTGGTGCTCAAACTCACAGAGTCCATAAACGATCCAACCTTTGCGACCTGGAAAGAGAACCAGCGCAAGGACCAAGCGACCGAGCGCCTTCGGTGGCAACTTGCCACGACAGCCTATTGCGGTGCAATTCTGGCCGACATCTCAATGGTGAATGTTCCGGGAATCGATGGGCTGCCGGATGGCCCATGGCCTGTGGTCGAAGTGTTCACCGAACCCGCACTCATCGCGCTCCAGCCGACCCGTCGACAAACCCCATCTTCGCGCCTCACTGAACGCGGAACCGCCGGTGTGCTCATTTCACCCGCCGGCAACGGCAAGACAACATTCTTCCAAGAGTTCGCACTCAATGCCGCGACAGCTACTCTCCGATCGGGAGGCCCAAAGGATCGACTGGTCCCGTTTATTGTCCCACTTCGCGGCCTCGGTGACGAATTAACACTCACTAATGCCCTTGTGCCGCAACTTGATGGTCACGCTATCGAGATCCCCGTGAACTACATGCATGCCCAACTGGAAGCTGGGCACGGAGCACTCCTTCTTGACGGATACGACGAACTCCCGGTAGCACGCAGGCAAAGCGTGGCACGCTGGGTCGCCTCGCTCCAGTCCGAATTCTGCCCCCGGGGCTCCGTCGTGGTTGTCTCCACTCGCCCCGACGGAGCAACACAACTGGCAACCGCTCTCTCAGACTCAACATGGTTCCTTCTTCCGCCCATGGGGCAATCTGAATCCCGTCGCTTCGAGCAGCGTTGGAGGCACTCCCTCGCAGCGGCGCACGGCCCGGTCCCGACAGCCACGAGGCAACAGCGCCTGAGCCGGAGACTCCCGCCGTATCGACTTGATGCATTCCTCGCGCTCGCATCCGGTTCAACTGTCCACGACGCGAAGACCCTCCTTCGCTTCATGGATCGCGTCGTGTCCATGTGGGCGACATACCGCGACGATGATCGGGGAGTCAGTCGATGGGCGATTTCCCGTGCTGCCATCGAAGCACTTCTCGAGGAACTAGCGTTCGAAGCCCTGTGCAACCCTCCAATTACGAAAGACACCGCGCTCGCGCTGGTTGAGGCCCACCAAGAGGTCACAACTGACGCGCGGCTCGCTGACATCAGAGCTGGCGTCGTCCTGACCGAGATACTTCCGCGAACAGGCCTCATCGAACATACCGACGCTGGGGGCCTCCGCTTCCGTAGTCGCCAACTCCGGACCTACCTTGCGGCGCGCGCTGCGGCCCGGCGCCCCTCGCCATATCGCCTTGATTCGATCGTCAGAGGATCCGGCTACGACTTCAACGGGCTTCGCTGGCTCAGTCGACTAGTTGACCCTTCTCAACGCCTAGCGCTCTTGAACGCGGTCGACCGTCACCTCTCAGAGACCGGAGATGCGAAGAGGCGCGCCTGGCTTCTGCTCGCTGGCGCCAGCGAGGCTCACGATCACGGCGCCATTCGAGACGTCTACGCACAGTACGTCGCCGAAGAGCTAAGGGCGGGCCCGCAAACCGACATAGACTTGCTCGCAGAAGGGGCGGAACGGGCCGCAGCGGCGATATCCGCAGCCTGTCTATCACCTGAGACCCCACTGATTCCAGCCGTGCAGGCTCTCGCCAGGATAGAGCATCCGATCGCCTACGAGACATTGGAGAGAATCGCCCGCACCGCCGATGGAGATCTGCTTCAGCTACTACTCAAGGAGACATCTGCCACTCCAAATCCTCGTCGCTATTGTCGTACCGTACTTGCGGCAATCGGCGGGACCGCGAATGTTATGCTCAATTGGGACGATATAGCGCGCCTTGACGTGCTCAACGCGCTCCCCGACAGAATTCACGTAACCCTGCGTTGCTCCGCCGGTCAGGAGCTAGACGCGCAATGCGCAGCCATAGTTCGTCCAGTAGATAATCTCGTTGCTGAGGGCCTTACGAGAGAAACCATCCCAAGGCTTCTACAGAAGGTCCCCCGGGTTTCACATCTCAGACTGCGGGCTCTCGATGCGAACCCGATCACGGAGGATTTCGGAGTCTTCCCAGCCACCACGACACTTGAACTTGAAGCAGTTTCAACGCTAAACAAGCGGAGCCCGTGTTCATTCATTTCCGTCTCGCGGATCCTTCAACACTTCCCGAATTTGCGCCGCCTCCGGATTCAAGGGCGCTTTGATGTTGCTTTCGATTACGCAGGTTCGGTTGGTATCATTGAACTTCATGACTCGAACTCAATCGACTTTTCGAGCGCCGAAAACTGTGACGTGGGAACAATGCGCTTGGTCAATCCGCCTGAAGGCAGTTTGGACGGACTGGCTCAGCTAGCCTCCCTCGAGTCTCTTGCGATCATTGATGCCGACTGGTTTGTGGAACTGCCGCAGATCACCGCCCTCTCGGGTCTGAACTCGCTGCTGCTCGATTCCTGTCACGAAGTTGATCGGTTGCCGCTTCCCGATTCTCTGGAAAGCTTGGAAGTCTTGGAAGTTCGCGACTGTCCTCGGCTCGACTTGGACGGTTGGGATGCGAGTTACATTCATGTCTCGATGGATCGCGAAGGGTCTCACTTGCGTGAGTGGGACACCTGGCTTGAACGAGAGGACATTTGGGAGCTGTCTGGCGCAGCAGATGCGGATGAACGGGCCCTTTTCGATGGGGTGGACGACATGTGGAGCCCGAGAATCATCGGCCCGGGTTATTCGGCACGGCCGGGCGCCCGCCGCGTCGATTACTCACAGATCCGACCAGAGCCCGCCTCTTCAAATGTTGAGGACGCCTTGGCTGCATTGCCGACACTGCCGGCTTCCCATCCGACGCCAGGTGACGGGCAGGTCAGTTATGCGAGGGCATTCCTATTCCTTCTTTCCTGGATGAAAGAGAGCCCGCTTGAGGTAGCAGGAATTTCAGACGACCTCTCTTGGTGTACACAATTGGCGACGGCCTTCGGAGATCATTGGGACCTGGCGTGGAGGCCCGTGGAGTTGTCGCGCATACGCGAGTTGCACGCTGATCTGAATGGCCTCTTCAAACGTTTGCGTAGAATTCGCGAATATCCTCCGTCCCACACCGCGGGCGGACTACTGGACGCGATATACCAGGTCTTGGCTTCGTGAGGCACTGATATGCGTTTAGCCGGCATCTTGGGACGGATTGGGTTACACCCAATCCTGGGCAGGCGACATTTCGGGCGTCGAAGTGGAGTGGGCGTCTTGTTGCTTGCTCCAGATCCGCGCGCTCGGCGCTCGTCGTTGACTTGGGGCGTGACGTCGCCGTTGCGGTGGTAACCCCTGGATGACGCTTCGTCAAGGCTCTGTCCCGGATTAGCCGGCCACAAGGACTGAACCGCCCCGGCGTGTCCGGGGACTCCGGTTCTTGGAGGGGTTGGGAGCCTGACCCGGTTTCCCGGACAGTGCGGGTTTGGTGATCATGCCGCCGCGGTCGCGGCGGTGTGAAGGTCCTCGAACTTGTTCGGGGACCGGTAGCCGAGGCCGGAGTGGCGTCGGAGCGGGTTGTAGAAGCCTTCGATCCACTCGAAGATCGCCGAGGCGAGCTCCTCTCGGCTGGTCCAGGTGCGCCGGTCGAGCAGCTCGCGCTGCATGGTCGACCAGAAGCCCTCCATCATCGTGTTGTCCACGCTGGAGGCGACGCGTCCCATGGACCCGAGCAGCCCGGCGGTGCGCAGCCGGTGGCCGAAGATCCAGGACGTGTACTGGCTGCCGCGGTCGGCGTGCACGATCACACCGGGCGCCGGTTGACGGCGCCAGATCGCCAGCTGCAGGGCGTCGACGACCAGTTCGGAGCGCATGTGGTCGGCGATCGACCAGCGCACGATCTTGCGGGTGAACACGTCCAGGACCGCGGCGCAGTAGACCTTCCCGGTGCTCGTGGGGTGCTCGGTGATGTCCGTGCACCACAACCGGTCCGGCCCGTCGGCGGTGAACCGCCGCTGGACGAGGTCCTCATGCGGGGCCGGCAGCGGCCGTTGCCCGCGGCGTTTGCGGCGGGTGGCAGACCCCGGCCAGCCCGCCATGGCGCATCAGCCGCGCCACGCGTTTGCGTCCGCAGGCCACGCCCAGACCCAGCCGCAGCTCGGCGTGGATCCTCGGGGCACCGTAGGTCGCCCGCGAGGAGTGGTGGATCGCCCGAATCGTGGCGGTCAGCGCCTCGTCGGCGACCTGACGCGCGCTGGGCGCCCGACCTGCGGCTTCGTACAGGCCCGATCGGGAGATGCCGAGCACCCGGCAGGTCAGCGCGACGGGCACCGGTGTCGACAGCCAGCTCCTGGACCAGCCGGGCGCTCATTTTGGGAGCACGTTCTCCCGCGCGAAGTAGGCCAAGGCCCGTTTGAGGATCTCGACCTCCATCTCCAGCACCCGGGTCCGGCGACGCAGCTCGACCAGCTCCCTGCGCTCGTCGCTGGTCAGCCCCTCGCGGCGCCCGGCATCGACGTCGTCGGCGGCCAGCCGGCGGCGCAGGCACGACTCGCTGATCCCCAGATCGGAGGCGACCCTCGCGACCGGCTGCTGACCCGACCGGGCCAGATCCACAGCTCGACGCCGGAACTCCGGCGGCTTGGCGGCAGGCATCCAGGACTCCTCTCCGAGGCGATCATCACCTCAGACCAGGTGTCCGGAGAAGCGGGTCAGGCTCCCCCGGACGAGACGAGGGCGTTCGTCGAAGCGGCGTTCCGCAGTGGCGGTATCCAGACAACCGGCACCGCGATCACCAGGGTGCTGCCGCCGGTCTCGCTGTTCGTACGCCTCCTCGAGCTCGTGCGCCCAGTCACCGCCTTGGCCGAACCGGGCGTCCTGCGCCCCAGTTGAACGGTCCTCTCCTAACAGCGATGCAGGGCTGTCCCCGACATCCGGCGCTCCGCAGGCCATTCGCAACAGTCAGCTCCGTGAGGCGGTTGTCGCCTCCACAGAGTTGCCAGCGACACCTGGGCCGGCTGAACCGGTCTGCCTGAATCGAGCTGCCGGCAAAGTCGCGCTCATGGTCACGGCCGTTCCGCTACCGTGATCTCGCAGCGCGTCATCGGCGACTTGGGGGAGTCTCGTGATTCTGAAGTGTGCACTGGCGATCATTGCAGATCGAGGCTCGAGCATCACGCGCCCCGCGCTGGCGAGCCTTCGGGAAGAAGAGGCCAAGTTCCTCGCCGATCACGTCACGTGGCTGCGACGGCGGGCCACCGCAGGACGATCCCGGGGGCGATTCCGTGCCTCGTCGACGCTGGACAAGGAGTTCAACCTCGCATTGGCAGCGGACGATGCCGCCTTCCTCGAAATCGCCAACCGCCTGGTGGACGATCTTGCTGCGACGATCCGCGTGTCATCGTCGTCGTGCGTCTTGGCCTTGATTACCTCGACGGATGCGGACGGGGCCGGGGCGGTAACGCTGCTCAAACTTGACGCCGACGTCGAGGCCGCGAGTTTCGACACAGAGGCCGACGGACGGGTGCATCTGAACGTGCTCGCTGATTTGCTGCCGAAGCCCGGGGACATCCAGAAGGCGCTCTCCTGGCCGGATCGCCGAGCCGACTCCGACCTGATCGTTCACGACGCTGTAACCGCGGACACCGCCCTATACTTCCAGAATGCGTACCGAATCGACGCGGCCCCGACCGATGTGAGCACGGAGAATGCCCTCGTCGCGGAAGTCTCCAAGCTTGCGCCTGAGCGCGTTCCCGCGGCCGTGCAGGCCATCGAGATGGGCGGCGACGCCGAGACCGTCGTCGCCAGGCTGCGGAACGCCGTTCCCGAATTCGCGACGGCCGCACCCGAGCTCGGCGCGAACGGCGCAATGGCCGGGCACCTTCGCAGCGGGTTCGTTTCTAGACAAAAAGTCGCACTCTCCGCTGACGGCATCCGGCTGTTGATTTCGGTCACCAGGATTGGCGACATTCATACCGTTCGTCGTGGCGATCGGTTCGTGACGACGATTGTCACCGATACGCCGCTTACAAAGCCGGAAGACTGAAGTGTCAGTGGTGCCGGCTAGCATCCGGGTATGAGCACCGTCGGAGCAAGTCTGCAACAGATACGTGCACTGTGTGCAGGTTTGTCGGCGCTCGAGAGTAGTGGTTGGCGCGTCACGCGACACTTGGCGGTGGCTCACGTCTCCACAGATGCTTCCAATCCGCGTGCCGCACTCGCCGAATTCGAGAGCGCACTGCCGGGTCACGCAGTTTGCGCTGCCGTGAAGTTCGGCAACGGGAGCGAACTCGATATCTCGGTCGCCGGTGAAGGCGGACAAGTCGTCGAGAACCAACGCGGTACGTTCAGCGACCGCTTCTTCGGGCGTCAGGCATCCCAAGCACGCGACGCTTGGGACGGCGATGCCGATGCGGCGCTCGGGCTTCCGGGGGCCTGGGTCGTCTCGGCAGAGATCCGGCTTGCCGAACCGATCAATGAGAGCCACCCGGAGACAGCTTGGGTTGTCGTGCCAACCGTCGATGTCGTTCTCGCAGCCATCTCCGAGGTGCCGGTGTGGAAGCTCGCACCCTCCTTCGACCGACTCTTGCCTACCGTCTGGCTCGTTGAGGCCCTCGGAGCCAGCGATGTCCTGATCGCGGGCGCGAGCGCGATTGTGCCATTGGGATCGGACAGTGCCGCCGCGGAGGTGGCGTCGGCGCTAGCGACGCACGCTCCTCCTGCCCGCTGGCGGAAGCCCGCGCATCTTCCTGACCTCGCGCACCCCAAGGCATTGGCGCCAATCCAGGTTCGCGGCACAGCGCTTAACCAGCTCGAGGCCGCTATGTGGCGCGCGTCGGCCACAACCGCATGGGTGGCGATTGCATCGACCGTCGGCACCCCGTCCACCGGAAGCGCCAAGATCGACGTCGAGTACTTCGGACTTCAACGCGTGTCACACGAGATAGACCGCGCCGGCATCGCGGTGACCTCAGACGACGCATCGCTCGCTCTCGAGATGTTCACCTGGTCCACGTCGCCGGACAGCGTCGATCAGTTGCTCGCAGTCCAGCAGGTCTGCTCGCTCTACCGGGAAGTAGCTCCGTGGTACAGCACCGCGGACGTGTTCGATGCAGCGCAGTCCGTGTTCATGACGCTTCGACGTGACGCGGTCGCCGAGGCCCTGAAGGAACGCCGAGCGGCGCGAGCTGTGGCGATCGAGGCGGCGCAGCGCACATCCGAGCATGTCGCGGCGCTGTCTCGATCCACGGCCGAGCGGGTTGTTGGGACCCTTCTTGCAGTCGTCGGCGTGCTTGTGGCGAAGACGACCAAGACCATCACACCGGAACAGGCGCAAGACCTGCACTGGCTGCTCGTTGTCGCGCTCGTCGCGCTTGCCGCCTGGACGATCTTTATTGAGGGTCCGCCGCTAACAGCGCCGCTGAGCGAACTAGAGGAGGACTTGCCCGAGATCGCGAAGCTCCTGAGGCCTCGGGAGCGAGACGAGATCCTCAAGTTGCACGCGATTCAGGGTGCGAGGCATCGAGCTCGACTGATCAGGTGGTGCGCGCCCATCGTCTTCGGCTTGTCAGCAGTCGCTGCGTCGATCATCAGTTGATCGGTGCGGCTGCCGCGCGCGGCCGTTGTCAACCAGGACGTGCTCATTGAGGTCTTCGACTCGCGCTCGGAGACCCACGGAGTCTGGCTCGCTGTCGCCGCCGTCAGGCGGCGCCGAACACAGCAGAGGCAACAACCGCCGCCCTGATGATCGGCCGCTCTCCAGCCATCGGCGGATGAGTGAGCGTCAGGGACTGAGGACGAAACGTGCGGCCTCCTGCCGCAGCATCCTGTAGGGGTTGATGCAGTCAACGCCCATCGCGAAGAAGAACCGGGGCGGTGCGCCGTCGGGAAGGTCGGCTCGCCGAACGGCTCCACCAACTCCAGGGACTTGACCCGGGTCTGTGACCCCGCCGCCCAGGACCTTCCCGACGACTGTGCATCCCCGGCGACGCTACGGTCGCGTGGTCGCCGTGGGTGGCACGGCCGCAGTGGCGAGCATCTGCTGGACGATCGGCGTGACGTCCTGGCTGATCTCGCGAGCCTTGGTCTCGACGAACCATGTGACGGCGGCGTTGAAGGCGGGGCGCGCTGGCCCGAGGACCAGTCCGATGGCGAGCAGCAGAACGAGTCCGCGTCGCGCATGAGACGGAATCAGTTCGGCTGCAAGCTCGATCAGGTCCGTGATGCCCACTGGGGAACGATCGCACCCCGGTCCGACACGACCTCAGCAGGATCAGGTCTCAGCCGGGTTTCGCCTCGGTGTCGAAGATTGCAGTCTGCATGTACGCGCGGTTCGCCATCGAGACGCAGGCGCGACCGGCCCGGCTCGGCGGGCGTGGAGAGCAGCCTGGCGGAGCTGCGGGCGGAATAGGTTCCTGACAAAGCCTCCCCTGGGGGAGTGCTGGTCTCGGTCTGCGTCGCTGTATCCCTGCTCGTGAGCACCCTCGCCAAGAAGTGCCGGAGGGTCCGGCTCATGACGAAGGAAGGACGGCTCATGGGCGCTTCGTTCAAGATGCTCGCCCGAGCAACTGACCTGCTCGCCATCAGCACCGCACTCACCGGGACCAGTGCTGCCCATCGGCAGCAAGAGCAGGTTAGCCGTTGTCGCGCCAACACTTGACGAAGTTCGCGTGGAGTTGGGCGTCGCCAAGCCCGAGTGCTCGAAAGAGCGCGTCGATTTGATCGTTCTTGACGCTTGCCGGAACGCTGATCCCGTTCTCGATCGAGGAAATGTACGGCTGGTCGATCCCGACGCGCACACCGATCTCCTCCTGAGTCAGCCCACGGCGGTTGCGCTCGACCGACACGAGATTTCCGATCTGGTATGCGATGTACCCCAGGGCCGCCCGGTACTGCTTGACGGCGACCTTCTTCCTGGGCAGTTGCGGCGAGCTAGCCATGTCCGGTTCCGTCCCCTCTGCGATCCCTCGTCGGATGTACGAAGACATGAGCGTGACAGACCCGCAGTGCCGCCGGCAGGAGTTTGGGGTGGAAACCTGCGGCCTAGGCCGCAGGCAGCTCATCCGCGAACGGGATGGGCCCCGCGGCTTCTGGTGACTCGCTGTCCAACACCTGCCTCGTCAGAGCCAGCCGTCGAGCTCCCGCAAAAGGTCATCGCCCGGCCGAGCCTCTCGTCCTGCGGCTCGCCGCGCCACGGGCCGTGGCCGAGGTCGCCCACCGACAGCAGGACAGCGACGCCGACTTGCGGCGTGGTCGGCGACCATGCGGAACGCGATCGTGCCGCCTTGCAGGGCCCCAAACATGACCGACCGGGTGTCGTTGCGTGCAGCATCGGTCACGGTGTCGACCATCCCATCTCACAGCGACGCCACACTTATAGGGACCGGGAACGTCGAGCGCGGCCGACGGGTCCCCGTCGTGTTGCGGGAGTGACGCAAGTCAACGGCTGGTGCGAGATTCTCAGAAGCTTCGCGACGCGCTTCTCAGAAGTGGCATCTGCCCACGTGGGATTCTCATGTTCGACGAGCGCGAGCACGCACCTCCTGCCGCTGACCCGCGACAGGATTCGAGTCCTCTGCCGGCGATCGCCTACGCCGACGCCGGTGTGCTCGGACTAGCGGTGCTCGCGTGCCGGTGTCGGCGGCTGGGGTCGGGTGTGTGCCAGGTGCGTCCGGTCGCGGCCGGCGGCCTTGGCGGCGAGCAACGCGCGGTCGGCGCGGATCAGCAGCTGCTGGGCGGCCTCGTGGTCGCCGGCCAGTGCGACACCGAGCGACGCCGTGACGGCGATGGGGCCGCCCCGGGCCGGGACGCGCACTGCGGCGACGAGCCGGCGCAGCGTGTCGGCGATGGCCAATGCCTCGGCCTCGTCGTGCGCGGGTGCCAGGACGAGGAACTCTTCGCCGCCGTAGCGCATGACGTGTCCGCGGCTCGCCGCCTGCAGCGTCGTCGCCACTGCCGTGAGCACCCTGTCGCCGACCGCATGGCCGTGCCGGTCATTGACCAGCTTGAACCGGTCGAGGTCCAGCAGCACAGCCGCGAACGGCGCATCGGCGGTGCGCCACTCGTCCAGGTAGGCGGCGAGCAGGCGGTCCATGGCGCGACGGTTGCCCACCCCGGTCAACGGATCGTGAGAGGCGAGGTCCTCGAGATGCCGTATCCGTCGCTCGCGCGCCACCGTGGCGCTGGCGTCACGGAAGGTCTCCACGGCTCCCACGACCTGCCCGGCCGGCAGGCACAGCACCGCGGACCCCACCTCGACGGGCACCAGATGCCCGTCTCGGTGGTGCACGAACACGGTGGCCTGCCGAGGGATGCCGTCGAGCATCGTCAGACGCAACGGGCAACGTGGCCCGCACAGGCTCAGTCCCGACTCGTCGACATGGTTCAGCAGCCGGGCGCTGCACACCCGACCGAGAACGTCTCGCGCGCCATAGCCGGTCAACGCCTCGGCGCGGGCGTTCCACGCCATGATCCGGCGATCCGGGCCCAGCACGTACATCGCGTCGGGAGCACAGCGCATCGCCATCGCGGACACCGCCTGCGACGACAGCTCCCGAAGGTCAGCCGTCGCCCCGCGCCCTGACGCGCGCCGACCGGCCACCCGAGGCAGTACCCCGCCGGGCCGGCGGGAACGGACGACAGTAACCGGGCACCCCCACGATCAACGACCGCGACCAACGCTGCGCGGCGGAGCACCGGTGCCCCGCCCCCCACACATCGGACGCCGAGAGCACCACGTGAGAGATCCACGGCACGAGACCCAGTCCCGGGGGACTTGACCGGACTCTGCCAGTTCCAACGTATAGCTCGGCAGGGGGCTTGCGGCAAGGCCCCCGCCACGGTTCAGACTTCTCGGCCGTGCCTATCGTCGGGCACCACGAGGAGGCGGCTGCGATGGTGGACGTGATCGTCGTCGGTGGCGGCCCGGTGGGGATGATGATGGCCGCCGAGCTGAGGTTGGCGGGCGTGGACGCCGTGATCGTCGAGCGGCGTGCGACGGCGGAGCTCGTGGGGTCGCGGGCGGGCGGGTTCCACGCGCGCACCATCGAGATCCTCGACCAGCGTGGCATCGCCGATCGGTTCCTCGCGCAGGGCAAGACCTTCCCGACGACGTACTCCGGCACCGCCATGCTGGACGTCAGCGACTTCCCGACCCGCCACCCGTACACCCTGGGGATCACGCAGAATCACATCGAACGGATCCTTGCCGGCTGGATCGACGAGCTGGGAGTGCCGGTGCTGCGAGGCCGGACAGTAGTCGGCCTCGACCAGGACGACGCGGGCGTCACAGTGCACCTCGAGGACGGCGGAGCGCTGTCCGCGCGGTTCGTCGTCGGCGCCGACGGCGGCCGCAGCGTGGTCCGCAAGGCGGCCGGTATCGAGTTCCCGGGATGGGAGGCGAGCACGAGTGCGCTCATCGCGGAGGTCGAGGTGACCGAGGATCTGCCGGAGGTCACCTATGACGCGGCGGGCGTCCACGGCCTGAGCCTCATGGAGGACGGTCGCACCGTGCGTGTGGTCAGCAGCGAGCCGGAGCTCGCGAACCGGGCCCAACCCACGCTGGCCGACCTGCGGGAGAACCTCACCGCGGTCTTCGGCACCGACTTCGGCGTGTACAACCCCACGTGGATCTCACGCTTCACGGATGCCACCCGGCAGGCGGCAACCTACCGCCAGGGCCGGGTGCTGCTGGCCGGGGATGCCGCCCACATCCACTCACCGGCGGGCGGCCAGGGGATCGGGCTGGGCATCCAGGACGCCGTCAACCTCGGCTGGAAGCTCGCCGACGTCATCGCAGGCCTCTGTCCCGACACCCTCCTCGACACGTACCACGCCGAGCGGCACCCGGCCGGGGCCCGCACCCTGCAGTACACGATGGCCGCCAGCGCACTGCAGCGCCGGGACCCACGGCTCGGCGCCGTGCGGCACCTGATGGAGCAGATGACCGCCTTCGACGAGCCGCGCAGGTACGTCGCCGGCCTTGTCTCCGGCCTCGATGTGGCCTACGACCTGGGCGGTGCCCAGGGCACCGGGCACCCCCTGGCCGGGCGGCGCATGCCGGACCTGGACCTCGGCACCGCGGCCGGTCCGCTGCGCGTGTTCAGCCTGTTGCGCCAGGCCGGGCCCGTGCTGCTGAACCTGGGCGAGCCCGGCAGCGTCCACATCGCCGGCTGGGCGGACCGCGTGCCACTCGTCGAAGCGACGTACCACGGACCGTGGGAGCTGCCGGTGATCGGTCAGGTCACGGCTCCGGTGGCGGTGCTGGTTCGGCCCGACGGGCACGTGGCCTGGGTGGGCGAAGGGGCTCTCGACGGGCTCGCGGACGCCCTCAGCCGCTGGTTCGGGCCGGCTCGGCGGCCGTGAGCGTGCCGTTTTCGGCGCGCTGTCGCGTCACCGGGAGCGCGCGCGGGCAGCGCCCGGCCTACAGCGCCAGGCCCACCACCAGCGCGACGACGGCCAGCAGGGGCGGTACCAGCTGCTTGAGCGCCGCCGCCGCCTTCGACGGGGCCGAGACCAGCAGCACGATCCCCGCGGCCGTCATCGACCCGGCACCGGCGAGGACCAGCGCCGCGCCGACCCCGGTATGGCCGACGGCGGCCAGCACGATGCCGACGGCCGCGACGATCGCCAGGAACAGGTTGTAGAAGCCCTGGTTGAACGCCAGCTCGCGAGTCGCCTCCGCCTCGTCGGGCGTGGTGCCGAACGTGGCACGCGCGCGGGCGCTCGTCCATGCGAACGACTCCATCAGCCAGATGTAGACGTGGATCAGCGCGGCGACCCCTGCGAGCACCAGCCCGACGACGAGCACGGCCCACTCCTTCGGTTCACGGTCACGGTCACGGTCCGCGGGCGCGGCACCGGTCGTCGGCATCCTCACAGACGAGCATCGCCGACGCCCGGCGGCGCTACGGTCGCAGGGTGGCGACCGGGCCGGACGCGGGAGCAGTGGCCGACGACCTGCTGGCACGGCTGCGGGCCGAGGCGGACCCCACGAACGTCGCGGGGATGGCCCGGTACGGGATCAGTACCGTCGGCACGCTCGGCGTCACGGTGGCGCGGCTACGGTCCCTCGTCGTCGAGCTCCGGCCGCTGCGCAAGGCAGACCCGCAGGTGGTCCACGAGGTGGCGGCCCGGCTATGGGCGTCCGGCGTCCACGAGGCGCGAATCCTCGCCAGCCTGCTCGACGTGCCGGAGCTCGTCACCCGCGAGCAAGCCGACGCGTGGGTCGCCGAGCTGGACTCCTGGGACACCTGCGATCAGCTCCAGGGGCTCGTCGCGGCCACGTCGTTCGCCTACGACGCGGCCCGGGAGTGGGCCGGCCGCGAGGAGGTGTTCGTCAGGCGTGCCGGATTCGTGCTGATGGCACGCCTTGCCGTCCACGACAAGGCCACGCCCGACGAGCGCCTCGCGGCCTTCCTCCCCTTGGTCGAGCGGGGGGCCGCCGACGAGCGGCCGCTCGTCGGCAAGGGTGTGAGCTGGGCTCTGCGTCAGATCGGCAAGCGGTCACCCGCCCTGCACGCGGCGGCGGTCGGCACCGGCGAACGGATCCTCGTCATGCTTCCGACGAGCAGGGCGGCCCGCTGGGCGGCGCACGACGCGCTGCGCGAGCTGCACAGCGACGCGGTGCGGGCTCGGCTCGGTCTGGACTGACGAGGCGGGTCCGTAGACTGTGCCCGCGAGCCGAGCTCGCAGGGTGTGCCGGGAAGACTGGTCGGCGTCCGAGCCGACGCGACCCCGGGAGCACGAGATGGCCACACCGACCACCACGCTGCGTCACCGACTGTCCGGCGACCTGACGGGCGGTGTGCTGCTCCTCGTCGCCGCGCTCGCGGGCATCGTGTGGGCCAACTCGCCGTGGCGTGCCGCCTACGCAACGATGTCCGACACCGTGGTCGGACCGGCAGCATGGCACCTCGACCTCACCCTGGCGGCGTGGGCGGCGGACGGGCTGCTCGCGGTGTTCTTCCTCGTCGTCGGGCTGGAGCTCAAGCGCGAGCTGGTTGCCGGCTCGCTGCGCGACCCCCGCCACGCGGCGGTGCCGGCGTTGGCGGCGATCGGCGGCATGGTGGTGCCGGCGGGTGTGTTCGCGGCCGTCGTCGGGTGGGGCGGCGGCGACGGGCTGCACGGCTGGGCGGTGCCGACCGCCACCGACATCGCGTTCGCGCTCGCGGTGCTCGCACTGGTGGGGCGGGGCCTGCCGGGCGCGGCGCGGGTGTTCCTGCTGACGCTCGCCGTGGTGGACGACCTGCTGGCGATCGTGGTCATCGCCGTCGTCTACGCCGACGAGATCCGCCTGCCGTGGCTGCTCGCCGCCGCGGCGGCCGTCGCGGCATTCGCGGGTGTGGTGCGCATCCACCCGCGGCACAGGTCCGCTCGCTCCGGCCTCGTCGTGCTGCTCGTGGTCCTGGGCCTGACCGCCTGGGTGACGCTGCACGCCTCGGGGATCCACGCGACGATCGCCGGGGTGGCCTGCGGGCTCGCCGTGCCGGCGGCGCCGGGCGCCGACGGGCGGCCGTCGCTGGCCAGTCGGCTCGAGCACCACGTGCGGCCCTGGTCGGCAGCCGTGGCCGCGCCGGTGTTCGCCTTCTTCGCGGCGGGCGTGGCGCTCACGGGGCGGGGTGACGTGGTGGCACAGCCGGTGGCCTGGGGGGTTCTGCTCGGGCTCGTGGTCGGCAAACCGGTGGGCGTGCTCGGCACCACGGCACTGCTGACACGGTTCACGCCGCTTCGCCTGCCGGGCGGCCTGCGGGTGCGCGACCTGTGGGGCGTGGGGCTTCTGGCGGGGGTCGGCTTCACGGTGTCGCTGCTGGTGGCGCAGCTGGCGTTCGATGACGGGACGCTGGCCGACGCCGCGACGCTCGCGGTGTTCGCGGGCTCGCTCGTGTCGGCCGTGGCCGCAGCCGTCGTCCTGCGGATGCGGGGCCGGGCGGTGCAGCGGGGTTCCGGGGCGAGTCCGGCACGGGTCTGATAGCCAGTCTGAACTTGACAGTCTGGACTGAATAGTTGGACCCTGGTGCTCGTGATCGACACAGTGGTCTCCGAGCAGGCGGCCCTCGCGGCCCAGGAGCTGCGGGTGGTCTTCAGCCGTCTTCGTCGCCGGCTCCGCGAGCTCGCGGCGTCCGACGACCTCACGTCGCCGCAGCTCGCCGTGCTCACGCGGCTCGCCAAGGACGGGACGTCGTCCGCGTCGGTGCTCGCGGCGCAGGAAGGGGTCCGGACGCAGTCGATGGCCGCCACGGTCGCCGCCCTCGAGGGCGCCGGCCTCATCGAACGCCACCCCGACCCGGACGACGGTCGCCGCCAGCTCATCCGCCTCACGGCCGCCGGGGTGGACCGGGCCGGCAGCGAACGGGAGGCGCGCGGCGAGTGGCTCGCGCGTGCCGTCCAGGAGCGCCTCACCGCCGACGAGTGCGCCACCCTCCTCGCCGCCACCACCCTCGTCGACCGGTTGACGCAGCCGTGACGGCGCTCGCCACCCGTTCGACGGCGCCCCGCCCGCTGGTGCCGTTCGCACGCCGGCTCTACGCGCCCATGGTGATCGGCGCGATCCTCAACCCGATCAACTCCTCGATGATCGCGGTGTCGCTGGTGCCGATCGGCATCGCGTTCGGCGCGTCGTCGTCACGGACGGCCTGGCTCGTCTCCGGCCTGTACCTCGCCACGGCGATCGGCCAGCCGGTGGTCGGGCGCATGGTGGACCGCTTCGGTCCGCGGGCGCCGTACCTCGTCGGCACGGCGCTGGCGGGTGTCGCGGGGCTGCTCGGTGCGTTCGCCCCGACGCTCGGCGTGCTGGTGGTGGCGCGCGTGCTGCTCGGGTTCGGCACCTGCGCCGGGTACCCGTCCGCGATGGCGCTCATCAAGTCCGAGGCCAGGCGCACCGGCAAGGACAGCCCGGCCTCGGTGCTGACCGTCCTCTCGCTGGCGAGCCAGACCATCACGGTGGTGGGGCCCACGCTCGGTGGCCTGCTCGTCGGGTGGGCCGGCTGGCGGTCCGTCTTCCTGGTGAACGTGCCGCTGGCGCTCGCCGCCGCGATCCTGGGCACGCGCTACCTGCCGCGGCCGCGCTCCACAGCGCCGACCACCGCCGCCGATCGGGCGAACGTGCCGTCGGAGGGCGGGGCGGCGACACAGTCCGCTCTCGCCGGGCTGGACGTGCCGGGCATGGTGCTGTTCGCCGGAACGCTCGTCGCGCTGCTGCTGTACGGGCTGAACCCGTCGGGCGGCACGGCGCCGCTCCTGGGGGTCGCCGCGGTGGTGGGTGCGGTGTTCGCCTGGTGGGAGCTGCGCAGCGCGCAACCGTTCTTCGACCTGCGGCTGCTGGGCCGCAACCCGGCGCTCCTGCTGACGTACGTACGCCAGCTGCTCGCCGGCGTGGTCAGCTACACGTTCGTCTACGGCTACAGCCAATGGCTGCAGGCCGGCTACGGTCTGAGCCCGTCCGAGACAGGCTTGCTCATGCTGCCGATGTTCGGGGTGGCGGTCGCCGTCACCGCCCTCACAGGACGGCACGCCGCCGTCCGCGCCAAGCTGCTCGTCGGCTCGGTGTGCCAGGTGCTCGCCGGCGTGATCGTGGTGCTCACCGGTGCGGCGAGTCCGCTGTGGCTGCTCGTCGCCGCCGGCGTGGTGGTCGGCATCCCCCAGGGGCTGGTGAGCCTGGCCAACCAGAACGCGCTCTACGCGCAGGTCGACGGAGCACGCATCGGCTCGTCGGCCGGCCTGCTGCGCACGTTCGTGTACCTGGGCGCGATCGGGGCCTCGGCCGCGACCGGCGTGGCGTTCCGCGGCGGCGTCCACGACGCCGGCCTGCACACCCTCGGCGTCGTCGTCATCGTCGCGTCGTCGGTGTTCCTCGTCGTCGCCCTCGTCGACCGGTCCCTCGCGCGGATCGGCCATACCGCCCCGATCGGGAAGGCGACCGCGTGAGCGCCGGCGAGTGCGCGACCCGCGGGGTGCGCCCGCGCGTCAGTCGCCGAGGCCGACGCCGACCTGTCGCGCCGTGGTCACCCAGTCGTGGTCGCCCGGCACCAGCTTCACCTTGCCCGCCACCTCGGCGAGCGGCACCGGCTCGGCCCCCTCGCCACGCGCCGCCACCATGACGCCGAACTCCCCGCGGGCCACGAGGCCGGCGGCCGCGGCGCCGAGCCGGGTGGCCAGCAGCCGGTCGGCGGCGCACGGCGTACCGCCGCGCTGGACGTAGCCCAGGATCGTCACCCGGGTCTCCAGGCCGGTCGCCGCCTCGAGCTCGCGCGCCAGCTTGAACGTGTGCTCGCGCTGCAGGTCCTCGACATGGGCGAGGTGGGCGCGTGCCGCGCGTTGCGCCTCCGGCGTCTTCGCCGAGCTCGACAGCAGCTCGGCCGCGGCGTAGTCCGCCGCGTCGTCGACGTCCCGCGCGCCCTCGGCCACCGCGACCACCGAGAAGTTCGACCCGCGCTCGGTGCGCAGCTTGATCGTCGCCGCCACCGACGCGACGGTGTACGGGATCTCGGGGATCAGGATGATGTCCGCGCCCCCGGCCAGGCCCGCGCCGAGGGTCAGCCAGCCGGCCCGGTGGCCCATGATCTCCGTCAGGATGATCCGGTGGTGGCTGTGGGCCGTCGAGTGCACCCGGTCGATCGCGTCGGTGGCGATCTCCATCGCGGTGGCGAACCCGAACGACGTGTCGGTGCGCGCGATGTCGTTGTCGATCGTCTTCGGCAGGTGCAACACGTTGAGGCCGGCGTCGACGAGCTTCATCGCGTTCTTCGCCGTGCCGCCACCGCCCAGCATGATGAGCGCGTCCAGCCCTTCGCGCTGGTAGTTCTCCACGACGGTGGGCACCATGTCCCGCACCCCGCCGTCGACGACGTACTTGTGCACCTTGTCGCGGCTGGTGCCCAGGATGGTGCCGCCCACCGTGAGGATGCCGGACAACGCCTTGCCGTCCAGCGGCACCGTCCGGTCCTCGACCAGGCCCGTGATCCCGTCGCGGAAGCCGACGAGCTCCATGCCGTAGTAGCCGATGGCGGTCTTGCCGAACCCGCGGATCGCGGCGTTGAGCCCGGGGCTGTCCCCGCCTGCGGTGAGGATTCCGACCTTCTTGACCTTCGTCTTGCCGGCCATGGCAGCCGCCTCCCGTCGTGACGTCGCCCTAGTGTCGTCAGTCCTGGTGGGGCGGCACAACCGCGGCCCTACGATGCGCGTGTGGCCGACGACCCCTCGCCCGTCGATGCGCCGACGCTCGGACTGCTGGCCAGGCTGCTGCGGCCGCTGGGCGAGCTGCGGGGGGCCGAGCGGCTCGAAGGCGGATTCTTCGCGACCACCTACCGCGCGACGCTCGTCGGGGGCGAACGCCTGGTGGTGAAGACCGCACCCACCGGCGACGACCGGCTGCTGACGTACGAGCGCGACCTGCTGCACGCCGAGGCTGAGGTGTACCGCCTGGCCGCCGACCGCGGGCTGCCGATGCCGCGCCTGCGCCTGGCCGACTTCTCGCGTGAGGTGCTCCCGGGCGACGTGGTGGTGGCGGAGCATCTCGAAGGGGTGCCGTGGGACCGTGCCGGACTCGCCGCCGACGACCCGCGGTCGGCTCGTGCGTGCCGTGAGGTGGGGGCGTTCATGGCGCGGTTGCACGCGATCACCGGCACGCGGTTCGGCTACCTGGGCTCGCGCGTCGGGGGCGGCACCTGGCCCGTCGCCTTCGGCGCGGTGATCGAGGCGCTGCTCGCCGACGGCCGGCACTGGGAGGTGGCGCTCCCGGCGGACGAGATCCGTGACGCGGTGGCACGCCACGTCGATGCGCTGGCCGAGGTGCGGGTCCCGTCGCTGGTGCACGGTGACCTGTGGCCGGGCAACGTCTTCGTCGACCCGGCCTCCGGCGGGCTCGTCGGGGTCATCGACCCGGAGCGGGCGCAGTGGGCCGATCCGCTCGTCGAGCTCGTCGGCTTCGACCAGTCGAACCGTGGACCGACGCCCTCCGAGCTGCTCGCGGGGTACGCCGCCACGGGCGGGCACCTCGACGTCTCGTCGGACCGCGCCGTCCGCAGACTGGCTCTCTACCGAGTCCAGATGAGCCTGATCTGGCTCGTCGAGACGGTGCCGCGCGGCTACGAGCCGGAGTTCGCCGACTGGTACACGACGACGGCGCGCGCCAACCTGCGCGGCGCGCTCGACGCGCTCGCCTGAGCGGACGTCACCGCTCCTCGTCCGGTGGCGAGACGGCGCGCAGCTCGAGCCCGATCTGTTCGGCGTCGAGGATGCGCAGCTGCTCCGCGAGGGCGTCCGAGCCGTACGCGCCCTCGTCGCGCAGTCGCAGCAGCGCCGCCCGCTGCGTGTCGATGAGATCCAGCCGCAGCGCCTCCTCCTCCGCGCGGGCCGCGAGCACGGCGGCACGCTCCTCACCGTCGGCCTTGTCGGCCCGCTGGAGCACGGTCTTGCTGACGCGCCGGACGCGCTCGAGCGTCACCTCCGAGTAGGGGGTGCCGTCGGGGCGGCGCAGCGCCGGGTCCGCGAGGCGCTCGTGCGCCGCCTTCGCCAGCTCCGCCTGCACCGCCTCGAGGTCGGTGCGCTCCTCCGGGTCGTCCGTGCGTCCCAGGCGCAGCCAGCGGATCACCGCGGGCAGCGTGCTGCCCTGCATCAGCAGGGTGCCGGCGGCGACGACGAAGGCGACGAGCACCAGCATGGATCGGTGCGGCGTGGACGCCGGCAACGACTGCGCGGCGGCGAGCGTGATCGCTCCGCGCATGCCCGCCCAGACCAGAAGCGCGCCCTCGCGCCAGCCGAAGGGCTCGGCGGCGATGTAGTCGATGTCGGAGATCCTGCGCCGCACCATCGACAGCGCGGCCTGGGTGCGGGTGCGCACGCGCTCCACCTCGCGGGTGGTGGGCTCGCGACGCTCAGGCCGGCCCAGCACGCGGCTCGGCAGCTCGTCGGGGGACGTGTCCAGGCGTTCCTCGAACGCCGTGAGGCGGTCGCGCTGGTTGGCGACGCGGGCCGTGCGGCGGTGCAGCAGCCACAGCGAGGGCCCGACGAACGCCGCGCGAACCGCGATGACGAGCGCGCCGGTGAGAACGGCGAGCCACAGCGCCGTCGACAGGTCGCCGCGTTCACCCCGCAGGTCCTCGAGGAGGCCGAACAGCTCGAGTCCCATGATGAGGAACACCGCGCTCTCCAGCAGCAGCTCGAGCGTGCGCCAAACCGCCTGCTCGGTCATCCGGTCCTCGGCGCGGAGGTGTCGCGGCGCGCCCGTGCCCATCACCAGCCCGGCGGCGACCGCGGCGACGAGACCGGAACCGCCCAGGTGCTCGGTGGGCAGGTACGCGACGTACGGCACGACGAGCGAGACGGCGACGCCGGCTGTCGCCGGCCGCACGTGGGACCGGGCCCAGAGGGCGGCCTTACCGACCAGCCAGCCGACGACCACGGCCACCAGGACCGCCCGGACGAAGTCCCCGGCCACGTGCGCCGCCGACACGCTGGCAGCGCCCGCGGCGACCGCACTGCGGAGCAGCACCAGCGCGGACGCGTCGTTGAGCAGGCTCTCGCCCTCGAGGACCGTGACCACGCGCGGCGAGACCTTGTGGCTGCGCACGATGCGGGTTGCGACCGCGTCCGTGGGGCTGACGACGGCGCCCAGTGCGATGCCGGCCGCGAGCCCCAGCCCGGGCAGCACGGCAGAGATGACGAGCCCGACGACCACGGCGGACAGGACCACCAGTCCGACGGACAACCCGGAGATCGTCGTCAGGTCGCGCCGGAAGTCCATCGCGGGCATGTTGACGGCGCCCGAGTACAGGAGCGGCGGCAGGATGACGGCGAGGATCAGCTCCGGCCCAGGGTCGAACACCGGCACCGCGGGCAGCAGGCTGACGCCGAGGCCGATGAGGACCAGCAGCAGGGGCGCCGCGACACCGACCCGGCGGGCCACGCTCGTCACGACGACGACGACGAGCACCCCGATCACCAGCCACCCGACGGGTTCCATGGCACCTCCCGCTGGTCAGCGGCCCGGGCGGACCGTGGTCCCATGGTGCCCGACGCGCGGCCCGGCGCTACCGTCGTGGCACTGTCGTGGCACTGTCGTGGAGCTGTCGGGAACTGTCGTGGCACTGCTGTGGCACGCTCGTGGCACTGTCGTGCGACCGTCGCGGGAAGGGACCGAGGTGACAGCGCACCCCATCCCCGTCGCGCTCGCCCCGCCGCGGGCGATTCCCCGGGCCATGCCGCCGGACCCCGGCGAGCTCGCCGACACCTGGGTGGTCGACTCGACCGCGCAGCTGCGCCTGCTGCGCGCCGGTCTGCACGGGATGCTTCACGCCCCCCGCTCACTTGCCGGTTCCGTGGTGCTCGTCGCGTCCGAGCTGGCGACGAACGCGCTGCGCCACGGGACTCCTCCGGCGACGGTGGAGCTGCGCCGCGGGCGCACGTCGTGGCTGCTCGACGTGGCGGACGGCGCGGTCGACGCCGTGCCAGTGCTGGCCGACAGGCGGCGGCTCGGCGAGGGCGGCTTCGGCCTGGTCGTCGTCGGACGACTGGCCGACGAGGTTGGCTGGTACGTCGAGCCGGGCCGCAAGCACGTGTGGGCGACGCTGCGCCACTGAGCCGTGCTGAGCGCGGGACGACGACGACCCAGGGCGCATGCCCCGTCGATCCATCCCGATCCATGTCGGTCCATGCGGACACGGTCACCGCGCGGCGCGCCGCCCGTGCCCGATTCGGTCCTGCGCCGCCACCGGGGTAGGAAGGGGGCGTGACCTCCAAGACCATCGTCATCACGGGCGCCAGCGACGGCATCGGCGCTGCGGCGGCCCGCCGACTCGTCGCGGACGGCCAAGAGGTGGTCGTCGTCGGGCGCGACGCGGTCAAGACGAACGCGGTGGCCGACGCGATCGGCGCCGAGCGCCACGTCGCCGACTACGCGCGCCTCGACGACGTCCGCGCGCTCGCCGCGACCCTCGCTGCCGCCCACCCGCGGATCGACGTCCTGGCCAACAACGCCGGCGGCGTCAACGGCCGGCGCGAGCTGACCGCGGACGGCCACGAGCGGACGTTCCAGATCAACCATCTGGCGCCGTTCCTGCTGACCAACCTGTTGCTCGAGACGCTCTTCCGTTCGTCGGCCAGCGTGGTGAACACCAGCTCGATGGCGTCCCGCGGCGCGTCGGTCGACCTCGACGACCTCGACCTGGCCCACGGCTTCGAGTCGTTCCGCGCCTACGGTCAGAGCAAGCTGGCGAACGTCCTGTTCACGCGGGAGCTGCACCGCCGGTTCCACGCGCAGGGGATCTCGACGGCGGCGTTCCACCCGGGGGTGGTCGCGTCGAACTTCGGTTCCACGTCCGAGGTCTTCTGGGGCCGCTTCTACCGGACGTCGCTGGCGAAGCTGATCTTCACCTCGCCCGAGCGCGGTTGCGACCAGCTCGTCTGGCTCGCCGAGGGCACACCGGACGAGGACTGGGCGTCCGGCCAGTACTGGGTCAAGCGACGCATCGGTCGCACCAGCCAGCTGGCCGACGACGCCGACCTGGCCCGCCGCCTCTGGGACGTCAGCGCGGAGATGACCGGCCTGAGCTGAGCGGCCGGAGCGGCACGGCGCTAGCTCGCGGCGGCCGGCTCGTGGGGCCACTCGACACGCTGGGGGCGGAAGGCGTCGATCACGGCCGCGATGTCGCGGGGTGCGCCCGCGCCGGAGGCCGTCGCGTAGGCCTGGGCCAGGGCGTCGACGAGCGAGGTCGGCACCCCGGCGGTGCGCGCGTCCGCCGCGATGAGCGCCAGGTCCTTGCGCAGTCCGTCGAGCTCGAACTGCGGCTCGAAGTCGCCGGAGAGCATCGCCGCACCCTTGATGTGCGCGTAGGGGCTGTCCGGCTGTCCGCCGTCGATCGCGTCGAGGAACAGCTGGGGGTCGATGCCCCACGCCTGGGCCAGGGCGATCGACTGGCCGACCCCGGCGGTCAGCATCGCGATCCAGGCGTTCGCGACGAGCTTGAGCCGCGACGCGGGGCCGGGCTCCTCCGACACCCACACTGTGCGGCTGCCGACGGCGTCCAGCACCGGCTGGACGAGCCGGCGGACCTCGAGCGGGGCAGAGGCGAGGACGACGAGCTTGCCCGCCAGCGCCGGCTTGCGCGTGCCGAGCACCGGGGCGTCCACGAACGGCACGCCGTGCTCGTCGGCCAGAGCGGCGAGACGCGCTGTGCCCGAGGCGCCGACGGTCGACGACTGCACCCAGACCGCACCCGGCGCCAGGGCAGGCAGCGCCTCGGCCATGACGGCGGCGTCCGCATCGGCGTCGAACAGGGCCGTGATGACGACGTCCGCCGCCTTGACGGCGTCCGCGGCGTCGTCCACGACGGTCGCGCCGAGTGCCGCGAGCGGTTCGGCCTTCGCACGGGTGCGGTTCCAGACCGTGGTGTCCACACCCGCGCGCAGCAGGCTGACGGCCATGCCGTAGCCGATGGCGCCGGTGCCCAGCACGGTGACGCGAGGCAAGGTGTCCATGCCTCTAGCCTCGTCCCGCGCGGCCACCGGCGCCATCTGCGCGCGCCGGATCAGTCGCGCGGGATCCAGTTGAACTCGTCGGGGTTCGGGCCGGTCCGCAGGTCCTTGTTGAGGGCCGAGATCGCCGCCACCTCGTCGTCGGAGAGCGTGAACCCGAGGACGTCCAGGTTCTGCGCCATCCGGTCACGGTGCGTCGACTTGGGGAACACGACGTCGCCGCGCTGCAGGTGCCACCGGATGGTGACCTGGGCAGGGGAGACGCCGTGGGCGGCGGCGATCCTCGCCAGCGTCTCGTCGCCGAGCACCGTGCCGCTGCCCAGCGGCGACCACACCTCAGTGACGATGCCGTGGTCCTTGTCGTACGCCCGCAGCGGCTCCTGCGTCAGGTACGGGTAGACCTCGATCTGGTTGGCGGCGGGCGTCACGGACGCCTCGGCGGCGATGCGGTCGAGGTGGTGCTGGTGGAAGTTCGAGGTGCCGATCGCCCGGGCGCGGCCGGACTCGTAGAACTCCTCCAGCACCCGCCAGGTGTCGACGAAGTCGCCGACGGCCGGGGTGGGCCAGTGGATGAGGAACAGGTCGACGTGGTCGGTGCCCAGCGCCTCGAGCGTGCGGTCGAAGGACTCGCGCGCCCGGGCCGGCTCGTGGTTGTTGTTGTTGAGCTTGGAGGTGACGAACACCTCGTCCCGCGGCAGACCGGCGGTGGCCAGCGCGGCGCCGACGCCGGACTCGTTGCCGTACATCTGCGCGGTGTCCACGTGCCGGTAGCCGAGCTCGAGCGCGTCCTCGACCACACGCTGCGTCTCGGCGGGGTCCACCTGCCACACGCCGAGGCCGAGCTGCGGGATCTGGACGCCGTTGTTGAGGGTCAGAAGGGGTACGGAGGTCATGGCAGCATTCTCGTCCGGCCAACCGACACCCGCGTCAGGACCGGCGCGCCGGCCGCAGCATCGCGTGGATCCACGGGCCGTCGGGCGCCAGCGCCACCGGCTCGCGGAGCGACGCGTAGCCGAACCGCTCGTAGTACGCCACGTTCTCCGGAGCGTTGGTCTCGAGGTAGGAGGACGCGCCGGCGGCGTCGACCAGCGCGAGGGCCGAGCGCAGCAGCGTCGTGCCGCGTCCGGTGCCCTGCAGGTCCGGCCGGATGCCGAGGGCCTGGAAGTACCAGGAGTCGCGCGGCACGGCCGATGCGACGAGCCGGCCGAACCGGATCAGCGCGACGCTCTGCGCGCGCACCAACCCGGCGATCCCGGCCAGACGCGCTCCCGAGCGGGCCCAGCGCGCCGGTGTCATCGGGTAGGCGCCGGGCGGATAGGTCGCCAGGGCACCGGTGACCACGGGGCCGAGCATCGTGACGAGCCCGCGCCCGTGGGCGACGGTGTCGGCGAGCGTCATCCGGTACAGGGCTGTCAGCTCGGCGACCCGCCGTGCGTCGTCCGGCAGGAGAAGGCGGTAGCCGGGGTCGTTCGCGAGGGCCGTGGCGACGACGCGGGCGGCGGCCGGGACATGCTGCTTCGCCAGCGGGATCACCACGTCCGGCGGGGGCGCCATGCGACGCTGCTCGGCGGCCATGACAGATCCTGACCGGCCGGAACGCCCGGCGGCAACCGCTGGCGTCGGGCGTCGGGCGGTGTTCACGGCGGTGCGGCGGCGTCGCGGTCCGGGGTTGCGGCGATACGGGACGTTCGTCCCGAGGCCCGACGACCCACGGGCGTGGCAGGCTCGTCGGGGGTCAGGGGGCCCCGGAGGAGGGGAATCGTGAGGACGGCGCCAGGTCGCGGAGCACGGACGAGGACGGCGGCGCTGGTCGCTGTCGCCTTGCTGGTGGGTGGTGTCGCGGCCTGCTCGCCGCACCGGCCGACCCCGGACGCCGAGGCGGCCGCGCTCGCCTCGGCCCTCGCCTCGGGCGACTTCACCGGCGTCGCGCTCGTCGCCGGTGCGCCGGACCCGACCGCGCTGGCGACGGCACGGACCGCTGCTTTCACCGGTCTGGGCGACGTCTCCCCGCAGGTGTCGGTGACCTCCGTCGCGGTGGACACGCAGGACGGCACGAAGGCGACCGCCGGCCTGCACTGGAGCTGGGACCTCGGCGTCTCCCAGCCGTGGACGTACGACGTGACGGCGCAGCTCGACCTGGTCGACGGCGACGGTGGTGCGGTGTGGCGGGCGCAGTGGCACCCCTCGCTCCTGGCACCGGACCTCAGCGACGGCGAGGTGCTGAGCACCCAGCGGGTGGCCGCCGAGCGCGGGACGGTGCTGGCCGGCAACGGCGACCCCATCGTGATCCCCCGCCCGGTGTGGCACGTCGGCATCGACAAGACCCACGTCGCCGCGGCCGCACAGGACGCCTCGGCACGGGCGCTGGCCACGGCCCTGGGCATGGACCCCGACGCCTACGCGGCGACCGTGGCGGCCGCCGGGCCGAAGGCGTTCGTCGAGGCGATCACCGTGCGGCAGGACGACGCGACGTACGACGTCGCCGCGCTCCGCAAGATCCCGGGGGTGAACGCGGTGAACGACGAGCTGCCGCTGGCGCCCACCCGCCTGTTCGCGCGGCCGATCCTCGGCCAGACGGGACAGGCGACCAAGGAGATCATCGACGCGTCCGGCGGGGCGATCGTCGCCGGCGACCTCACCGGGCTCTCGGGCCTGCAGCGGCAGTACGACGAGCAGCTGCGCGGCACGCCGGGCCTGACGGTCGTCGCGTCCGCGGGGCCGGTGAAGCGCCAGCTCTTCCACGTCGACGCCGTCGCCGGCGTCCCGCTGCAGACCACCCTCGACGTGGCGCTCCAGACGAAGGCCGAGCAGATCCTGGCACCGGTCGCGGGGAACGCCGCGCTCGTGGCGATCCGGCCGTCCACCGGCGAGATCCTCGCCGCGGCGAGCGGCCCGAACGGGGACGGCCTGTCGACCGCGACCGTCGGCCAGTACGCCCCGGGCTCCACGTTCAAGGTCGCCAGCACGCTCGCCCTGCTGCGGGCCGGCCTGACCCCCGACAGCACGGTGTCGTGCCCCAAGAGCCTGGTGGTCGACGGCTACGAGTTCGACGACGTGCCCGACTACCCGAAGGCCGCCCTGGGCGACATCCCTCTGCGCACGGCGTTCGCGCACTCGTGCAACACCGCGTTCGCCGGTCAGGCCGCCACCGTGCCTCAGGACGCGCTGATCGACGCGGCACGCTCTCTCGGCCTGGACCCGGCGCCGTCGCTCGGCTTCCCCGCCTTCCTCGCCACGGTGCCGGCCGACTCCACGGGCACCGACCATGCGGCGTCGTTGATCGGCCAGGGCCGGGTGCTCGCCTCGCCGCTCGGCATGGCGGTCGCCGCCGCCTCGGTCGCCGCCGGCCACACCGTGACGCCCGTCCTGGTCAAGCCCGCGACCTCGTCCCCCGCGTCCGACGAGACGCCCGCGCCCGTGTCGTCGGCCACCACACCGGCGACGCCCGCCTCACCGCTGACGCAGGCCGAGGCCGACACGCTGCGCGCCCTCATGCGCGCCGTGGTGACCGACGGCACCGCGACCCTGCTGCAGGACGTGCCGGCGCCCGACGTCGAGGCGAAGACCGGGACCGCCCAGTTCCAGACCGACCAGGGTCTGGCCAACCACGCGTGGTTGATCGCGATCCACGGAGACCTCGCCGTCGCCGCCTTCGTCGAGACCGGCGACTTCGGCGCCACGACGGCGGGCCCGCTGGTGGACCAGTTCCTCAAGGCGGCGGGCTGAGCGGCAGGATGGCCCGACGACGACGAGGAGGTCCGTGATGACGGTGCCCTGGATGCGGCCGCTGGGGTCGACCGGCCTGCAGGTGTCGGCGCTGTGCCTGGGTGGAGGCCCGTTGGGGAGCATGCCGGCGTTGTTCGGCCGGGAGACGCCGGCCGAGCGCGGCATCGCGACGGTGCTCGCGGCGCTCGACAGCCCCATCCGGTTCATCGACACCTCAAACGGGTACTCCGACGGCGACAGCGAGCGCCGCATCGGCGAGGCGCTGCGCAGGGCGGGCGGGCTGCCGCAGGGCGTCGTGGTCGAGACGAAGACCGACCCGCAGGGCACCGACTACTCCGGCGACCGGGTGCGCCGCAGCGTCGAGGAGTCGATGGAGCGCCTCGGCTTCGATCAGCTGCCGATGGTGCACCTGCACGACCCGGAGAACTTCGCGTTCGAGGAGCTCGCCGCGACGGGCGGCGCGGTCGACGCGCTGGTGGCGCTCCGCGAGCAGGGCGTCGTCGGCGCGATCGGCCTGGCCGGCGGCGACGTCCACGAGATCGCCAAGTACCTGGCGCTCGAGGTGTTCGACGTGCTGCTGGTGCACAACCGCTGGACGCTGCTGGACCGCAGCGCCGGGGCCCTGATCGCCGAGGCGCACCGGCAGGGCATGGGGGTTCTCAACGCCGCGGTCTACGGCGGCGGCATCCTGGCCCACCAGGACGCCGCGGGCAGCCCGACCACCTACGGCTACCGCCCCGCTCCCACCCCGTTGCTCGCCGCGGTGGCCGCGATGCGTGCCGCATGTGCCCGCTACGGCACGGACCTGCCGACCGCCGCCCTGCAGTTCTCGGTGCGTGACGAGGGCTTCGCCTCGACGATCGTCGGCATGTCCCGGCCGGAGCGCGTCGCCACCACGGTCGCGGCCGCCCAGGCGTCGCTGCCCGACGACCTGTTCGCCGAGCTGGAGTCACTGCTGCCGGCCGAGGAGTTCTGGCTCGACGCGCCGCTGTGACTCCTCCTGGTCAGAGGATCGCTCAACAATGACTGCTGGGCCAAACGGGTGAATATGCGGCAGAAGCCGTTTCACCCGCTGTCCGAAGAATCAGAACTATGGCCCTGGCCTGCGGCGATGCTTGGACCGGGTGAAAATGCCCGCTTGTCCAATTTGGCCGTTCTGATGCACTTCCCACTCGTGGGAGTCATCGTCTACTGTCTCTCTTGTCAGCGAACCGGCAAACCCGCCGCAAGGCGGGGACGCAAAGCCACGGGACCCTTGGGGTCAGCCGGGCTGCCGAAGGACAGGACGGGCATCATGGAACAGCGTGGACAGGCGGCAGGGCCTTTCAGTTCCCCCACCCCCCAGGTCGGTCTCCCGGCAGCGCGCCTTCAGGCGTGGGTTCGTCGGGCCGCCGAGCTCGGCGCCCTCAGCGCCATCCCCACCCAGGACACCGCCGCCGCGTGACGCGGGGCGTCGACGAGCCCTAGAGCTCGCCGACCCGTTGCAGGTGGCGCATCGCCACCCATCCCAGCGGGATCCGCAGCCAGTACGTCAGCACGCGGAAGAGCACCGCGACCGAGAACGCCACGCCGGGGTTGACCCCGGCGACGGTCCCGAGGCCGGCCGCGAGCGCCGCCTCCACGGTGCCCACGCCGCCGGGCGTCGGCACCAGGGATCCCAGCGTCGTGCCGGCCAGGTAGACGATCGCCACCTGCACCAGGCTGACGTGCTGTCCGAGCCCCCGCAGCGCCGCGTCGAACGCCAGCACGTAGCCCAGCGTGGTCACCACGCTGCCGCCCAGGCCGAGCAGCAACCGGCCGGGCTGCCCGACGATCTCGACGAGCCGCGGCCAGGTCTGTCGCAACGTCGGCATCACGCGCATGCCGATCCAGGCTCGCACCTTCGGGACCAGGAGCGCGGCCGCGATCGCGACGACGACGATCCCGATGACGACGAGCACCGCCGGTGACAGCGGCACCGGCGACTGCTGCTGGGTCCCCGACGTCAGGGTGAGGACCACCAGCAGCACCACGGTCACCATGAGCTGCGCGACCTGGATGAGGGCGACCGTCGCCGTCGCCAGCGTGGTGGACACGCCGCGCCTGGTGAGCGTCCGGAGGTTGAGCGCCGCCGGACCGATGCCGGCGGGGGCCGCGAGGGCGACGAACGACGCCGCCGCCTGCACGAGCGTGGCGCGCCACAGCGACAGCCGGACCGGGGCGAGGGCGACAAGGGTCAGGGCCGCGCCCACCAGCGTCGTCAGGCCGAGCAGGTAGGCGGTGAGGGAGAACCGCCAGTCGCTGTCGCGCAGCGCGTCGCCGATCTGGTGGACGTTGATGGTCGTGAGGATGACGAACGCCGCGATGATCGTCACGACGATGGTCAGCACCGTCCGGGCCCCGAAGCGCACCAGCCGCTGCGGCTCGACGCTGGCCTCCGGCAGGCGCGCGACGATCTCCTGCCTGAGCTCGGCCAGCACCTGCTTGTTCTGCGAGATCAGCACGCGCGTCGAGCGCGGCATCGCGATGGTCTGGAGCATCGGGCCGATCGCGGCGACGTCGTCCTCGGCCAGCGCGTCCGCGACGGAGTGCACCGCGCGGGCCGCGCCGACGCGCAACGCCAGCACGGCGAGCATCTGGGTGATGTCGATGCGCCGGGCCAGCTCGGAGGACGCGACGTCGCCGGAGTCCCAGCCGGTGAGCCACACCCTGGGGCGATGGCCGTGCGGCCCCACCAGCACCGTGTCGGCGGTGATCGCGCGGTGGGCGATGCCGGCGCGGTGCGCCGCCCTCAGCTGCGCCCAGATCTCGGCGAGCAGATCGTCGCTCAGCTCGTCGTCGGGGATGGTGCCGAGAGGCACGGCACCGGCTGGGTGCTCCTGGAGCAGCATCATCGAGTCGGCGTTCTCGCTGATCCGCAGCAGCCGGGGCGTGTGGACGCCGGCGGCGGTCGCGGCGTAGGCCAGCAGGGCCGCGCGCTCGGAGGCCTGGCGCAGCGAGACGACGTTGCGGCCCTCGATGCCCCTCAGCCGCAGGCTGCGCCACGTGCGCGCCAGCACGCCACCACCTGGCGGTCGCCGTCGAGCACCC
>DASWOL010000041.1:0-9400 GCA_036398695.1 Cellulomonas sp. | reverse complement strand
CGAGATCTCCTTGCCCCGCACGCGGCGCATCTGACGCTCGGTGAGCGTCAGCAGGTCTCGGCCGCCGTACTCGACGGATCCGGTGACCTGCGTCGTCGACGGCAGCAGCCGCAGGACGGCGAGCGAGGTCACGCTCTTGCCGCTGCCCGACTCCCCGACGATGCCGACCGCGCCGCCGGCGGGCACGGTCAGGTCCAGGCCGCTGACGGCGGGCACCGTCGTCCCGCCGCGCCGGAAGGACACCGTGAGGTCTCGGATGCGCAGGACGGGCGCGCTCACGGGCGCACCTGCCGCAGCCGCGGGTCCAGGTGGTCGCGCAGCCAGTCGCCGAAGAGGTTCACGCCGAGCACCGTCAGCGTGATCGCGGCGCCGGGGAACACCGCCTGCAACGGGTCGGTGAGGATGTACACCCGCGCCTCGGACAGCATCTTCCCCCAGGTGGGTGTCTCGGACGGTACGCCCAGGCCCAGGAAGCTCAGCGACGCCTCGATGAGGATGACGTCGGCGAGCACCAGGGTCGCCAGGACGATGATCGCGCCGGCCACGTTCGGCAGCACGTGCCGCAGGAGCACCAGCGGCGACGGCAGCCCGAGCGTACGCGCCGCGGCCACGTACTCCTGGTTCTTGACCGAGAGGATCTCGCCGCGCACCAGCCGGGCGAACTGCACCCACACGCTCAGGGCGGCGACGTAGATGACGTTGTTCAGGCTGGGGCCGAGCACCGACGCGACGAAGATGGCGAGCAGGATGAACGGGAAGGCGAGCTGGATGTCGACGACGCGCATGATGACCGTGTCGACGACGCCCCCCGCGTACCCGCTGACCGCCCCCAGGACGATGCCGACGACTGCGCCCACGGTCGTCGCGGCGAGGCCGACCTGGAGCGAGACCGTCGTGCCGTGCAGGAGTCGGCTGAAGACGTCCCGGCCCAGCTGGTCGGTGCCCAGCAGGTGCGCGCTGCTGCCGCCGGGCGACCACGCGGGGGGCGCAAAGGCGTGCGTGAGGTCCTGGGCGAGCGGTGCCTGCACGGGCAGGACGGGGGCGAGCGCCGCCACGGCCAGGACGACCAGCACGAGGACGGCGCCGGCGACACCGGCGGGTGCGCGCACGAGCGACCGGATGGCCGACCTCATGCCGCCTCCGTCCGTCCGAGCCGGACCCGGGGGTCGATCGCCGCGTAGGCGATGTCGATGAGGAGGTTGACCAGCACGAACAGCACCGCCAGGACGACGACCGCCGCCTGCACCACGGCGTAGTCACGGTTGCCGATCGACTCGGTGATGAGCCGGCCCACGCCGGGCCAGGCGAAGATCGTCTCGGTGATGACCGAGCCGCCGAGCAGCCCAGCCACCTGCAGGCCGACGATCGTCATCGCCGAGCTCGCTGCATTGCGCAGCGCATGGCGCCCGATGATCGCGCCCGTGCCCAGGCCCTTGGACCGCGCGACGCGCACGTAGTCCTGCTGGAGGACCTCGATCATCGATGAACGCAGCAGCCGCGTGATCCCTGCGGCGCTCGCGGCACCGAGCGTGACGGCGGGCAGGATCAGCTGCGCCGGGCTGCCGTGCCCCGAGGTCGGCACCCAGCCGAGGCGCACCGCGAACACGATGACCAGGATCATCGCGAGCCAGAAGCCCGGGACGCACTGCCCGAGCAGGGCGCCGACGCGGATGACGCCGTCGGCGGCGCTGTTGCGCCAGACGGCGGCGACGATCCCGGCCGGGATGCCGATGGCCAGGGCGACGGCGAGCGCGGCGACCGTGAGCTCAACCGTCGCGGGGAATCGCTCGAGCAGCAGGGCCATCGCGTCGGTGCGGAAGTACAGGGAGTCGCCGAAGTCGCCGTGCAGCGCGCCCAGCACGAACTTGCCGTACTGCACCACGAGCGGCTGGTCGAAGCCGAGCCGCGACCGGTACTGGTCGACGACCTCGTCGGAGGCACCCGGTGGCAGCAGCAGGAGCAGGGGGTCGCCGGACAGACGCATGACGAAGAACACGGCCGTCATGACGCCGAGGATCACGACGAGCGCCTGGCCCAGTCGCTGGAGGATGTAGCGCAGCACAGCCTGCCTGCCTTCTTCGCTGCCGTCGCCGGTCTACGAGGTGGGGCGGCGGGGGCGCCGTGCTGCGCCCCCGCCACCGGCTCAGCGTTCGAGCCGAGCGCCCTCGAAGAGGATCAGCTCGTCCAGGCGAGGCTTCCAGTCCACGAGGTCGGAGCTGTAGGCGTAGGTGCCGTACTGCTGGTAGAGCCAGATGGCGGGCGCCTCCTCCTTCTCGAGCTCCTGCATCTGCGACCAGATCTGCTCGGCCGCCGCCTCGTCGAGCTCCTGGGCACCGGCGGCGATGAGCGCGTCGAGCTCGGGGTTGGAGTAGGCCGACGAGCGCTGCCCGGTGCCGAACCGGATCCGGGAGGTCAGCTCGGCGGACGCGTACGGCCCACCCACGCCGTGGAAGTACAGCGTCGACACGCTGCCGTCCTTGAGGGAGGACGACATGACCGTGTTCTCGACGTCCTGGACGACCACGTCGACACCGACGTCGCGCAGGTAGCCGGCGATCGCCTCGGCCACCTCCTTGCCGTTGACGAACGACCCCGGGGACACGGACAGCCTGATCTCCTCGCCCGCGTAGGCGCTCTCGGCGAGCAGCTTCTCGGCCTGGTCCGGGTCGTACGGGTACGGCTCGATCGAGTCGTCGTAGCCGAACAGCTCCGGCGTGACGAGCGTGGCCAGGCGCGTGCCGTTGCCCTGGAGCACCGTGTCGATGATGGTGTCGACGTCCACGGCGTAGTTCAGCGCCTGCCGGAAGTCCTTGTCCTGGGCGATCGCATCTCGGTTGATGTTCATGCCCACGTACATCGCGCGGGTCGTCGGGGAGGCCACCGTCTCGATCCCGTCGAGCTGTCCGAGCGAGGCGAGCTGGCTGGTGGGCACGGAGGAGATGAGGTCGACCTCGCCGGCCTGCAGGGCGGCGATGCGGGAGGCGGGGTCGGGGATCGTGCGGTAGATCAGCTCGTCGATCTCGGGAGCCCCGCCCCAGTAGTCCTCGTTGGCCTGCAGCACGATCCGGTCGTCCTTCACCCACTCGACGAACGAGAAGGGGCCGGTGCCCACGGGGTGCTCGTTGAAGTACTCGTCGCCGTGCTCCTCGATGTAGTCCGGGGGAACCATCGGCAGGTAGATCATCCGCAGCGGGAAGCCGGCGAACGGTGCGTCGGTGTGGATGCGGACGGTGTACTCGTCGACCACCTCGACGTCGCTGATGAACTGGAAGTCCGCGGCGTTCGTGAAGGCCTTCTCGGGGTCGAGCAGGCGGTCGATGCTGTACTCGACCGCGTCGGCGTCGAACGGCTCCCCGTCGTGGAAGACGACGCCCTGGCGCAGCTTGAGCTCCCAGGTGGTGTCGTCGACCGCCTCGTAGGACTCGGCGAGCTCGCCGTGCACGACGCCCTCGTCGTCGGTGGAGGTCAGCGCGTCGAAGAGGTGGAAGAGCAGCGTGGCCGTCGTGGTGTTGCCGCCCGCGTACGGGTCGAGGTTGCTCACGCTGTCGCCCTGGGCGAACGTCACCGTCGTCGGCCCGTCCGACCCCGGCGTGGTCGCGGGGTCGTCAGCTCCGCCGGAGGAGCACGCGCCGAGCCCCGCGACGAGAGCCAGGCCTGCCGCCCATGCGGTCGCCCTTCTGCGTGTCATGTCTGAGCCCTTCTCGAGTGGTCCCGGCGTCCGGTCGTGGCGCCCGCGTGCCCCGCGGCCGCAGGCCCGCTGCCCGGGCCGCGACCAGGCGCACGGCCTATGCTGCATCCTGCATGCAGGATCCGGCATCCTTCATGCGGGAAGTTAACACAGGATTTACGCAGTCATCCTGCGCATCTCGCGCTATCAGGGCCACCCTTGACGGAGGTGGATGCTGCATGCAGGATCGGCAGTGGATGCACGGTGAGGACCGAAGGGGCCCGAGATGGAGATAGCAGACGGCGGTCCGCTGGACCGTGCGACGCTCATGCACGAGCGTGTCCACGACCGCCTGCGAGGCATGATCGCCGACCGGGCGCTCGCCCCCGGCGAGCGCCTGGTGGAGACGGTCCTCGCAGCGGGGATGGGTGTCAGCCGCACCCCGGTGCGCGAGGCGATCCGCCGGCTGGTGCAGGAGAAGTGGCTCGTCGAGCAGCCCACCGGGGGTGTCGTGGTGCGCACGCTCTCGGCGAGCGACCTGATCGACGCGTACTCGGTCCGCGCGGTCCTGGAGGGCCTCGCCAGCCGGCTCGCGGCGCAGCTCGTGCGCGACGAGGACCTCATCCGGCTGCGGCAGATCAGCGACCTGGAGCTGGAGGCGCTGCAGGCCCGCGACCTCGCGGCGGTGTCACGCCTGAACGGCTCGTTCCACGCCAGGGTGGCGGACCTGAGCCGCAACCAGCCCGTGCTCGACGCGCTCGACGGACTGTCGATCCACACGGTCTACTACTGCCGCACCATCCTCGACGGCGCGCAGGAGGAGGGACGACGGGACGAGTTCCTGGAGTACTACCGCCAGCGCGTGCTCGACCACGCCGCGATGGTGGACCAGCTCGAGCGGCACGACGTGCACGTCGAGGACTCGATGCGCAGGCACGTGGCGAGCAACGCGGAGAGCCTGCTGCGGCTGCTGCGCATCGACGACGACCTGAGGGTTGCGGACGTCGGTGCCCGGCTGGCCGCGAAGCTGCCCTGAGGCAGCCGCACGCCGCCCGCGCCGACCGGCGGGGCCGCCCCGCGCACAGGACAGGACCGCCCACGACCGGGCGGCACGGACGGGAGAGGAACGATGGGCACGCTGACGAGGATCGGCGGGGTGCTGCCCTGCGTGACGGTGAGCGGGGCCCCGTATGAACGGGGCGTGCAGAAGGGTGGCCTGCTCGCGGACATGGTCGCGGTCCGGGTGGACAAGACCCTGCGCCAGATGGCCACCGCGGTGCCGCGCGAGACCTCGCGCCAGGTGGCCGATCGCTTCATGGCGGTGCTGGAGCGGCGCGAGCCCGAGGTGCTGGAGGAGCTGCGCGGCATCGGCGACGGGGCGGGCATCGACTGGGACGACCTGCGCATCTCCGCCTTCGGCGCCGGCGGCGGCGCCCGCATCGAGTGCTCGGTCTTCGCGGCGACGGGACCGGCCACGACGGACGGCAGCCTCCTGCTCGGCAAGAACGGCGACCTCGGCGTGCCGTTCATGACCGAGCAGGACGCCTACGTCGCCAAGGTCACGCCCGACCATGGCTACCGCTTCATCGAGATGGGTACCTACCCCGAGCGGGTCTGTCAGCCGGAGGGCATGAACGAGCGCGGCCTGACGGTGGTCGGGTGCGGCCAGAAGCCGCGCGACGGCCAGCAGGCCTACGCCACCGGCCGTGAGGTCGGCGTCAGCCTCTACGACACCATGCACACCATCTACCAGCACTGCGCGACCATCGAGGACGCGCTGGAGGTGCTGGGCGAGGCGCCGCGCGGGTACACCGGGCGCACGCTGCTCATCGGGGACGCCACCGGGCGGTTCGCGAAGGTCGAGGTCACCTTCGAGCGGATGGCCGTGCGGTGGCCCGAGCCGCAGCGCTCCTACCCGGCCAACTTCGTCGCCGCGGGCGTGTCCGGCACGTTCTCCGAGCCCGACACCTGGGACCAGGTCACCGACATCGCCCAGCGCCCAGCGGCGTACACCCGCTACGACCGCTACATGAACCTGCTCGTCGGGCGGGCCGGCTCGATCGACGTCGCCGCGGGCATCGCGATCCTCGGCGACCACGACCCCGAGCCGGGCGGCTCGAGCATCTGCAAGCACACCGACGGCCCGACGCTCGAGGCGTACCTCTACCAGCCGCAGAGCCGCACGATCTGGGCGGCCAACGGCCACCCCTGCCAGGCGCAGTTCCACCCCATCGGGTTCGACGAGTGAGCGGCGGACCCCACGTCCGGATCGGGATCGACGTCGGGGGCACCTTCACGGACCTGATCGCGGTGTCGACGCGCACCGGCATGCGGTACCCCCTCAAGGAGCCGAGCACACCCGAGCGCCCGTCGCTGGCGGTCCTGCGGGGGCTGGAGCGCCTCATCGCGGAGACCGGGTTGCAGGCCGGCGAGATCGCCTCGATCGCGCACGGCACGACCATCGGGCTCAACGCCGTCATCCAGCGCCGGGGGGCGCGGGTCGCGCTGGTCGTGAGCCGCGGCCACCGCGACGTCCTCACCCTCACCCGGCGGCTGCCCGAGGAGTACAACCTGCGCCAGCCGCACCTCGAGCCGCTCGTCCCGCGCGAGCACGTCGTCGAGATCGACGCCCGCCTCGACGCCGCCGGCGGGGTGGTGGCCGTCCCGGACGACGCCGAGATCACCCGGGTGGCCGAGCGGGTCGAGGTGCTCGGCGCCGAGTGCGTCGCGCTCACCGTGCTGCACAGCTACCTCGTCCCCGAGTTCGAGCAGGCGGTCGCCGACCGGCTCAGCACGGCGTTGGGCGGCCTGCCGGTGGCCGCGTCGGCGGGCCTGTGGCCGGAGATCCGCGAGTACGGCCGCACGTCCGTCGTGACGATCAACTCGTACGTCACGCCCCTGATGACCGCCTACCTCGACGACCTGGAGGCAGGTCTGCGGGCGCGGGGCGTCACGGCGCCGTTGGCCATCACGAGCTCCAACGGCGGCTCGGCCTCGATCGCGTCGGCGCGCGCACGCCCGATCGACACGATGCTGTCCGGCCCGGCGTCCGGCGTGACCGCCGCCGTCGACCTCGCTGCCCGGTCCGGCTCGGACCGGGTCATCACCTTCGACATGGGCGGCACGAGCAGCGACATCTCGGTGTGCGTGCGCGGCGAGGCCGACTTCACCACCCGGACCGAGATCGGCGGCCTGCCCCTCATCGTGCCGGTCGTCGACGTGAACGCCATCGGCGCCGGCGGCGGCTCGGTCGCCTGGGTCGACCGAGGCGGCATGCTGCACGTCGGCCCCGAGAGCGCGGGCGCCGCACCCGGCCCGGCCGCCTACGGCCTGGGCGGCGACCGCTTCACCGTCACCGACGCCTACCTGCTGGCGGGTGTGCTGGCCCATGACGGCGTGCTCGCCGGGCGCCAGCGGCTGGACCGCGACGCGGCGGCGAAGGCTGCTGCTCCGGTGGCCGCGGAGCTCAGGATCGAGGGCCACGACGCCGAGGCCCGCGTCGCGGCCGCGGTGCTCGACCTCGCCACGGTCGGCATGGCCGCGGAGCTCGAGAAGGTCCTCGCGCGACGCGGGCACCTCGCCCAGGACTTCACGCTGATGCCCTTCGGCGGCGCCGGGCCGACGCACGCCGTCATGCTCGCCGAGGAGGTGGGCATCACCCGGGTCGTCGTGCCGCTGGAGGCGGGCACGTTCTGCGCGCTCGGCGCCGTGGCGGCCGATCGCCGCCGCGACAGCGTGCGCGGTCTGGGCCGGTCCGTCGACGACGCGGCGGTGGCCGCCGCCTCGGCCTACGCGGCGCAGATGTTCGCCGCCGGGGACCGGTGGCTGACGGAGCAGGGCTCTCCCGCCGCCGCGAACGAGGTGCTGGTGAGCCTGCAGCTGCGGCACGTCGGCCAGTCCTACACGCTCGACCTGCCGGTGCGGCGCGAGGAGCTGCCGCTGTCCGCCGATCAGGTGACCGCGGCGTTCCACGCCGAGCACGAGCGGCTCTTCGGGCACCGGGACCCCGGCTCACGGCTCACACTCGTGGGGGTCGCCGCGACCGACCTCGGTCACGCCGAGCCGTTGCCCGTGCCAGCGGGCCGGTACGGCGGCGCAGCCGTGCCGCGCGGGCGACGCAGGGTGCACGCCGGCGGGCGCTGGCACGAGGCCGAGGTCTACGACGCCTCGGCGCTCGGCATCGGCCTGCACGTGCGCGGTCCGGCCCTGCTCGACCTGCCCAACACCACCGTTCTCGTGCTCGACGGCTGGACGCTGCGTCAGCAGGGCGCCGACAGCCTCACCCTGGACCGGCAGGAGGCCCCCGCACCGTGACCGATCTCGCCCCCGCGGCCATCGCCAAGAAGCTGCAGGCCATCGCCGTCCAGATGGGCTTCACCATCAAGCGGACCTCACGGTCGCTGTACGTCAAGGACGGCGAGGACTTCTGCGCCACGCTCGTCAACGTGCACGGTCGCGTGATGGCGACGCCGGACTCCGTGGGCTCCACGCTGCTCACGCTCGTGGACTGCCGCGAGCTGCTGGCGACCATCGGCGAGCTCGGCGCGGGCGACGTGGTCATCGCCAACGAGGCCTCGTCCAGCGGCGGCGTCGCGACGCACCTGGCCGACCTGCACGTGATCGCCCCCTACTACGCGGGGGACGTGCTCGTCGGCTACGGCCTGGCGTTCATCCACTCCTCCGACATCGGCGGACGCGTGCCGAGCAGCATCTCGCCGTTCAACACCGACGTGTTCCAGGAGGGGTTGCAGCTGCCACCGGTCAAACTCGTGCGCGCCGGGGTGCTCAACGACGACGTCGACCAGATCATCCGGATCAACAACCGGACCCCGGACGCCAACGCGGCGGACATCCGCGCGATGCTCGCCGCGCTGCACGTCGGCCGTGCGGGAGTCGCCGAGCTCGTCGAGCGCTACGGCGTGGACCGCTACCTGGCGGCGCAGGACGCGCTCGAGCAGCACAGCATCGCCCGGGCCCGAGAGCTGGTCTCCGCGCTGCCCGCGGGCCGGCGGGTGTTCAGCGACTTCCTGGACGACGACGGCATCAGTCCCTACCCCGTGCGCTACCAGGTGGCCCTGACGGTGCAGGAGGACGGCGGCCTGGCGGTCGACTTCACCGGCACCGACGTGCAGGTGCCGGCGGCGTTCAACATCGTCAGCCGGGGCAGGCCGCAGCCGATGACCACCGGGCGGATCCGCTCGGCGCTGGTCACGCTGGACCCCACCTTCGACGCCGACGGAGGCCACACCCAGATCCTGTCCGTCACCGCCCCGGAGGGCACGGTCGTCAACGCGGTGCGCCCGGCGGCGGTCGGTGTCCGGCACGGCTCGGCCGTCCGGGTCAGCGACACGATCGGCGGGGCCTTCGTGCAGCTCGCGCCGCAGATCATGCCGGTGGCGGGCAGCGGCGTGGTGATCCCCGTCGTCGTCTCGGAGCAGGACGGCCACGGGCGGGGCTCGCAGGTGATCACCCGCCTGTTCGGCGGCTTCGGCGCCGCGCACGGCCTGGACGGTCACGACGGCAAGGACAACAGCTACTCCAACCTGGCGTCCTCGCCGATGGAGTCCTCCGAGGCCGAGCTGGACGTGCACGTCCTGCGGTACGGGCTGCGCCCGGACTCCGGCGGACCCGGGCGGTGGCGCGGCGGGATGGGGCGCGAGCTGAGCTTCCGGATCGACGCGGACGGCACCCAGGTACTCGCACGCGGCCTCGAGCGCTTCGTGTTCCGCCCGT
>DASWOL010000040.1:0-8994 GCA_036398695.1 Cellulomonas sp. | reverse complement strand
GAGGTCCCCGGGTTCGAGGGCTACCCGATGTGGCAGGCCCCCAACAAGATCAGCGGCGGCGGCATCGCGCCCAGGTCGGGCCACCTCACCGAGATCCGCTCCTACGTCGAGGTCGACTCGATCGACGCGGCGCTGGCCTCGGTCGTCGAGCTCGGCGGCGAGGTCGTCCAGGGCAAGGAGCCCATCACCGCGACGAGCTGGTGGGCCGTGCTCCGGGACACCGAGGGCAACCTGCTCGCGCTCTACGAGGGCACGACCGAGCCCGCCGAGAGCTGATATCGGGGAGGGGCCGGCGGTCGGTGGGCCAGGTGGGGCTTGAACCCACGACCGACGGATTATGAGTCCGCTGCTCTGACCGACTGAGCTACTGGCCCGACGGGTGCTCAGGCTACCGGCCGGGTGGCCACGACACTCCGCACCGACGCGGTTCCCGGGCACAGCCGCGAGGACTACGGTGACGGCGTGGCCCTGTTCTCGCGTCGTCCCGCCCTGCCTGCTGCTCTCAGGGAGCAGCTCGACCTGCGCCCCGGCGACCGCATCCTCGCGGCCGCCGAGCTCACCGAGGAACGCTGGGCCGTCGCCACCCGCCGCGCCCTGTACGTCACCGGCCCCGGCGGCGCGTTCGACCGGCACCCGTGGTCGGACGTCGACCGCGCCACCCTCACGGCGGAGACCTCGACCATCACGGTGCGCTGGATCGACGGCACCCACGAGGACCTGCCGCTGACCGGGTCCAGCCCGTCGGCGTTCGCCCAGACGCTGCGCGAGCGGGTGCAGTCCTCGGTCGTCCAGGCCGAGACCGTCCGGGTGCCCGGCGGCCGGCAGGTGCAGATCGCGCTGCGACGGGACGAGGACGGCGCGCTGCTGACCCAGGTCGTCGGGGACGGCCGGGTGAACCTCGCGGACCCCGCGGTCGCCACCGTGGTGAACGCCGCGGAGGAGCAGCTCCGTGCCGCCGCGGGGCTGCGCGGCTGATGCTGCTGCGCCGCGTCCGGGGTCCGGACCCGGTGCTCAGAGCACCCTCGGAGGGCTGCTAGAGTTTTCCCCGCGCGATCCCTCGTAGCTCAATTGGCAGAGCATCCGACTGTTAATCGGACGGTTACTGGTTCGAGTCCAGTCGAGGGAGCATCTGACCCCCGACAGCGATCTGTCGGGGGTCCACGTCGTCACGATCTCGTTCGTCAGGAGCGCATGGCCTCCCTGCACCGCGTCGGCAACCTTCCCGCCCGGACCGTCGTCCTCATGGCGGCGATCTGCATCGGCTACTTCGTCGACTCCGCGATCTACCTGCTGCTCCTGCTGTCCAGCTCGGCGCAGGACGTGTCGTGGTGGGTGACCGCGGTCGTGCTGGCCAACCTCGTGCCGCCGATCCTGCTCGCACCCGTCCTGGGCTGGATCGTCGACCGCACCTCCGGACGGGCCGCCTGGACGGCCTCGCTCGCGCTCTCCGCGCTCTGCGCCGTGGGCATCGGCTTCCTGGACTCACCGGTCGCGCTCGTGGCGTTGGCCGCGGTCCAGTCGACCTGCTCGGTCGTGGTCTCGGCGGCGGTGTTCAAGCTCCTCCCGCGGGCCAGGGCGATGGACGAACGCTCCGCGAGCTCGTTCGCCGTGGGTATCGGGTCCATCGCGTCGATCGGCGCACCACCCCTGGCCGCGCTCGTCGCCGCGCTCGGAGCCGATGTCGCGTTCTGGGTCTGCGGCGCGCTGCTGACGGGTTCGGCGGTTCTCGTGCTGCGGGCAGGTCCTCGGGTGGCTCACGTCGAGGTCGAGGCGACCTCCTGGCACGAGGCGTGGCTCGGCACGCGCACGATCCGCACGATGGCGGTGTTCCGGGCGTTCATCCCGGTGCTGCTCGGTGTCGTGGTCGTCACGTCCATGGAGGGCGTGGCAGGGGTGTTCTACCTGCAGGAGGTCGCCGGCAGCGCCGTCGGGTACGCGCTGCTGCTGTCCGCGTGGGCGGTCGGCTCGCTGGTCGGTGCCGGGATGACGAGCCGGACGAGGGTGCGGCTCGGTGCCGTGCACTGCGTGCTGATCGGGGGTCTGGCGGTCTCCGCGGCGATCCTCGTCGAGGGGCTGGTCGCTTCGGCGGTCGTGATCGCGGTGGCGTTCGTCGGCGGTGGTGTCGGCAACGCGATCCACAACGTCGGGGTGCGCAACCTCGTCTACGAGCAGGTCCCACGCAACCAGCAGGCGCAGGTCTGGTCCGTCGTCGGGGCCACCTTCGCAGGCGCCGCCGCGGTCGGGAACTTCCTGGGCACGCCCGGACTGCTGGCACCCGCGCAGCCGGTCATCGTCATCGCCGGAGCGCTCGGGGTCGTTCTCGTGCTCGCCACGCTCGGATGGACCCTCCTCCGACCTCGCGCGAACCGCAGCGCGCCTGCACCGCAGGCCGCCGCGGTCACCGGCGGGCAGGCATCCCCGCCCGGGCCGAAGGGGTCTGACCCGCCCGCGGCAGGGGTGGTGCGGCTCGAGCGCGCGTCGCCGTGCGCGGGCGCACGAGGCGGGCGGACTGCTGCGCCCGACGACTCGGCCGGCTGCTGAGCGGCTACTGCGCCGTCACGGGCGTGCCCTCGCCCGCGAGTGCCGGTCGCCGACCACCCGTGCGGGATCGACCGCTGCGCCGATCTGCGCCGCCTCCTCGGCGCCCAGGACGATGCCGGCAGCGCCGACGTTCTCCCGCAGCCTGTCCCTCCGCCGTGTCCCGGGGATGGGCACGACGTCGCCGCCCTGGGCCAGCACCCAGGCGAGCGCGAGCTGCGTCGGTGTGCACCCGCGTTCGGCGGCGAGGGCCGCGAGGACGTCCGCCAGCGCGACGTTGGCGCGGAGCGCCTCGGCGGCGAACCGGGGGATGGTGCGTCGGAAGTCGCCCACGGCGAGCTGCCCGGCGTCCCGGACGGCGCCGGTGAGCAGCCCGCGCCCGAGCGGGGAGTACGCGACGAGCGCGATGCCGAGCTCCCGCAGGGCAGGCAGCACCTCGTCCTCGATGTCGCGCGCGACCAGCGAGTACTCGGTCTGGACTGCGGCCAGCGGGTGCACGGCGTGCGCGCGGCGGATCGTGGCCGCGTCGACCTCGCACAGCCCGATGTGCCGGACCTTCCCGGCGGACACCAGGTCGGCCATGGCGCCGACGGTGTCCTCGACGGGCACGCGCGGGTCGAGCCGGTGCAGGTAGTACACGTCGATGCGGTCGGTGCCGAGCCGACGCAGCGACGCCTCGCACGCCTCCCGGACGTGCGCGGGGGAGCCGTCGAGCCGCATCTGCCCGGCGTCGTCGCGCACGATCCCGCACTTCGTGGCGAGCACGGCGTCGTCCCGCCGTCCGGCGAGAGCCCGGCCCAGCAGCTCCTCGTTGGTCCGGGGGCCGTAGTCGTCGGAGGTGTCGAGCAGGGTGACGCCGAGGTCGAGCGCCAGGTGCACGGTGGCGACCGCCTCGCGCTCGTCGACGCTGCCCGGGGCGGTCTGCGTGGCGGTGTAGAGGCCGCTCATGCCGGCGCAGCCGAGGCCCTGCGCGCCGACCGGCGGCCCGTCCGGACCGAGCCGCCGGACGGGTGCGGGCCCGGTGCCGCTGAGGTTCCCGTCTCCGCCCGCCCCGGCCACCGCGGCCTGTGACCCGGTCATGCGACGAGCCCGGGCAGGACGTCGCGGGAGAAGACGTCGATCCAGCGGCGCTGGTCGCGGCCGACGTTGTGCAGGTAGATGTGGGTGAACCCGGCGTCGACGAACCGCTGGATCTCGGCGCGGTGCGCGTCGGGGTCCTCCGAGATGAGCAGCCGGCCCTCGAAGTCCTCGGGGCGGACCAGGCGCGCCATCTGCTCGAAGTCGTACGGCGAGCGGATGTCGCCCTTGGGGAACTTCATGCCACCGTTCGGCCACTCGGTCAGTGCGTCGGACAGGGCCTCCTCGTAGGTGGGGGCCCAGGACAGGTGGAGCTGCAGGATCTTCGGCATGGCGTCAGGGTCCTTGCCGGCCTCGCGGGCGCCCTCGGCGAACCTGCCGAGGAGGCCGCCGACCTTGTCGAGCGAGGCGCCGGGGGTGATGATCCCGTCGACCTCGCGCCCGGTGCGGCGTGCGGTGACGGGACCGGCCGTCGCGACGTAGACGGGCGGCGCGTCGTCGAGGGTCCAGAGCCTGGTCTTCTCGAGCGTGAAGAACTCGCCGCGGTGCTTGACCTCCTTGCCGCTGAAGAGCTTGCGGATGACCTCGACGGCCTCCCACATGCGACGCAGCCGGTCCGGGGCCTCGGGCCAGTAGCCGCCGACGACGTGCTCGTTCAGCGCCTCGCCGGAGCCCAGCCCCAGCCAGTGCCGCCCGGGGTACAGGGCGGCGAGGGTGGCGGAGGCCTGCGCGACCATCGCCGGGTGCATCTTGAACGACGGGCAGGTCACGCCCGGGCCGAGATCGCCGCGGGTGGTCGCGCCGACGGCGGTCAGCAGGTTCCAGACGAACGGCGCCTGCCCCTGGGCGGGCACCCAGGGCTGGAAGTGGTCGGCGGCCATCACGCCCTGGAAGCCGGCCTCGTCAGCCAGCCGGCAGAGCTCGACGAGCTCGGTGGGGTGGAACTGCTCGGACATGGCGGCGTAGCCGATCTGCACGGACATGAACCCTCCTGGGGGTAGCGGGGTGGCGGGAGGGACGTCAGGCTGCCGCAGGGCGCAGGGCGGCCAGGACCTCTGGGGACGCCGCGATCGCGGCCAGCGCGGCGTCGACGTCGGTGGTCGTGACGTCGCGGTGGGTGACGAACCGGACGTGGCCGTTCATCGTGGAGGCCAGGACACCGACCCCCACCAGACCTGCCAGGGCGGCGGCCAGGTCCGGCACGGCCACGAGCAGGATGTTGGTGGCGGGCGGGACCACCCGGCAGCCGAGGGTGGCCAGCCCGTCGGCCAGGTGCTGGGCGAGCAGGCGGTCGTCGTCGATGCGCGGCAGGCCCTCGTGGAGGGCGACCAGCCCGGCGGCCCCGAGGACGCCGCCCTGCCGGATGCCGCCGCCGAGCATCTTGCGGATGCGCCGGGCCTCGGTGATGTGGTCGGTGCTGCCCGCGAGCACGGAGCCCACGGGAGCGCCGAGGCCCTTGGACAGGCACACCGAGACGGTGTCCGCATCGCCGACGAGCTCGCGGACCTCGACGCCGAGCGCTGCGGCGGCGTGCCAGATCCGGGCGCCGTCGAGGTGCACGGCCAGCCCGTGGGAGTGCGCCGCGGCGACGAGGCGGTGGTGGGTGGTGGGGTCGGTCACCGAGCCGCCCGCGGCGTTGTGGGTGTTCTCCAGGCAGAGCAGGGCCGGGCGCAGGGTGTAGTACGGGCCGCCGGCCGTGGCGGCCGCGACGACGTCCGCGACGGACGGGACGCCCGCCGTGCCGGGGGTCGGGGCCCAGGGCAGCTCGACGGGCATCCCCTGCGCGAGCCAGGCAGCGGTGCCGAGCTCGGAGTCGACGACATGGGCGTGCGCGGGAGCGAGGAACCGGTCGCCACGACGCAGGTGCAGCATGAGCCCCACGAGGTTGGACATGCACCCCGTGGGCATCCAGAGGGCGTCCTCCCGGCCGGTGAGGCCGGCGACGGTGCGTTCAAGCTCGCGCAGCGTCGGGTCGCCGTCGAGGACGTCGTCGCCGACGGCGGCGTCGGCCATGGCCTGGCGCATGGCGGGGGTGGGCTGGGTGACGGTGTCGGACCGCAGGTCGATCACGGGTGGAGCCTCCTGGGGCGAGGTCGGAGCGGCGCAGAGCGACCGCTCGACAAGGGACAATGGTCCGGGTTGTGAGCTCAGGTGCTGGACCGTTCTGGAGGGGAGGGCACGGTGGCGAGGATCCCCGACGAGGTGCTGCGCGTCGCTCGGTCGATGGTGGCCGACTTCGAGGAGCTGATCGGCGAGATCACCGACCGGGTGTGGCAGTCGGTGCCCGCGTACCCGCAGATCCTGGTGGACCGCACCGATCTGCAGGACCAGGTGCGCGACTCCATCCTCAACGTCCTGGTCTGCCTGATGGAGGACCGTCCCCCGTCCGCGGCGGAGCTGGCGACGGCCGCCACCAACGGGCAGCGGCGCGCGCTGCAGGGGGTGTCGCAGTCGGCGGTCATCCAGTCGTACCGCAACGCCGAGCGCAGCCTGGTGGACACCTTCCAGGCGAGGTGCGCGCGCATGCAGGTGCCGCTGGGCGCGCTGCGTGCGGGTCAGCAGGCGATCGTGGCGGTCCTGGACCACCTCGAGGGCGCGATGCTCGAGACGTTCCTGGAGATGCAGCAGCGCATCGCCACCCGCACCGTGCTGACCGAGCCGGACCTGATGAACCGTCTCGTCACGGGCGAGCCCATCGACCCGGTGGACCTGGCGGGCCTGCTGCGGACGCTGGGCATGCCGGTGGAGGACACCACGCGCGTCGTCGGCATCGCCGTGGGTCTGGCTCCCCGGCAGCGGGCGCCGCTGGGCCGTGCACCCGGGAGCCAGGAGGCCGCGCGTGCACCCGGCCTCCACGGTGCACGCGGCGCCCAGAGCGACGGCGGTGCTCATGGCGTCGATCCCGTCGACCCGCTCGAGCTGGCGGCGCTGCGCCACCACGTGGTCACCCACCTGCAGGCCATCACGGGCCTGGCGCCGCTGTCCGGCGTGGTCCGCGAGGACGACGGTGTCCCGGTGGTCGTGCTGGCGGTCCCGTACGACGGGGCACCGGAGGCCCTGGCGACGCGACTGGCCGCCGGCCTGGACCGGCGCCGGCTCGCGCTCGCGGCCGTCGCGGCGATCGGCGAGCCGCGGCTCGGGCTGGGCCGGGTCGGCGGCTCGTGCCGGCAGGCGATCGGTGCGCTGCGCGTGGGCCGGCTGCGCGGCGCGGCGCGGGAGGTCGTGCTGTTCGCGGACGTGCTGCTGGAGGTCCTGGCGATGCGCGACCCCCGCATGGTCATCAACCTGCAGGACCGCTACCTGCGTCCGCTCGCCGCGCACGAGCTGCTGGTGGAGACCCTGCGCTGCCACCTGGGCACGGACCTGTCCGTCCCCGAGACGGCGCGCCGGCTGGTGGTGCACCCCAACACCGTGGCGTACCGGCTGCGGCGCATCCAGGAGCTCACGGGGCTCGACCTGCACCGCGTGCGGGACGTGGCCCGCGCGGTGCTGGCGGTCGAGGGGCTGGAGCTGGGCATCAGCGCGGAGACGCACGGCTCGTCGGCCCTCGACGGGCCGCCGACCGGTCTCGGCCGGGTCCCGTCGCCCGCGCCGGCGGCCCCGGCGGGGCGCGACACGGCCGGGCTCGACCCCGTCGGTTGACGGCCGCACGCTCACCCCGGGCTGCCGGCGAACATCGCCGGAGACGACACCGCCGGCCACCCGCGCGATCACGCGAGGAGTCCGGCGAGCCGGGCGGCCTCGGCCGCTCGGGCCAGCACCTCGTGCGCGGGCGAGACGCCGTCGTCCATCACGACGAGCGTGTCGAGCCCGGCCGCGGCGAACGCCCGCATGCCGTCGGCGCACTCGGCGGGCGTTCCTGCGAGCGTGAAGGTGCGCAGCAGATCGTCGTCGACCAGGTCCGACCCGTCGGCCCCGGCGAGCATCCGCTCCCGCAGGGCGGTGGCCCGGTCGGCGCCCAGCCCGGCGACCGCGGTGATCGGCGCAGCGCCGTGCATGCCGAGGAACCGGGCGGTGCGGGCGCGCACGCGCTCCCGGGCCCGGTCGCCGTCGCCGTCGCAGGAGAAGGCTGCGTACCCGGTGAGGGTCAGGTCGGGCCGCGGGTGCTGCTCGCGGATCCAGCGCACGTACGCCGGGGTGGACAGCACGGACAGCATCAGCCCGTCGGCGATCTCCGCGCCGACCGCCAGTGCGCGCTCGCCCTTGACCCCGAGGAAGATCGGCAGGTCGGGCCGCAGCGGGGTGAACGCGAGCCGGGCGTCGACGGCGAGGCCGTTGACCTCCCGGTGCAGGTGCTCGCCGCGCAGCAGCGTGCGCAGCGCCGTGGTGTAGTCAGCCAGCGTGCTGACGGGCCGGGCGAACGGCAGGCCGAGCCGGCTGCTCATCCACATCTTGTTGCTCGCGCCGATCCCGACGACCAGCCGCCCGCCGCTGATCTCGTCGAGCGCCGCGCACTCCATGGCGGTCACGCCCACGTGCCGGGTCCACGGGTTGATGACGCCGAGCCCGACCGTGACGCGCGTCGTGCTCGCGGCGACCGCCCCCGCGACGGCGAACGCCCCGCGCTCCAGGTAGTCCTCGCTCAGCCACACCTCCGCGAAGCCCGCCTCCTCCGCCTGCCGCGCGAGGGCGACGGCGGTGGCGGAGTCCCGGCTGCCGGCGGACGCGTACGCGATGCGCACGGTCAGCGGGCCCCGGTGGTGGCGGCGTCGAACGCGGCGAGTGTCGGCTCGATCACGGGGACGGGGGCGAGCCGGGCGGCGGTCGCGCCGACGTCCTTCAGGCCGGTGGACGTGCCGAGCAGCACGACGGTGTCGTCCGCGCCCACCGCTCCGCGCCGCACGAGCTCCGGCACGACGGCGAGCGTGATGACCGACGACGCCTCCAGGTACAGGCCCTCCGTGCGGGCCAGGCGGGTCTGGGCGGCCATGATCTGCTCGTCGTCGGCGGTGGCGGCCGCACCGCCGGTGCTCTCCAGGGCCTCCCAGGCCTGCCACGTGGCCATCGGGGAGCCGATGGAGAACGCGACGGTGGGGCCCGAGGGCACGGTCGCGCCGGGCAGGAAGCCGCCGCGCAGCGCGGCCTCGTGCGGGCCGAACGGCTCGGCGGCCACCAGGCGCGGGACGCGGTCGGCCAGGCCCAGCAGGACGAGGTCGCCGAACCCGCGCGCGATCCCCGCGACGCCGTCGCCGTAGGCTACCGGGGCGACGACGACGTCCGGCACCTGCCCGCCGAGCTGCTCGAACAGCTCGTAGGCGATGGTCTTGTAGCCGTCGACCCCGAACGGGTTGGAGCCCGACGGTGGGCTGACGTACCCCGACAGGGGCACCCAGCCGCGCTCGTCGACCCCGGCGCGCATGACGGTCCACCGGTCGCGCG
>DASWOL010000039.1:0-3776 GCA_036398695.1 Cellulomonas sp. | reverse complement strand
GGCGGACCCCGCAGCGGACCGGGCGGCGGGCTGTGCAGCGGACCCGGCCTCGTCGAGGAGAGCGAGGATGCGGGCGGCGGCGGCCCGCGACTTCTGCACGGACACCGCGGCGGCCGGCAGCATCCCGGTCGCCTCGAACGCGGCCAGGGGCGTCAGGACGATCACCGCGAGCTCCACGGGGGACAGGGCGCCCGACGAGACCGCCGGTATCCCGGTGACGAGCGCCGCCGTGGCCGCCAGGCCCGTCGCGAGGATGCCGAGCCCGGCGGCGATCGCGCTCGCCCTCGCCCCGGAGTCGGTGGCGGTGGCCAGCCGCCGGTCAGCCTCCCGGAGCTCCGCGACGCGCCGGTCCAGGCCGCCGGTGACGAGCAGCGGCCCGGCGTCGTCGAGCGCCGCCAGCGCCGTGGCCGACGCGTCGGCCCGCGCCGATGCGGCCTGCCGTTCGGCGGCACGCGCCCCGCGCGCGGCGAGCAGCGGAGCCACGACCCCGGCGAGCAGCAGGCACGCGGCCAGCGCGGCCGCCGCCGGCGGCCAGAAGAACGCCATGGCGGTCACCGTGCCGATGCCCAGCAGCAGTGCGACCCCTGCGGGCAGCAGCCCGCGCACCACGACGTCCCCGACGGCGTCGACGTCGGCGCCGACGCGTTCCAGCAGGTCGCCGCGCCGCAGCCGCAGCGTCGCCTCGGTGCGGCCGGCCGCCAGCCGTGCGTAGAGGGTGGTGCGCAGGTTCGTCATGCCGCGCAGTGCGACGTCGTGCGACACCAGCCGGTCCAGGTAGCGCAGCACGCCGCGCCCGATGCCGAACGTGCGCACCGCGACGGTCGCGATCGACAGCTGCAGCACGGGTGGCATCTGCGACGCGCGCGCGATCAGCCACGCCGAGACCGCCGCGAGCGCCACCGCGCACCCCAGTGCCAGCGTGCCCGTCAGCACGGCGAGCACCACCCGCCGGGTGTCGAGCCCCAGCAGCCGGACGGCCCGTCGCAAGGTGCCGCGGGGCGGGCGCGCTCCCTCGTCGGCCGGCTCGGCACTTCGCTGCCGACTCGGTACATCCGAGCGCCGACCCGGCACCGAAGTGCCGAGTCGGCCGGGGGAGGTGGGTGAGGTGCTGAGTCGGCCGGGGGAGGTGGGGGGAGTGCGAGGAGTGCGGGGAGTGGGGGGAGTGCGAGGAGTGGGCGGAGTGCGGGGAGTGCGAGGAGGGCGAGGAGTAGTCATGTGGCCCGACCCGGGGGTGGGAGCGGGGGCCGCTGCGCGTCGGCCGGGGTCGGGTGGGCTGCGTCGGCCGGGGCGGCGGCTGCTGGGGCCTCGGCGGCGACGGTGACCACGGTGTCGGCGGTGGCGACGAGGGACGGGCGGTGCGCCACGAGCAGCACGGTCCGGCCGGCCGCGCGCATCGCCTCGACGGTGTCGAGCACCACCCGCTCGCCGGCCGCGTCGAGGTGCGCGGTCGGTTCGTCGAGCACGACGAGCGGCGCGTGCGACAGCAGCGCACGAGTCAGCGCCACGCGCTGCCGCTGCCCGACGGACAGCCCGGAGCCGCCGGCGCCGAGCTCGGTGTCCCACCCGTCGGGGAGACCGGCCACCACGGCATCCAGCCCCGTGCGGGCCGCGGCGGCCGCGCGCTCGCGGTCGGTGCCGCCGACGAGCTCGCGCAGCGGCCCCGGCTCGAGCACCGGCCGCTGCGGCAGCCACGCCACCTGCGGCCAGTACGTCGTGAGATCCAGCTGGGACAGCGGCACCGGCTGGGCGTCGGGACCGGCCACCGCGGCCGTCCCCTCGTCGGGCGGCAGCAGGCCGAGCAGCACCTCGACCGCGGTGGTCTTGCCCGCTCCGCTGGGACCGACGAGGGCGGTGACGCGACCGGGCTCCAGCGTCAGGTCGAGGGAGTCGGGCGTCCGCCCGCCGGACGAGCGCACGGTGACCCCTCGCAGGCGCAACGTGGCGCTGCGCAGGTCCGGGCAGGCAACGGTGCCCGCCGCCGGCACGGGCGCCTCGATCACGGCGAACGCGGCCTCGGCCGCCGCGACGCCGTCGGTCGAGGCGTGGAACTGCGCGCCCACCTGCCGCAACGGCCAGTAGACCTCGGGCGCCAGGATGAGCACCGCGAGCCCTGTCTCCAGCGACAGGCCGCCGCCCACCAGCCGCAGCCCGATCGACACGGCGAGGAGCGCCACGGACAGCGTCGTCAGCAGCTCGAGCACCATCCCGGACAGGAACGCCACCCGCAGCGTGCCCATCGTCGCCCGCCGGTGCGCGTCGCCGAGCGCCCGCACCCTGGCCGCCGGTCCCGCCTCGCGGCCGAACGCCCGCAGCGTCGGGAGCCCCGCCAGCAGGTCGAGCACCTGCGAGCCGAGCCGGGACATCGCCGCCAGGCCGTGCTCCGAGCGTCCCTCGGTCATCCGGCCGATGAGCACCATGAAGATCGGCACCAGCGGCAGCGTCCCGACGACAATCGCCGCCGAGACCCAGTCCAGTCCGAGGACGACGAGGATCGTCGCCGGTGTCACCGTGGCGGACAGCACCAGCTGCGGCAGGTAGCGGACGAAGTAGGGCTCGAGGGCGTCGAGCCCGCGCGTGGCGAGCGTGACGACCTCCGGCCCGCGCCCGGTGGCCAGCCAACGCGGCCCCAGCGCGACGGCGTGCGCGACGACACCCGCTCGCAGCTCGCCGACGGCGCGCGTGGCGGCGCGATGTGCGAACCGTTCCTGGACCGCGACAACACCGGCTCGGGCGACGACCACGGCGGCCAGCCAGCCGATGGTCGGCGCGAGGGTGTCCAGCGTGGCTTCGTCGTGGGCGGCTGCTCCCAGCGCGTGGGCGAGGAGCAGGGCCTGGGCGACGACGAGCGCGGCAGTGACGACGCCGAGCGCCACGGTGAGCGCGAGGTAGCCCCGGGCGGACCGCGCGTGCCGCAGCAGGCGGGGGTCGAGCGGCTTCACGCCGCCGGCCGAAGCCCGGGCGCGCTCACCGCGACGGGTTGGCGTTCACCCGAGGGTCGGCGAACGTGACCGGCGACTGCTCGGGGATGTGCTGCACGCCGATGCGCTTGCGGAACACCCAGTACGACCACGCCTGGTAGGCCAGCACGATGGGCGTGAAGATCAGCGCGACCCAGCTCATCATCGTCAGCGTGTAGGCGCTCGACGAGGCGTTGTGGACGGTCAGCGAGTACGCCGGGTCGACGTTCGACGGGATCACGTCGGGGTAGAGCGAGCCGAAGATCAGCACCACCGCGGCGACGATCGCCACGGCCGAGCAGGCGAACGCGCGCCCTTCGGAGCGCACTCGCGTGAACCACGCCGACCCCGCCAGGGCGATCGCGGCGACGAGCAGGGGCAGCCACGTCCACATCTTCCCCGAGTACGCCAGCTGCAGCCAGATCGCCCACACCGCGCCCACGACGAGCGCGGCCACGCTGATCCGCGACGCCGCCGAGGCGGCACGCGCCTGCAGGTCGCCGGTGGTCTTGAGCGCCAGGAAGATCGCGCCGTGCGCGAGGAAGACCACCGCCGTGAGCACGCCGCTCAGCAGCGCGAAGCCGTGCCCGTTGGTCAGCAGGTCCCAGAAGGTCCCGGTGTACTGCAGCGTCTGGCGGGTCACCACGCCGTCGACGTTGCTCACCGTCGTCGTCAGCGGCTCGATCTTCATGCCGGCGACGAGGTTGCCGAACGCGACGCCCCACAGCACCGCGGGGATCCACGAGCCGCCGACGAGGCCCCAGTAGTAGGCCCTCTGCCAGCCGGGCGTGGTGATCTTGCCGCGCCACTCGAAGGACA
>DASWOL010000038.1:0-16930 GCA_036398695.1 Cellulomonas sp. | reverse complement strand
CGCGGCAGCGCGAACGAGCCGCGCATGGTGCGGCTGACCTACACGCCGGCGGGGGAGCCCACGGGGCACCTCGGCCTCGTCGGCAAGGGCATCATGTACGACGCCGGCGGTATCAGCCTCAAGCCGTCCGACGAGTCCCACGCGCAGATGAAGAACGACATGACCGGCGCCGGCGCCATCCTCGCCGCGATGGTCGCGCTGCCCGCGCTCGGCTGCCCCGCGACGGTCACCGCCTGGCTGATGTGCACCGACAACATGCCGTCCGGCACGGCGATGCAGCTGGGCGACGTGCTGACCACGCGCGGCGGCACCACGGTCGAGGTGGTCAACACCGATGCCGAGGGCCGGCTGGTCATGGCGGACGCCCTGGTGCTGGCCGTCGAGGCGGGTGTGGACGCGATCGTGGACGTCGCCACGCTGACGGGCGCGTGCCTGCGCACGTTCGGCACCGAGGTCGCGGGCGTCATGGGCAACAACCCGGCGGTGGTGGCCGCCGTCGAGGCCGCCGGCGCCAGGTCCGACGAGCCCGTGTGGGAGCTGCCCCTCATCCAGGCGTACCGACCGTGGCTGGACTCCGACGTCGCGGACCTGAAGAACCTCGGCGGCATCAACGCGGGGTCCATCACCGCGGGGCTTTTCCTCGAGCACTTCGTCTCGGGGACGCCGTGGGCGCACATCGACATCGCCGGGACCGCACAGGCGCCGGCGACGGCGGCCTGGGTCAACCGCGGGCCGACGGGCTTCGGGGCACGGCTGCTGGCCGAGCTGGCGGTGGGGTTCCGAGGCTAGGCGGCGGGCCTCGAGTCGGGGCGCCGGGGGCTCGCAGGCTCGTCGCCCGGCCTCGGAACCAGCCGGCCCGGGGCGGTGCGGTGCGCAGGGGAGGAGGGGACAGGGCGCGACGGCCGGACGGGGACGAGACCTACGCGGTTCGGCCGGCGCCGTCCGTCCCGGCCGCGCCCGTCCTGGTGCCGGACCTCGTGGCCCGGACGGCGCGCTTGGCAACGAACACCGGCAGCAGCGTCGTCGCGATCGCGGTCACCACCCAGACGACGAGGGTCGCGAGCAGCCACGTGCGCAGGCCGTCGATCTCCAGCCCGTCGCTGACGAGTGTCGAGACGATGAGCGCCACGAGCGTCGCGAGCAGCCCGACCCCGCCGAGGAAGGCCCGCGCGTACTGCTGGACCAGCTTCGCGATGAACGGGGCCAGGACGGACTGGACCACCGCGAACACCACCACCGCCACGACGAAGCCCCCGGCGTGCAGGTGGACGTCGTCGAGCAGCAACGACGCCACCCACAGGCCGAGCGCCGCGGAGGCGAGGAAGATCACCACGCGCCACAGGAACCTGATCATGACGTGACGCTAACCACGCGCCGGTACGGCGGCCAGCCCTAGAACTGGGGGTCCGCCGACCGCACGATGGTCCCCGTGGCGCTGAGCGCCTCGGCCGACACACGCCCCGCGTGGTCGACCAGCACCGTCACCAGCGCGTCGCGTCCGGGAGGCAGCACGCGGACGGTGACGCGGCCGTCGGTCACCGGGGCGATGAGGCCGGCGATGCGCTGCAGCACGGGTGCGGGCAGCGTGCGGACGCCCGCGCCGTCGTCGAGCAGCAGGACGTCGGTGCCGTGGCGGCGGGCCCGGTCGCAGGCGCCGACCACCGGCTCCTGGGCCAGCGCGCGGGCGCGGATCCGGTCACGCAGGCGCGCCTCGAGCAGGCGCGCGTCCGCTCGCTCGCGGTCGTCGAGCACTCCGCCGGCGCCGATCCGTTCGAGCAGCGACTGCGCCTCGGCCCCGATGGTGCGCAGCTCGGCGGACGAGGCGGCGACGGCGGCCCGGGTCGCGGCTTCCTCGACGGCGGCCCGGACCTCCTCGCCGCGGTGGGCTCGGATGGTGGCGACGTGCCGGTTGAGCATGCGCCGCCACAGCGCGCCGACGAGGTAGGCGCCGAGCGCGAGGCCGGCCACCGCGGCGGTCTGCTCGCCCGTCGCGTGGTGGCGGTGCGCCCACACCAGGACGAGCGCGAGCGCGACGACGCCCCCGCACCATGCGGCCACCGGCCGGCCGCGCACCTCGAGCAGCCCGCCGAAGTAGCAGCCGATGGCGAACGCCCAGGCGCGCTCGGGGTGAGCCGGGTCGAGCTGCGGCAGCAGGAGGACCGCGTTGACGACCGGCAGCGCCGCGACGGCGACCGTGGCGGCGAGGGGCAACGGGTCGTCGGCCGGCAGCGACAGCAGGACGCTCGCGGCGGCGGTGGCGCCCAGAGCGACGACGAGGAGCCAGGGCCGGGCGAACGTGTCCCACAGCAGGAGCGTCTGGGCCGCGCCGGTTGCGGCGACGTAGAGCAGCGCCCAGCGCGCGACACGGCTGCCGAGGCCGGAGACACGGGCGGCGTTGACCGGCTCGGGGGTCCGGGCCGTGGCGGGCGTGCTGCCCGCGACCGCGGTCGCCGTGGTGGCCGCCGCCCCCGCGGTCGTCCCGGCGGTCATCCCCGCCGCCAGAGCAGCGTGACGGTGGTGCCGTAGCCACGGGCGGAGTCCACCCGTGCGGTGCCGCCCGGCACGGCGGCCATCCGCGCGAGGATCGAGCGTCGCACGCCGAGCCGCCGCGGCTCGACCGCCGCGGTGTCGAAGCCGACGCCGTCGTCCGCGATCGTGGCCGTCAGCCCGTCGCCGTCGACGGCCATGTCGACCACCCGCGTCACGGGGCGCGCCAGCACGCCGCCGGCGGCGTGCTCGACGGAGTTGCGGACCGCCTCCTCGACGGCCGCCAGCACGGCCTCGGCGGCGTCGCACGGGACGTCCACGTCGTCGGCCCGGGCCTTGACGTGGACGCCGCCGCCAGGAGCCAGCGCCGCGACCCGTGCTCTCAGCGACTCGACGACGGTGGCGGCCGGAAGGCTCGTCGTCGCCGGCTCGGGATCGGCTGCGACCGGCGCGGCGGAGGCGTCCGCGGGGTCGCTGCCGCCGAGGACGGCGATGCGCGCCCGCCGCGCCTGCTCGACGAGCGAGGCGCTGAGCGGGCCGGTCGCGTGCGAGGCGAGGTTGAGGGTGGCGAGGACCTCGTCGTGCACGATCGTCGCCAGGCGGGCGTGCTCGGCCTCCTCGGCCCGCGCCCGGGCCAGCCGCGCGACGCTGGCGGCGGCCTGCTGCTCGGAGTCGCGGAGCCCGGAGAGCTGGCGCCGGATGCCGACGAAGATCACGACGAACGCCACGTTGGACAGGTGGAGCAGGAACATCACGAGCAGCCCGCGCGAGGCGTGGCCGTCAGCGGCGAGCGCCGCGACCAGCACCGTCAGCGCGGATGCCTGCGAGTACACGACCGCCGCCCACATGGGCCACACGAGTGCGGCGAACGCGACCGCGGTGGGCTCCAGCACCCAGGCCCACGGCCCGGTGTCCGCGCCCGCCCCCGGCGAGGTCCGCGCCGCGGTCCACGCCGCGAGCAGGACGAGCGACGCCACCGGGAAGCCGCGCCACAGCAGGCGACTGCCGGGCATCGGCAGCACCGGACCGGCGGCCGCTGCCAGAGCGACGCCCACCATGAGCGCCACCGCTGCCGCCGACCACCAGGGGGCGAAGTCCTCCCACCCGTCCCGGATGGACGGCATCGAGCCCACGTAGAGGAACAGCGACCCGACGGACACCATCCAGCCGATCCGCTGGTCGACGGCATCCCCGCCCCCGGCCTCCAGCGGCAGGGCGAGCCAGGATTCGCCGCGCGTGCCCCGGTCAGCCGCTCCCAGCGTGGTCACTGCGGCTCGCGGAGCACACCGTCTTCGACGGCACGGCGGTACAGGTCGACCTTGGTGGGAGCGGGCCGGTCCACCTCGGCGTACTTCACACGGATCCGGCGCACGTGGTCGAGCACGGTGTCGCGGGCGATGCCGAGCAGACGGGCCACCCGGTCGGCCTTCTCGCCCGACGCGTAGAGGGCGAGCACCTGGACCTCGCGGGCGGTGAGCCCCGGCGCGTTGTCGCGGTCGGCGTCGATCGCGGCCGCCCAGTCCACGGAGGCGGCCACCTCGTCGCGTGCCACCTGCCGCAGCGCGTCGATCAGGGCCGCGGGCGGCTCCGACTTGCGGACCATCCCGCTGACGCCCGCGCGCGCGGCCGCCCGCACGAGGGCGGGGTCCTCGCCGGACGTGTAGGCCAGGACGTGTGCGCCCGCCGCCTGGAGGGCGGCGACGTTGTCCTGCGGGCTCGAGCTGTCGCCCAGGCGCAGGTCGAGCACCACGACGTCGAACGCCACGTGGTCCGCGAGCAGCTCCGCCACGGTGGGCGCGGACCCGACCACCTGCAGGTCGGGCGGGCCGTCGAGGATCGAGACCACGCCGAGCGTGGCCACCTCGTGGTCGTCCACGATCCCGATGCGCACCGAGTCCCCGCCCGGAACGCCCCCCACCTCGTCGTCGCCGATCGTGACCGCCATCGCGTCGTGCCCCCTTCCCCACACCCCGGGGTGATGCTTCCTGCCGGCACCCGGTGCAGCACGATCGTCGCAGCCGTTCGCCCGGCGCGCGAGCAGTCCCATCGGATCGTCGCCCGACGGGAACACTGGCCGCCCGCTGTGCGCTGTCCTTGGACGCGGGTAACCTCGCGCTCGCACGTTCCGCGACGCCGGGCGCCGCGGTCAGGACGGAGGGCGTCGGCACGATGGGCGAGGTGCGCGAACCCGGTGCGGACGCACTGGGCGACGACTGGCCGACGGACCACCAGATCCGCGTCTTCGACTGGGTGACGCTGCCCGCGGACACCCGCCTGGGCACGTTCGACGCCCCGAGCGGCCTGCTCGCCGCAGCCGAGTGGGGACCGGACGACGGCACGCCGGTGCTGGCACTGCCCGGGGTGACCGGCTCGAAGGAGGACTTCGCGCTGGTGGGTCCGCTGCTGGCGCGGGCCGGCTACCACGTCGTGGCCGTCGACCTCGCCGGGCAGTACGAGTCGCACACGGCCGGCCCGAGGCCCGGCGGGCGGTTCGACCTCGCGCTGCACGTGGCGGACGCCGAGGCGCTGCTGGACGCCTACGGGCCGGCGCACCTCATCGGGTACTCGTTCGCCGGGGAGGTCGCCACGCAGCTCGTCGTGCGACGCCCCGAGTGGGTGCGCAGCCTGACGCTGGTCTCGGCGCCGCCGGTGCCCGGCAACGCCCTGGCGAGGATGCGCGTCATCGGCCCGCTCGGGCGCGTCGTCGGCGCGCGCGGGGCGGCCGCGCTGATGACGTGGGGTGTGCGGTGGAACCTCAACCGTGCGCCGGGAGCCCGCTACCGGCTGGTGAACCACCGGCTGCGGCTCACCCGCCCGGCCTCGGTGGCCGACGCGATGGCGGCGATGATGCGGGTGCCGGACGTCGAGGACAAGCTGCTGGTCAGCGGCATCCCGATGCTGGTCACCGCGGGCCACGGAGACCTGTGGACCGCGGCGCGGCACCGGGCGTTCGCCGAGCGCATCGGCGCGGGCGTGCGCATCTACGACACGGGCCACTCACCCATGGAGACGACGCCACGGGAGCTGGCCGCCGACCTGCTGGTGTTCCTCGCCGAGGCCGACCGCGCGGGGCAGCCGTAGCGACCCGTCGTCGGGATCTCACCCTCGATCGTCGTCGGAGATCCGTCTGAGGACTCGCCGGGTTCCCAGGCGTGGTCTACTGTCGGTAGAGCCGCGAGAAATCGCGACGGAGCTGAAGCGGACAGAATCGCAACCGATGTGGTTGCTGGGTCACACGGCCCGCCCGTCCCTTGCATCGCAGCCTCTTGGCCCGACCGGGCCGTCACCGCGAGTTACCGGGCTGCAGGTGAGGTGCCTCACAGGACGACGGCAACTGACGTCGCGCTCGGTCGGGCAGTCTTCTCGATCGATGCAGAAAGCGCGCGCAAGCCTGCCCTCGCCGGCCGTTGTGGCCGGCGGATTCTTCTGGCTCGGCCCCGGACCGCACCGATCATGGTGCTCCGAGCGGACGTCGGGTCTTTTCCCGCTCGGGTATGCGTCTGCGGACCATGGTGGCCAGGCAGAGGCGTGCACCTCTCGACGGATTCCGTGCGAGCGCCCTCACCCGACCGTGAGCGCGGCGCTCCCGCGAACCGGATCACCGAAGGATCGGTCAGATGAAGCACACCATGAGATCTCGGCACGTGTTCGGGCGGCGAGCACCCGGAGCCGCCATCGCTGTCGCGGCAGCAGCCGTCGTGCTGCTCGTCGGTGTCGTGGGCTCCGCGCAGGCGGCCACGCCGGTGGGCCTGGGCACGGCCGGCAGCTTCGTCGTCCTGGCAGGTGCGGGCGTGACGAACACCGGCCCCACGACGCTCGGTGGTGACATCGGCACGTTCCCGACCACCTCGATCTCCGGATCGGGCAGCCTGACCATCACAGGCGCCAACCACGCCGGCGACGCGGTCACGCAGGGAGCCAAGACGGACCTGACCACCGCCTACAACTCCGCGGCGGGTCAGGCCGTCACCACCTCCGTCTCCGCCGACCTCGGTGGGCAGACCCTGACGCCCGGCGTCTACAACTCGGCCTCGTCGATGGCGCTGACCGGTGCCCTCACCCTCAACGCCGCCGGCGACCCCGATGCGGTGTTCGTGTTCCAGGCCGGGTCGACGCTGGTCACCGCCTCGGGCAGCTCGGTGGTTCTCATCGGTGGCGCGCAGGCCTGCAACATCTTCTGGCAGGTCGGCTCGTCGGCCACGCTGGGCACCGGCTCGTCGTTCCGGGGGACCGTGCTCGCCCTGACGTCCATCACCGTGACCACCGGCACCACGGTCGAGGGACGCGTCCTGGCCCGTAACGGCGCCGTGACGCTGGACACCGACGTCATCACAGCACCTGCCTGCACCACGCCGACCAGCCGCGCGAACGCTGCCGCGGCGGCGGCGGCAGCGGCAGCGGCGGCTGCAGGAGGCACGACGACGGCCACCACACCGCAGGTCACCGCACGGCCCAGCGGAGGCGTGCAGACCGGTGACGGCAGCACCGTCGGGCGTCCGGGTGCTGCGCCGCACCGTGCCGCCGTCCCGTACGGGAGCAGGGTCACCGCGCTGGCCTTCGTCCCCACCCAGTGGGGTGCGCTGGGCTGACCTGGCACGGGTCGGTTCCAGAGCACTCGAACGCACCGGCGGCGACGGATGACGGCAGCACGCACGGCGACGCACCACCAGGTGCCGGCCTCACGGCTCGGCCGCCGGTGGTGCGTCGTCGTCGCGCTGGGCGCGGCCGCCGTGCTCGGTGGCTGCGGCCCCGCGGTCGTGGCAGCACCACCGCCCTCGGGCGGCCCGACGATCACGTTCGTGTCCCCGAGCCCCGCACCGACGCCGCCGCCGACGCCGTCGGGACCCCCGACGGTCGCACCGTTGGCGGCGTCCGCGCCGGTGCGCGTCGTCGTGCCGGCCATCGGCGTCGACTCCGGTCTGATGGACCTCGGGCTGAACCCGGACGGCACGATGCAGGTGCCGCCTGCCGCCTTCCCGGCAGGCTGGTACACGGGCGCGCCGACGCCGGGCCAGCGCGGCCCCGCGATCATCGCGGGGCACATCGACTGGGGCTCGGTGCACGGGGTGTTCCACGACCTGGCGGCGCTGCGCGCCGGCGACGTGGTCACGGTGACCAGGGCCGACGCCAGCGTGGTCACCTTCCGGGTCACCGACGTCGAGGAGTATCCGAAGGACAAGTTCCCCACCGCCGCGGTGTACGGCGACACCGCGGACCCCGAGCTGAGGCTCATCACCTGCGGGGGCGACTTCGACAAGGGCACCGGGCACTACGTGGACAACGTCGTCGCGTACGCCGTGATGGAGCCCACACCGCCGGCGGCCTGACGGCGCCGGGTCCGGTGCTCAGGACGAGCGGACGCGATCGGTTGCCCGGCCCGTGGAGCGCTGCCCCCACCCGCGCTTGACCCAGGGCGCCCCGGCCGGCCAGGACAGCTGGAACGTCCACAGCGCCTTGCGCAGCCGCAAACCCAGCGCCGCGGGCGTCGCGAACGGCCGCGCCGAGACCGGCATGACGAGCCGTGGGTCGTACTCGACCCAGGTTCCCGCGGGGAACCGGATCGACAGGTCGAGGTCGTCGTGGATGTGCGCGTTCCTCGACGAGACCAGCCGGCGCATCCGTCGCCACAGGTCCGTCCGCATGGCGAAGTTGGAGCCGAACACCGGCGGGTGGCCGAAGGCCGGCGTCAGCACCTTGTACATGCCGCCGATGTACCAGTGCTCGCCGGCGTAGTGCACCAGCGCGTTCCCGCCGTAGAACGTCGCGCCGCCCGTCAGGGCCTCGAGCCGCGGCTCGCCCTCGAACGCTGCCGCGACACGCTCCACCCAGTCGGCCGGCGGCACCGAGTCGGCGTCGACGCGGGCGATCACGTCGGCGGTGCGCGACGCGACGTCGTAGCCGCGGGCGGCGGCCGGCCAGATGCCGCGACGCTTCTCGTGGACCAGCGTCACGCCGGCGCGGCGGGCCACGTCAGGGCTGCCGTCGCTCGATCCGTTGTCGACCACCACGACCTCGTCGGGCCGCCGCGTCTGGTGTGCCAGCGCCTCGAGGCAGACGGCGAGGAAGTCCGCGTCGTCCAGGCACGGGATGACCACGACGAGCCGCACGTGCGCGCCGGCACGCGGCGCGCTGACGGACGCGCCGGCGCCGCCGTCGACCTCCACCGTCACGTGTCTGCTCCCGTCCTCTCGCGCGCGCAGGGCGCCCTGGCGACGTTACCTCGCCGCGAGCCGAATGCTGTGCGTTTGCCGTGTCCGTCCGGATCGCGGACCTGGAGCAGAGGAGCCGCCGGGCGCCCCCGTTCGTGGGACGATGCGCGGGTGAGCCCGTTCCTCTCGCGGAACCGCGTCCCGCCCGTCGTCGCCGACGTCGGCGACGGCTTCGTCGCGACCGAGGCCCCGGCGCTGCAGCAGGCGATCCGCTCGGCGCTGCGCAACGGTGAGGGCAAGGGGGCCGTGATCCCGGCCGAGATCCAGTTCACCACCGGTGCGGCGCAGCGGGTGGTCGTCGAGTGGCGCAACCGCTTCGTGGGATTCGTGCCGGTGCCGCATCTCGCCGCGCTGCGCGGCCAGCTGGCCGGGCTCGGCAAGGGAGTGCTCACGGCGCCGGGGCGCATCTACCACGACGGCAAGTACTTCCGGGTCTGGGTGGGCCCCCTCCCGGAGGACGGCTTCCCGGAGGTCGAGGCAGGGTACGACGAGCTGCCCGAGCCTCCGCCGTCCATCTTCGGGATCCCGCTCAGTCGGACCCCTCGCGACCGGTGAGCCGGCCCAGACCGCGGCGCAGCGCGCGCGTCGCGCGGTCGACATCGTCGCCCAGCACCGTGTCGTGGAGCACGTAGGTCCACGTCGCGGAGGGGCGTCGTAGGCCGAGATCGGCCAGGCTCGCGGCGTCGGGGTGGCTCGAGACCAGCCGGTCCGCCTCCTCCCGCGCGTCGTGCAGCACGGTGGCGAACGCCTCCTCGGCGTCGTGGTTGAACGTCAGCCACGGGTTCATGCGGGCAACCACGCGCAGGTGGACCGACTCGCGCAGGTCGGTGAGCAGCCCGAGGTGGTCGCTCCACGCGCGGTCGAGCACAGCAAGGCGCACCGCGCGCCACAGGTCGTCGTCCCGCTCGAGGACCCGCGCACGCTCCTGCTGCACCGCCGCCCGCTGGGCGGCGATCACCGCGTGGTAGCGCCACGTCTCCTGGAGCGTCGCCAGGTCGGAGCCCTCGGCCACGCGTTGCGCGTGCACCACGAGCGCGCGGGCGCTGCGGGCCTCGACCTCGCCGTCGCCGTCCGCACCGTCGCTGCCGGCGCCGTCTGCGCCGGACGCGCCCGACCAGTCGGCGTCCGTGGCAGTGGCGACGAGGTCGTCGTCCAGCGCGGCGTACACCGCGGAGCCGCCGGGGTCGCCCTGACGCCCTGACCGGCCGCGCAGCTGGTCGTCGAGCCGCGAGCTGGGGTACAGCCCGCGCGCCAGCACCAGGAGGCCGCCGCGCTCGGCCGCGCCGTCACCGAGCCGGATGTCGGTGCCGCGTCCGGCCATCTGCGTCGACACCGTGACGGCGCCCACCTGTCCGGCGTCCGCGACCAGCCCGGCCTCGGCCTCGTCGTTCTTCGCGTTGAGGACCACGTGGGGCACGCCCGCGGCGGCGAGGAGTGCCGCCACCTGCTCGGAGGCGGCCACGGACTGCGTGCCCAGCAGCACGGGCCGGCCCGCACGGTGTGCCTCGGCGGTGCGCTCGACGAGCGCCCCGTCGGCGGCGGCGCCCGTGGCGTAGACCCGGACGGGCTCGTCGGCCCGCACGCACCGCCGGTGCGGCGGCACCCGGACCACCTGGAGGCGGTACAGGGCGTCGAGCTCCTCGCGGGCGCCCGCCGCGGTGCCGCTCATCCCGACGGCCGAGCGGTAGGCGAGCGTCAGTGCGGGCACCGTGGTCTGGTCCAGGATCACGCCGGCCTCGGAGCGCTGCAGCCGCTCGCGAACCTCGACGGCCTCCTGGAGACCGTCCGGCCAGCGGCGCAGGTGCGCCACCCGACCTCGGGCCGTGTCGATGAGCTTCACCGTCCCGTCGACCACGAGGTAGTCGACGTCGCGGGCCACCAGGGCCCGGGCGTGCAGCGCGAGGTTGACGGCCGTGAGGGTGGCCGTGTTCCCCTCGTCGTACAGCCCCCGGTCGCCGAAGGCGTGCTCCACCCGGTCCGTGCCGCGGTCGGTGAGCCACACGGCGGTGCGTCCCTCGTCGACCTGGAAGTCGGCGACGGGCGTGAGGCCCGCGACCACCTCGGCCGCGCGGAGCGCCAGGTCGCCCTCCCGCTCACCCCACGCGCCGGCGACCACGAGCGGGATCCGCCCTTGGTCGACGAGCAGCGAGTCGACCTCGTCGACGATCAGGTGGTCCAGCGGGGCGGAGCCGTCGAGCACGCGGTCCTGCGGGCGCTCGACGAGGCCGTCACGCAGCAGGTCGAAGCCGATCTCGGTGAGCGGTGCGTAGACCACGTCGGCGAGGTAGGCCTCGCGCCGCGCATCGCGGGGGAGCGTGGCGGTGACCGCGGACACCGTCGCACCGGCGGCCTCGTACACCGGGCGCATCCACTCGGCGTCCCGGGCCGCGAGGTAGTCGTTGACCGTCGCGACGTGGACCCGCCGGCCGCGCCGCACCTCGGTGACGGCCGCCAGCGCCCCGACGAGCGTCTTGCCCTCGCCCGTGTCGAGGTTGACGACGCGCCCGTCGAGCAGCACCAGCACGGCGAGCCACTGCTCGTCATGGACGTCCAGGCCCAGCGTGCGGCGGACGATCCCGTCCAGCTCGGCGCGGATCCCCACGTGCCCGTCACGGGACGGGTCCGGACCGGCTCCGGCCCCGGCGAGCGCCGGCAGCGTGCGTCGGAGGCGTCGCAGCGTCCGGCGCTCGTCCTGCTCCGTCACCCACTGCGTCAGCCGCACCGTGCACCGCCTCGTCTCCGGCGCCTCTGGTGTCCGCCGAGTGCGACCCATCCTCGCCGAGGTCCGGGCACGCCGGACGGGTCAGGCCGACGCGGCGGTGAGGGCGGCGAGCTCGGCCGAGGTGAGGGCCAGGGTGGTCGAGGCCAGGAGCGCCGGGACCTGGTCCACGCGGCTGGCGCTGGCGATGGGAGCCACGACGGTCGGCTGCGACCGCAGCCACGCGAGTGCCACCGAGGCCACCGCGGCGCGGTGCGCCGTCGCCACCTCGTCGAGGGCCGCCAGCACGCGCCGGCCCCGGTCGTCGAGGTACTGGGCGGCGCGGTCGGCGCGGGGAGTGGCCGGGACGGGCTGGTCGGCGCGGTACTTCCCGGACAGGAATCCGCTGGCCAGCGCGTAGTACGGCAGCACGCCGAGGTGGTACCGCTCGGCGCGCTCGCGCCGCGCGCCCTCGAACTCGCGCTCGAGGAGGTTGTACTGCGGCTGGTAGGCGACCGGCCGGTGCAGGTGCTCCCGCTCGGCGAGGGCGAACCACTCGTCGATGCGCTCGGGGGAGTAGTTCGACAGGCCGATCCAGCGGACCAGGCCCTCGTCCACCAGCCGGGAGAACGCCGCGGCGGTCTCCTCGAGCGGCACGGACGCGTCGTCGTGGTGCGCCCAGTACAGGTCGATCCGGTCCGTCTGCAGCCGCTGGAGCGAGGCACGCGCGGCGGCGGCGACGTTGGCGCCCGCCAGGCCGCGGAACTGCGGGTGGCTGGACACCTTGGTCGCCACCACCACCGTGTCGCGCGTGCCCGGCCGGGCGGTGAGCCAGCGGCCGATGATCGCCTCGCTGTCGCCGCCGGTGTTGCCCGGCACCCAGTGCGAGTAGCCGTCGGCCGTGTCGAGGCAGATGCCGGGCGCCTCGGTGAACGCGTCGAGGAGCGCGAAGCTCGTCGGCTCGTCGGCGGTCCAGCCGAACACGTTGCCGCCCACCGCCAGCGGCAGGACGTCCAGGTCAGAGTCACCGATCAGCGCCATCTCGCACCCTTCGTCGTCGTCCTGCCCATCGTGCGCCGGAGCTGCCGGCAGCTAGCGGTCCGTCCGCCCCTTGGCTGTTCCGTAGGCTCATGGGGTGTTCTGCCCTGCGTATGACGACGGCCGCTGCCGCTCGTGCACGCTCCTGGCGGTGCCGTACGACGAACAGCTGGCCGGCAAGGCGGCGCACGTGCAGAAGCTGCTGGCGCCGTTCGGCGACATCGCGTGGCAGCAGCCGGCGGCCAGCGCGCCGTCCGGCTACCGGAACAAGGCGAAGCTGGTGGTCGGGGGCACCGTGGACGCCCCGACGCTCGGCATCCTCGACGCGGACCATCGCGGCGTTGACCTGCAGGACTGCCTGCTGTACGACGAGCGGTTGGCCGGGGCCTTCCCCGCGCTGTCGCAGTTCGTGACGGACGCGTCGCTCGAGCCGTACGCGGTGCCCGAGCGCTCCGGCGAGCTGAAGCACCTGCTGGTGACGGTGTCGCCGGACGGCGAGCTGATGCTGCGGCTGGTGCTGCGCTCCACGGAGGCGCTGGCGCGGATCCGCAAGCACCTGCCGTCGCTGCAGGCCGAGCTGCCGAGCGTGGCGGTCGTGTCCGTCAACGTGCTGCCGGCCCACGCGGCGCTCCTCGAGGGCGAGCGCGAGATCCTGCTCACCGAGGCCTCCGCACTGCGGATGCGGCTCAACGGCCTCGACCTGTGGCTGCGGCCCCAGGGGTTCTTCCAGACGAACTCGGCCGTGGCGGCGGAGCTCTACCGGCAGGCAGCTGCGTGGCTGTCGGACGAGCCACCGGAGTCCCTGTGGGACCTGTACTGCGGCGTCGGTGGCTTCGCGCTGCACGCGGCCGCGCCGGGGCGACGGGTGCTCGGGGTCGAGACGAGCGAGGAGGCCGTGACCGGCGCGCGCGCGTCGGCGGCCTTCGCCGGGATCGACGCGGAGTTCGTGACCGGTGACGCCACCGCGTTCGCGGTGGACTCCTCGTCCGCGGACGTGCCGGACGTCGTGGTGGTCAACCCCCCGCGACGGGGGATCGGCGGTGCGCTCGCCGGGTGGCTGGAGGCGTCCGGGGTGCCGCGCGTCCTGTACTCGTCCTGCCACGCGGAGTCGCTGGCGACTGACCTGGCAGCGATGCCGTCCCTGCGCCCGGTGCGCGCCCGGCTGCTGGACATGTTCCCGCAGACCGCGCACGACGAGGTGCTGGTGGAGCTGCGCCGAACCGCGTGATCGCCGCCGCCGCGTGATCGCCGCCGCGACCGCGTGAGCCGCGAACGCGTGAAACCGCCGCCATCGCGTGAAACCGCGGCCATCGCGGGAAACCGCGGCCATCGCGGGAAACCGCGGGCATCGCGGGAAACCGCGGCCATCGCGTGAACCGCCGCGACCGCGTGAAACTGCCGCGACCGCGTGAAGCTGCGGCCATCGCGTGAAGCTGCGGCCATCGCGTGAACCGCCGCGACCCCGTGAACCGCCGCGACCGCGTGAAACCGCTGCGGGCGCTCCCTCGGACGGCGTTCTCGGACGATGTTGCCGATTCACGAGGTCACGTTGTGCGAACAATGTTCGCTCTGAGTGACCCTCCCGGAGCGATGCCCTGTCGGTGTGGGGTGGCGTGCCGCCAAGGGTTTCGTGTGCCGCCGTGGAGGGCGGGGTGGCGTGCGCGACGGCCGTTCACGTGGGGGTCGAGGCCGCGGCGGCAACTGGCGCCGGGGCCAGCGTGGCTGCGGGAGCCGCAGCCGCAGCGGCGTGCTGGCGGGTCTTGGGTGCGCCGCTCTGGAGGGCGACGGGGTGGCGTGCCGGCGGGTGTTCGGTGCGCCGCGGGCGCGGGGCCTCGCTGGACGGACCGTGGCGTGGACGGTGGCCCGCTGGACGGAGCGTGGCGCGGGGGGTGGCGGGTGCGGGGTCTCGCTGGACGGACCGTGGCGCGCTGAGGTTGCCCGGTTGGCGATCGTCGGGCGCGGGACGGTCGGTGATCGGGTCGTCCTTTGCGCTGCCGTCGCTCACCGAGCGCCGCCGGCGGGACCCTCGCGTCGCCCGGTCGTAGTGTCGATCCCATGGGAGTGATGGCCGGGCCGCTGTGGGTCGAGCAGACCGGCAGCGGCCGGCCCCTCGTGCTGCTGCACGGGAACGGCGAGACGCACCGGGTCTTCGACCGGATGGTGCCGCTGCTGGCCCCGCAGCACCGGCTCGTCGGGCTGGACTCACGCGGCCACGGCCGTAGCCCGCGCGGCGACGGTCCGCTGACCATCGCCCGGATGGCCGACGACGTCGACGAGGCCCTGGACGCGCTCGGCCTGGACGGCGTCGACCTGCTGGGCTTCTCCGACGGCGGCAACGTCGCCCTCGAGCTGGCTTTGCGTCACCCCGGCCGCTCCCGCGCGCTCGTCGTCGTCGGCGCCAACCTGTTCCCGGCCGGGCTGAAGCCGGCCAGCATGGCACCGATCAAGGCCGGGCACGCGGCGCTGCGCCTGGCGGAGCGCGCGGTCCCGTGGGCGCGCACGGTGACCGAGCGGTGGGCCCTGATGACCGACGACCCCCACATCGACCCCGCCGACCTCGCACGCGTCAGCATCCCGGCGCTCGTCGTCGTCGGCCGCCGCGACGTCATCCGGCCGGAGCACACCCGGTTGATCGCCGGAAGCCTGCCGCACGCCCGGCTGGCGACCGTCGAGCACGCGGGCCACATGCTGCCGGTGACGCACCCCCGCCAGCTGGTCCGCGTCGTCGAGACCTTCCTGGCGAGCCGCTGAGCCGCCTGCGCGGTCAGGGCTCGAGCAGGCCGCCGCCCACCCAGGCGCGGATCGCCCGCTCGTCGGGCTTGCTCAACTCCATCCGGGCGCCGCGGGCCAGCCCGACGACGTTGTCCGCCCACGCCTTCGCCAGCTGCGCGGCGGTGGGCTTGGCGGCCAGGTCGGCGTCGCCGTACAGGATCCCTGAGATGACGAAGTTCACCGAGGCGCGGCCGACCTTCGCGCCGGCCTTCTGGCAGGCGTCGCGGACGCGGCGAGCGGTCTCGGCGCGTTCGAAGGGGTGGCGCGCGATGTCGTCGGCCAGCTGGGTGAGCAGCTGCCGGTAGTCCGACTGCGACAGGCCGGGCACGTCGGTCACGGCCACCACCTGGCGTTGCAACGCGCTGGAGTCCTTGACGGTGACCGCGCCCGGCAGGTCGTCCTCGTCGAACCGCTTGGGGTCCCACACGTAGCCCGGCGGGCGGGCCGTCATGCCGAGCTCCGACAGCTCCCGCGCCAGCCAGGCGGTGAAGCTGCGGGCGCCCCCCCACGCCGAGCCCGGCAGGGTGGGGTCGGCCTTCTGCGCCGCCTGCGCGGCGGTGGAGAGCAGCAGCGGACGCTCGGCCGTCCGGACCAGCTGTCGCACTGCGCGGCGGGCGATCGAGGACGAGACGGCCGCCACGGCCGGGGCGGCGGGCGCGACGGCCGGTGACGTGGGGCTCGAGGCTGCGGCGGCAGCTGGCGCCGGGGCCGGGGCCGGGGTGACAGCCGCAGCCGCAGCGGCGTGCTTCGTCGCCGTGGTGGCCTTCGTCGTCGCGCCGGCGGACGCCTTCCTGGTGGGCTTGTCCGCGGTTGCCGGCGCCGCCGCTCCGGCTGGTTCCTCCGTCGTGCGGGGCACGGGGGCCGTGGTGAGGGCCTCGGCCGCGGCAGATGCACCAACGGCGGTCGGCTCGTCGTCGGCCAGCCCGTTGGTGGTCGTGACCAGCTCGACGAACGCGTCGGCGCCGACCACCGTGTCCGCCACGGCGCGGTACGCGCTGGCTGCCGGGCTGGCGGTGATGATCGAGACGCGCCGGTCGGCGGCGCGGCAACGTTGGGCCAGGGGTGTGAAGTCCGCGTCGGCGGACACGATGACGAACTCCTCGTAGCGGGTGGAGGCCGCGAGGGCGTCGACGGCGTCGAGCACCAGGTTGATGTCCGCGCTCGACTTGCCCTGCTGCGTCAGCGACGGGCAGTCGACCACCTGGAAGCCTGCGCGCGTGAAGTACGGCCGGTACTGGGAGAACGCCGCCGGGTTGAGGTAGCACGCCAGCACCAGGAACCGCCGTGCGAACGGGCCGTCCTGGTCGGTGCCCGTGCCGAGCTCGGCGAGCCAGTGGCCGGGGTCGGTGGCGAACGCTTCGGCGGCCTTCCGGTCGAGCCGCTGCAGGCCCAGGTACACGTTGTCGAAGTCGACGAACAGCGCGCAGCGCAGGCGGCGGGGCTCGGTGAGGGGCAGGTCGGTGACGGTCATCGCCCCATCCTGCCCGCCGGGGCCCGTCCCCGAGGCGCCGGCTCGGCACTTCGGTGCCAGGCGGGCACATCCTTGCGCCGAGTCGGCACCAAAGTGCCGACCCGGCGGGCGGGGTGGGTGTGGGGGGCAGTGGGCCGATGGGCGGTGCGGGGGCGACGGACGTTGGGGGCGGGACTGGGCGGTGTGGGGGCGACGGACGTTGGGGGCGGGACTGGGCGGTGCGGGGGCGACGTTGGGGCGGGACCGGGCGGGGTG
>DASWOL010000037.1:0-20977 GCA_036398695.1 Cellulomonas sp. | reverse complement strand
ACCGCGACCTGGCGGCCTCTCATCGCGTCGTACCGACGAGCGCCCGCACGCGTTCGCTCACGGTGGTCACCCATCCGTCGTTGCGCAGGTCGAGCTGGGCGACGACGGGGGTCCCGGACGCCAGCAGGCCGCCCCGGCCGCCGTCGACCAGCTCAGGGCTGCTAACCGTGACCACCGCCTGCGCCACGCCGTCGACCGTGGTCACCCGCATCTCGTCGACCACGCCCGTCAGCGTGCTGCGGTCCGGCAGCACCAGGTCGACCGCGGCGTGCTCGCCGACCCTCGCGTACTCCTTGGGCGAGAGGGTGAACTGCGCCTGGACGTAGAGGCTGTTCGACCGCTGGATCGTGGCCAGCTGGGTCCCCGCCTGGACGAACGTGCCCGGCTCCGCGGCGACCGCCGTGACCCGGCCGTCCTCGGCGGCCTCCACGACGAGGTGGTCGTTCGCGTCGACGGTGGTCGACTCGGGGGTGTTGCGGCGCGACTCGTTCGCGAGGTCGTAGGTGAGCGTCGCCGAGTCGATGACGAAGAGCGGGTCGCCGACGTGCACCTCGTCGCCGACCTCGGCCGTGCGGCTCAGCACGAGGCCCGCGTAGGGCGTGCCGACGTTGAGGTCCCGGCCGAGCACCTGTGCCGACGTGCTGGTGGCGCGGCCCCGGGTCTCGTTGAGGTGGTACGTCGCCAGGGCCACCATCACCAGGATGACCACGACGCCCAGCACCAGCCGCAGCCGGGCGGCGGCGGTCATCGGCCACCGCCGGCGAGCACCAGGTCGCCGGCGCGCACCTTGCGGGCGTGCACGCTGTGCTGCCCGCGGGCGCGAGTCGCCTCCCGGCGGGCCTGGCGCGACTCGCGCAGCGCCGTCAGCAGGAAGCCGCCCAGGATCAGCGTGTTCGTCGCGTTCCAGGCCAGGGCCAGGCTGGGGTAGCCGTCGCCCATGTCCTTCCACGCGCCGACGACGGTGGTCGCCGCCAGCAGGACGAAGGCGAACACCTGCGGCTGGATGAAGGCGAACGGCGAGCGGTACTGGCCCTTCGACCCCGTGACGTGCCACGCCTGGTCGCGATGCAGCACCGCGTTGACCAGTGCCCGCACGTAGATGGGGAAGGAGACGGAGGCCAGCAGCAGCACCTCCCAGCGGAACGAGCCGAGGGTGTAGAAGGCCAGCAGCACCTGCAGCGCGTAGAAGCCGGCGTAGTAGGCCAGCCACGTCAGCGGGGTGATGGACAGCGCCATGGGCGCCAGGCCGAAGTAGATCTGCAGCGGAGGCACCAGCAGCAGCAGCATCGGCGCGATGCCGGTCAGGTAGTTCGTGGCCGTCACCGTGTACTGGACCTTCTGGTCGACGGTGAGCGATCGGTTCCGCGCCCAGGGCCAGTGCGAGAGCATGATCTCGAAGCCGCCGGTCGCCCAGCGCAGCTGCTGCTTGCTGTAGGCCTCGACCGTCTCCGGGGTGGCGCCGATCGCCAGCGTGGTGGGGATGTAGACCGAGCGCCAGCCCCGCTCGTGCAGCAGCAGCGACGTCCAGACGTCCTCCGACTTGGAGTCGGTGTACATGCCGCCCACCGACTCGACCGCCGACCGCCGGAACACGACGTTGGTGCCCACGCAAAAGGCCGCGTTGAACCGGTTCCGTCCTGGCTGGATGAACCGGTAGAACACCGCCTGCATGTAGCCGGCGCCCCGCGAGATCACCGTGTCGAGGTTGCCGTAGGTCTGCGGCGTCTGGACGAACGCCACCTCGTCCTCCGCGAAGAAGGGCACCGTCTCGTGGAGGAAGTCCGGCAGCGGCACGAAGTCGGCGTCGAGCACCGCGAACAGCTCGCCGCGGGCGAGGGTGAGGGCGTGGTTGATGTTGCCCGCCTTGGCTCCGTGGTTCCCCAGCCTCCGGACGTAGCGCGCACCCAGCTCCGCCGCCAGGTCGCGCACCTCGTCGCTGTGCCCGTCGTCGAGCACCCACACGAGGTGAGCCCCTCGCATCGCCAGTGCCGCCGACACCGTGCGGCGGATCACCGCCAGGTCCTCGCCGTAGGTGGTGACGAACACGTCGACGCCGACCGGTCGCTCGCCGAGGTACATCTCCCAGCGCCACGGCTCGCCCTCGGCCTGCGTGCGGACGATCTGGGCCTCGTCGTACAGCCGGTCCTGGGCGTGGTGGAAGGCGAACCCCCGCGGGTTCTCGCCGCCCGAAAGTATGGTCCACATCGACAGCAGCGCGTGCACGACGAGCACCGTCTCGGCCACCACCACCAGCGTGTACGGCAGCCAGTCGCCGCGGTTCGCCGGGTCGAGCAGGAATCTCGCGTACAGCGCGACACCGGCGGCCGCCGTCAGCACCAGCAGTCCGAGTGAGGGGCTGTGCGCCGCGTCGTCCTCGGCGCGGCCCACGGGGTAGGGACCGTCCGTCGGTCGCGGCTGGACGATCAATCGGTCGAAAGCACTCATGGCCAGACCTCCGGCGGTTGCCGTGCGCGGACGCAGGTGCGGGCAGTCTGTGCACCTGCGCGGTGCGGCAGCGTCATTGACGCCGGTTGCACGCGGGGCGTGGAGCCTTCCCGCGTGGGGTCTTCTGGTCGAAAGGTACGGAAACCGTCGCGACACTGTCCACCGGAACACGCGGGCGTCGACGACTCACCCGCCGGGTCCCTGCCGGCAGCCGCGTGGCCTGCGACGACGTCCTGGAAGGCAACCTGACACGTGTCTCATATGTCGGGATTGCACCATCGGTGCGCTCCGACGGCCGGCTCCGACGGCCGGCACCGGCACTACAGCCGCAGGCTCGCCGTGCTCGCCGTGATCGGGGCAGGCAGCTCGCTGCTCGCCGAGCCGGACAGGTAGCAGTCGACCGCGCGCGCCGCGGACCGGCCCTCGGCGATCGCCCAGACCACCAGCGACTGCCCACGGCCCGCGTCGCCGGCGACGAACACGCCGGGCACATCGGTCGCGAAGGCCTCGTCGCGCGCCACCGTGCCCCGCGCGGTGAGGCTCACACCCAGCTGGTCGAGCAGCGGACCGCGCTCCGGGCCCGTGAAGCCCATCGCGAGCAGCACCAGCTGTGCCGGGATCTGGCGCTCCGTGCCGGGGACGGCGTCGAACCGCCCGTCCACCGCGACGACGTCGACGATCCGCAACGCCCGCACCGCTCCCGCGGCGTCGCCGAGCATCTCCACCGTCGAGACGCCGAAGAGCCGCTCCCCGCCCTCCTGATGGGCGGTGGACGTGCGGAACACCGCCGGGTGAGTGGGCCATGGCTGGCCGGACGGCCGGGACTCCGGTGGGCGGGGCAGGATCTCCAGCTGCGTCACCGACCGCGCCCCCTGGCGCAGCGCCGTGCCGAGGCAGTCCGCGCCCGTGTCGCCGCCGCCCACGACGACGACGTCCTTGCCGGTCGCCACCGGCTGGTCCGGAACCGCCTCGCCCCGCGCCGCACGGTTCGCCGGCGGCAGGTAGTCCATCGCCTGGAGGACGCCGCCGAGGTCCCGGCCGGGGACCGGCAGGTCCCGCGGGACGGTCGACCCCACGGCCAGCAGCACCGCGTCGAAACGACGACGAAGCTCTGCCCCGGACACGTCGCGGCCGATCTCCACGCCGAGGTGGAACCGGGTGCCCTCCTCCTTCATCAGCGCCAGGCGCCGGTCGAGGACGGACTTCTCCATCTTGAACTCCGGGATGCCGTACCGCAGCAGCCCGCCCGCGGCGTCGGCGCGCTCGTAGACGGCGACCGTGTGGCCGGCCCGCGTCAGCTGCTGCGCCGCGGCCAGCCCCGCCGGCCCGGAGCCGACCACCGCGACCGTGTGCCCGGTGTACCAGCGCGGCACCTGCGGCAGCACCAGCCCGCGGGAGAACGCCTCCTCGACGATCGAGACCTCGACGTTCTTGATGGTGACGGGAGGCTGGTTGATGCCCAGGACGCAGCCCGACTCGCACGGCGCGGGGCACAGCCGTCCGGTGAACTCGGGGAAGTTGTTCGTCTCCAGCAGCCGGTCGGCCGCATCGGCCCACTGCCCCCGCCAGACGAGGTCGTTCCACTCGGGCACCAGGTTGCCCAGCGGGCAGGAGAAGTGACAGAAGGGGATGCCGCAGCTCATGCACCGGCCCGACTGCTCGTGCAGCAGCGCCAGCGCCTGGGGCGCGCCCGCCTGGTGCGCGTGCACCTCGCACCAGTCGTGGACTCGCTGGTCGGCAGGCCGGTCCGCGGGCAGGGCGCGCTGCCGGACGGACAGGAAGCCCCGGGGGTCGGCCACGGCGCACACCCTAGGCACCACGGGCGCGCCGCCACGGTGACCGAAGTCCCGGCCGTGCCGAGAGGTGTGCCGGGACCCGTACGCTGGCGCCATGACCGACCGCGCGGCCTGGGGCCACGGCCTCGCCACGGTGACAGACGACGGCACCACGCTGGACACCTGGTACCCCAGCCCGCAGCTGGGTCCGATGCCGGCCGAGACGTCGGTCCCGGCGTGCCTGGCCGCCGCGGCCGGGCACGACGAGGCGCGCCAGGTGCACGTCGAGCCGGTGCTGACCGCGGTCGACCTCGACGGGCCGCCGACGACCACCGCGGACGCCTACCTGCGGCTTCACCTGCTGTCCCACCGGCTGGCGCCGCCCAACACGGTGAACCTCGACGGCATCTTCTCGGTGCTGCCCATCGTCGTGTGGACGTCGGCCGGCCCGTGCGCCGTCGAGGACTTCGAGGCGACGCGGCTGCGGCTGCGCGCCCGCGGCCCGGTGACGGTGCTCGGCGTGGACCGGTTTCCGCGGATGGTCGACTACGTGGTGCCGCCCAGGGTGCGCATCGCCGACGCGGACCGTGTGCGCCTCGGCGCCTACCTGTCCCCCGGCACCACGGTGATGCACGCGGGGTTCGTCAACTACAACGCCGGGACGCTGGGCGTGGCGATGGTCGAGGGCCGCATCTCGCAGGGAGTCGTCATCGGCGACGGCTCGGACGTCGGCGGCGGTGCCTCGATCATGGGCACGCTGTCCGGCGGCGGGCGGGTGCGGGTGTCGCTCGGGGAGCGCACGCTGCTGGGCGCGAACTCCGGCCTGGGCATTCCGCTCGGCGACGACTGCATCGTCGAGGCCGGCCTCTACCTCACCGCCGGCACCAAGGTGGCGCTGCGCGGCTTCGGGGAGCAGGAGGAGGGCCGGATCATGTCAGCACGGGAGCTCGCGGGCAGCGACGGCGTCCTCTTCCGGCGCAACTCCGTGACGGGCGCCGTCGAGGCGGTCGCCCGGACGGGCATCGGCGTACGGCTGAACACGGCTCTGCACGACAACTGACGAGGGGGAGTCGATGGCCGCGGCACGCCGGCGGCCGCCCAGGCGCCGCGTGCGCCGCGGGTGGGTCGTCGTGCTCGTCCTGGTCGTCGCGATCGCGGCGCTGGGCGGCGGCGTCGTGGCCGTGGTGCACTGGCTGGACCGCGCCTTCGCCGCGCCCTTCGTCGCGGCCTGCACGGCGACCGACGAGGGCTCGTCCTACCAGCTCTCCCCGGCCCAGGCGGACAACGCCGCGGTCATCTCCGCCGTCGCGGTGCGGCGCGGGCTTCCCGCCCGGGCCGCCACCATCGCCCTGGCCACAGCCCTGCAGGAGTCGGGCCTCATCAACCTGAACCATGGCGACCTCGACTCGTTGGGCCTGTTCCAGCAGCGTCCGTCGCAGGGCTGGGGCACGGCCGAGCAGGTGACGGACCCCGTCTTCGCGACGAACACGTTCTACGACCGGCTGGTCAAGGTCCCCCACTACACCGACCTGCCGATCACGAAGGCCGCGCAGGCGGTGCAACGGTCGGCGTTCCCCGACGCCTACGCGGCGCACGAGCCACGGGCGCGGGCGTTCGCCTCGGCCCTGACGGGCTGGTCGCAGGCCACACTGACCTGCGCGTTGCCCGCGGCGGCCACGGCCGGCTCGCCGGACGCGGTGCTGGCGCGCGTGGCCCGCGACCTGGGTGATCTGCCCTCGTCGTCCACCGCGCCCGACGAGGCGGCGAAGACCAAGGCCACCGTGACGCTCGACGCGACCACGCTGGCGCCGGACGACGCGGCCCGCGGAGGCTGGGCCGTGGCCCAGTGGGCCGTCGCCGTCGCGAATGCCCTCCAGCTCGACCAGGTGACGGTGGCCGACCAGGTGTGGACGCGCGGAGCCCGGGGCTGGCACCCCGCCGCCACCGCCCTGCCTGCCGGCCAGGTGCTCCTCACCCTCGCTTCCTGACCGCCCGGGGCGACGGACGCGGCACCCGGGCGCCCAGTCGGGACGCCCGGCCCGCCGAGGAGCTCAGCGGTCTTCGACGGGGCTGTACGGGCGCTCGAGGGCGCCGGTGTAGATCTGCCGTGGCCGGCCGATCTTCGTCTGCGGGTCCACCATCATCTCGCGCCACTGGGCGATCCAGCCGGGCATCCGTCCGAGCGCGAACAACGGCGTGAACATCGACTCGTCGAAGCCCATGGCCTTGTAGATCAGCCCGGTGTAGAAGTCGACGTTCGGGTACAGCTTGCGGGAGATGAAGTAGTCGTCGGAGAGCGCGATCTCCTCGAGCCGCAGCGCGATGTCCAGCAGCTCGTCCCGCGTGCCGAGCGCCTCGAGCACGTCGTGCGCGGACTGCTTCACGATGGCGGCGCGGGGGTCGTAGTTCTTGTACACGCGGTGCCCGAACCCCATCAGCCGGACGCCGGACTCCTTGTTCTTGACGCGGCGCATGAAGTCGGTGGCGTCGCCGCCGTTGGCCCTGATCTCGGTGAGCATCTTGAGCACGGCCTCGTTGGCCCCGCCGTGCAGCGGGCCGGACAGCGCGTTGATCCCCGCCGCGACCGACGCGTAGATGTTCGCGTGGCTGGAGCCGACGATCCGCACCGTCGACGTCGAGCAGTTCTGCTCGTGGTCGGCGTGCAGGATCAGCAGCTTGTCCAGCGCCTTCACGGCGACCGGGTCCGGGTCCCACACCTGGTAGGGCACCGCGAACGCCATGCGCAAGAAGTCCTCGACGTAGCCGCGCGAGTAGTCGGGGTACAGCAGCGGCTCGCCCTTGCTGGAGCGCATGACGTACGAGGTGATGGTCCGCGTCTTGGCGAGGATCAGCACGGTCGCCAGCTCGACGGCCTCCTCGTCGAACGGGTCGAGCGACTCGGGGTAGAACGTCGACAGCGCGTTGATCGCCGACGCCATGACGGACATCGGGTGGGCGCCGCGGGGGAACGTCCCCATGAAGGTGCGGAAGTCCTCGTGCACCAGCGTGTGGCGGTTGACCCGCTCGCTGAACGATTCCAGCGTCGCGGCGTCCGGCAGCTCGCCGTTGATGAGCAGGTAGGCGACCTCGAGGAACGTCGAGTGCTCGGCCAGCTGGTCGATGGGGTAGCCGCGGTAGCGCAGGATGCCCGCGTCGCCGTCGATGTACGTGATCTTCGACTCGCACGACGCCGTGTTCATGAAGCCCGGGTCGACGGTGACCATGCCCGTGTCCCGCAGCAGCGAGGAGACGACGATCCCGTCGTTGCCCTCGGTGGCCCCGACGATGGGCAGCTCCATGGAACGGCCCTCGACGACGAGCTGGACCGGGGCCTGCGCGGGGGCCGCGAGAGTGTCCGTCATGTGAGGTCCTTCCTGCGCCGTCGAGGACGGGCGAGTCCGCTTCGTTGCGTCGTTCTGGTGTGCGCCACACCAGAGGTTTGGCAAGACTTTACCTGCACCGAGGTGGTGTGACCAATCCCCTACCGAGAATTTATCTCGATGTCGAGGGAGTGGCGCCGCCGTCCATCATGCACCCGTCAGCCGGCTGACCGCCTCGCCGATCCGTTCGTCGGACGCCGTCAGCGCCACCCGGACGTGACCGGCACCCTCGCTCCCGTAGAACACACCGGGGGCCACGAGAATGCCGAGCTCCGCCAGGTCCGCCACCGTGGCCCGGCAGTCCTGCCCCGCCCCGGCAGGGCGCACCCACAGGTACAGCCCCGCGTGCGAGCCGTCGACCACGTACCCCGCCGCCTCGAACGCGGCCGCCAGCAGCCGGCGCCGGCGGGCGTAGCGGGCGCGCTGGGCGGCGACGTGCTCGTCGTCCGCGAGTGCCGCGACCATCGCCGCCTGCACCGGACCGGGCACCATGAAGCCCGCGTGCTTGCGCACCTCGAGCAGTCGCCCGACGAGCCCGGGGTCCCCCGCGACGAAGGCGGCGCGGTACCCCGCGAGGTTGGACTGCTTGGACAGCGAGTAGGCGACGAGCAGGCCGGTGGCATCGCCACCCGTCACCTGCGGGTCCAGCAGGCTCGGCACGCCACCGCTCGCCCACGGCTCGTCCCAGGCCAGCTCGGCGTAGCACTCGTCGGACGCGACGACCACCGGGCGTCCGTGCCGCGCCGCCGCCGCCCGCGCCGCGTCGACCACGGCACGCAGCTGGTCGGTCGACAGGACCGTGCCGTCCGGGTTGCCCGGCGAGTTCAGCCAGACGAGCCGCACCGCGCCGTCGTCGTCCGCCGCGAGGCGCGCCACCGGGTCCCCGCACGGCTCCGGGACCGCCCCGGCCAGACGGGCGCCGACGTCGTACGTCGGGTAGGCGACCAGCGGGTGCAGCACCACGTCCCCGGCATCGAGCCCCAGAAGCGACGGGAGCAGCGCGACGAGCTCCTTCGAGCCAAGCGTCGGCAGCACTCCCGCGGGGTCGAGGTCCCGCACGTGACGTCTCCGGGCGAACCAACGGACCACCGCCCGCCGGAGCTCCGGGGTGCCGGCGGTGGCGGGGTAGCCGGGACTGTCCGACGCGGCAGCCAACGCGTCACGGATCACGTCCGGGGTCGGGTCCACCGGCGTGCCCACGGACAGGTCGACCAGCCCGCCGGGGTGCGCGCGGGCGCTCGCCGTCACGTCGGCGAGCGTGTCCCACGGGAAGTCCGGCAGGCCGGCGGTGACCAGACCCATGCGGGCCTACTGCCCGTCGGTCCGCAGCGGCAGGGCGGCGATGATCGGGTGGTCGCGGTCGATCTGGCCCAGCTTGGCCGCGCCGCCGGGTGAGCCCAGGGCGTCGAAGAACTCGACGTTGGCCTGGTAGTAGGACGACCACTGCGGCGGCACGTCGTCCTCGTAGAAGATCGCCTCCACCGGGCAGACCGGCTCGCACGCCCCGCAGTCGACGCACTCGTCGGGGTGGATGTACAGCGACCGCTTGCCTTCGTAGATGCAGTCGACAGGGCACTCTTCGATGCACGCCTTGTCCTTGACGTCCACACACGGTTCAGCGATCACGTACGTCACGGGTGGTCCTTCCCTCGGTCGCCCTAGTATCCCCCACGTGTCCTCGCCGTCGACGTCTGCGTGGCGGGCATGGACGCCCGGCATCCGGGTGGTCGTGCGCCGCGCCCTGGAGGGCATGGCACCGGGCGCTCCCCCGCCGCACTACACCGACGTGGTCGGGGACCTGCTGGCGGTCGACGAGTCCGGGGTGCTGGTGCGCACGCGCCGGCACGGTGACGTGCACGTGCCCGCCGCGGCGATCCGGCTGACCAAGGTGGTGCCGCCCGCGCGGCCACGCCGACCGGCGGGCTGAGCGGCGCCGCTCCAGCCGGCTCCGGCACCAGGCGGCTCGCGCTCCTGCCGGCTCGGGCTCCGGCCGGCTCGGCCGCTACCGGGCTAGGAAGCCGGCGGCGGGCCGCAGACGGTCTGGTTCTGCGGCTTGTACGTGGTGGTCCACCTGTGCGTGTCCTTGAGCTCGGTGCCCAGGTAGACCGTGCGTGTCACCGAGACGGTGAAGCCGGGGTTGCCCTTCGCAGCGGGTTCGCAACCCGCCGACTGGTCGTAGACCGTCGTCGGCGGGTGCACGTTGGACCGGGCGCTCGTGACGCTCTGCACCGTCCAGTACTTGGTGCCCCAGATCCGCACGTGGACGTGATGGTCGTCGCCCACCCAGGCCTGCACCAGCGCGCCGTACGGGCTGTTGTTCTTCCACTTCATGTCGATCTGCCCGGTGAAGATCGTCGCCTCGCGTCCCTCGGGGTACCGGGAGAACCACTGCGAGTGCGGTGTGTGCTCGACGATCTCGAAGCCGGCGAGGTAGGCGGCGTTGAACGTCGTCGTCGAGACCTGCGACAACCCGCCGCCCATGGCGTCGGTGTGCTGGCCGTCGACGAGCGCACCGGCCGGGACGAAGCCGTGCGCCGTGTCGATGGGGCCGATCGCGTCGGTGAGGCTGAACGTCTCGCCCGGCCGGATGAGCACGCCGGTGATGTTCGCGGCGCCCTGCTTGATGTTGATGTCGCGCACGTGGTCGGCCGTCAGCGGTGTGTCGAACTCGGAGACGATCTCCTTGACGCCGAGCGCCTCGAGGGCGGCGGTGGACTGCGACGGGTCGGTGGGCACCAGCGTGAGCGTCGCCGAGCGGTCGGTCGGCTTGGACGCCGCAGCGGCGATCGCGGTCGCCACCTGTGCCGGGTCGAGCGTGGTGCCGGCCTGGCCGGGAACCACCACCGGGGCGTCGTTCTGGAACGCGAAGTGCGCGTCCGCCGCGGGCGTCAGCACGCCGGGCAGCTGAGCGAGCAGCGCGTCGGACAGCGCCTGGCCGTTCATCTCGAGCACCAGCGCGCCGTCCTGCGGCACGAACGACGCGTTCGCGGCCAGCACCGGCGCGGCCAGGCTGGCGCTCTTGTCGCCCACCGTGACGCTCACCGGGCCGCCGGACACGTGCTGGGCGACGTCCGCGAGCGTCTGGTCGGTCTCGGCCTGGGTGATGTCGGGCGCCACGGTGGTGGTCGGCAGCGCCAGCGGGCGCGCCGCGACGAGCCAGGTGCCGGCGATCTGCCGCACCGCCGCGTCCTGGTCGAGCTTCCAGCCGTCGGCGGCCGGCGTCGCGTGCGGCGAGCCGTCGACGAAGACGATGGCGCCGTCCACCGGGTCGGCGCTCAGCGTGTCCGAGAGCCCGTCCACGGCCGTCGCCAGCGCGGCCTGGTCCACGCTGGTCACGGGCGTGACCTCCCCGATCCCGACGACCTGCCGCCACAGCTGGCGCGGATCGCTCAGCCTGACGCCGGTCAGTCCGTCGACCGTCGCCTTCGGGTCGAAGGTCAGCCCGGCGGCCACCGGGTCGATCGCCCCCTGGACGTCATGGGCGGTGACCGTCAGGGGCCGGCCGGTCGCGTCCGCCAGCTGGGTGGTCAGACGCTGCACGGCCTGCGACGAGGTCAGCCCCCCGATCTCGACGCCCGCGACCGTCGCCCCGTGGGGCACCTTGTCCCGCAGCGCGTAGGACATCCCGACGTACGCCCCGGCGAGCAGCACGAGGATGCCGACGACGATCGCCAGTCGCAGCGGCCACCGGCGGCGGCGCACCTGCACGGGGAACACGTCGAGCATCGACGGCTCGCGCTCCTGGACGGGGACGGGCCCCGCCGTGACACGTGGGCTCTCGGCGGCCGGGGTGGACGTCGCGGGAAAGGCTCCGGCCTGCGGGCTCTCGGCCGCCGGTACGGGCGTGGTCGGGAAGGCGGAGACACGGGTCGGCGCGGACGGGCCGGGCTCGACGACCGGGGCCGGTACGGGCTCGACGACCGGAGCCATGACGACGGTCGGGTCGTCCTGCTCGTCGGTCACGTCCGTCGGGGGCACCGGCTCGCCCGCGGGCTCGGCCGGCACATCCGCAGGTTCGGTGCGAACGTCGGCAGGCTCGGTGCTCACATTGGCAGGCTCGGTGCTCACATCGGCAGGCTCGGTGCTCACATCGGCAGGTTCGGTGGGCACATCCGCAGGTTCGGCGGGACCCTCGGCCCGTTCGGCGGACGCACCGGCAGGCTCGGCCGGTGCCCCGGGTGTGGGCTCCGGCTCGACCGGCAGATGCCGCTCCTCGCTCGGATCGATCGCAGTCGCGTGCGCGACGGGCGGCGTGGGAGCGCCGACGTCGGCCGCGACCTCGGGCAGCGGTGCGGGCTGGGGCTCGGGGCTCGGCTCGGGGTCCGGCTCGGACTGAGGCTCTGGTTCTGGCTCGGGCTGAGGCTCTGGTTCTGGCTCGGGCTGAGGTTCGGGGACGGGCTGAGGTTCTGGCTCGGGAGGAACGGCTGGCTCCGGGGGGAGATCAGGCTCGGGAGGAGGTTCGGGGATCGACCCGTCGGCGCCGGGGATCCGATGCAGGCGTGCGATCTCGTCCCACGTGGGCCAGTGGGTGTCGTCGCCCGCGACTGGCGCCCCCTCCGCCGCGCCCTGCCCGGGGGTCTCCACCGGCGGTTCGCGGTCGGCCTGACGCGCCATGCGGTATCCCCCGTTCGTGTGCTGCGCCGGGATTCTACGACCCCGGCCCGGTGCGGCCCGGGACTCCCGGGGCGTGCCGCCGGGTCAGACGACGGACCTCAGGTGTCCTTGCAGGTGTACCAGTGCTCCGCCGCCCGGCGACCCCGCGCGCGCCTCGAGCACGTCGCCGACGACGATGAGGTGGTCGCCGGACGGGAGCACCGCCGCCGTGCGGCAGTCGAACCAGGCGGCCGCATCGTCCAGCAGCACCGCACCCGTGACGTCCGACGCCGTGTGCGGCACCCGCTCGAGCTGACCGATCGTCGGGCGACCAGGCGAGGCGAGCCAGTCTGCGACCGGCGCCTGGTGGGCCGCCAGCACGCTGAGCGTCCACACGTCCACGTCGCCGAGCGCGTCGGTCAACCGGGCGTCGACGTGGACGCAGAACAGCAGCTGTGGCGGGTCGAGCGAGACCGACACCACGGAGCTGACCGTGGTGGCGTGCACCGAGCCCCGCCAGCGCACAGCGACGACGCACACGGCACCCGGCAGCCGCGCGGCAACCGCGCGGTAGCCCGCAGGCTCGACGGTCATCGGCCGGGCTCGTCCGGCCCCGGCCCCCCTGGCTGCCACGACTGCCCCACGACCGGGGGCTGCGCCTGCGCTGCAGGGAGCTCCGGTGCCACCCGGACGGCCGACGTGGCGCGGCGCCGGCCGCGCGGCTTGTCACGGAACAGCCGCGCCGGCAGCAGACCGATCACCAGGGCGAGGCCGATCGAGCCGATCACCCACACCCAGCCGATCACCTGACCGGACGGGATGAGCACGTCGCCGCCCGGACCGGTCTGCGACAAGGCCTGCACGGCGAAGAACACCCCACCCGCGTAGGCGATCCACGTGGGCCAGCCGGCCCAGGCGCGGGACGTCACCGCGGCGGCGACCACCAGAGCGAGGCACGCCACCACGCCCCAGGGCTCGTGCCATCGATGCATCACGGTGCCCACCGCGCCGACGACGAGGCCGAGCACGAGGGTCGCCACGGCCTTGCCGAGCACCGCGGCGGTCAGGGGTCGCACCACGTCAGGGTAGCCGCAGGACGCGCCCGGGGAGAGAGGGTCGTGGACCCGCGACGTGGACGTAGCTCTCGGTGGGCAGCAGCGGCTGAAGGACACGGTCGGACAGGGCGTAGCAGCCGACGAGCGCCGGCTGCCCGTCGACCGCGCCGACCGCGTGCACCTGGGTCGCGTACGCCCGCAGCGCGGCGAGCAGCCGGTCGCGGACGGCGGCGGCGTCGACCACGACGTCGACCCGGTCGTCGGCCACTGCGGCGGCCGGCAGCGGACCGTCAGGCTCGGGGAGCGTCAGCTCGTCGTACATCTTGCCGAGCGCGGTCCGTACGACGTCCGTGCGCAGCGCGCGGTACCCGGCCGCCAGCGCCGCGGCGCCGATGCGACGCCACCACACCGCCGGCTCCCACCCGTCACCCGACGCCAGCGCGACGGCCCGCATGGTGACCTCGTGGACGCGGACGTGGTCGGGGTGGCCGTAGCCGCCCTCCGGGTCGTACGTGACGACCACCGCGGGCCGTCGCCGCCGCAGCACACCGGCCAGGCGCGCCGCGGCCTCCTCGATCGGCACGGCGACGAACGCGGCTGCGGGCACGTCCGCCCCGGCGCCCGCCCGGGCGGTGCCCAGCCACACCATCCCCGAGTCCTCGTACCGCCGTGTCCCATTCCGCCGCACGTGGGGCGCGTGGGCCCCCTGTGACGGGTGCGACGCCCCCCCGGCCCCACCGGCAACATGAGAACCACGCGCGGCGGCATCGGACGGGGGGAGGGTGTCGAGGAACGCGTGGTCGGTGACGCCGAGGGCGGCGAGGGCGGCGACGAGCTCGCCGGAGCGATGGGCCGCCAGAGCGGGACCGTCGCCCTCGAGGTGCGCCAGCGCGGCGGGGATCACCTCGCCGCGCTCGCCGCGGGTCGCCGTCACCACCGTGACGGGCCAGCCGGCGGCCGCCCAGGTCGCCAGCAGTGCGCCCGTGGACAACGTCTCGTCGTCGGGATGAGCATGCACGGCCAGCAGGCCACCGGTCGGGACCGGCGCGTGGTCGTCGGGATGAGCATGCACGGCCAGCAGGCCGCCGGTCGGGACCGGCGCGTCCCGGTGGGCGCGGGCGTCCCGCGCCGCACCGCCGGGCACGTCGTCGGGGGTCGCTGCCCTCGCCGTCCCCCCGGACGGGCTCACGACCGCGCGGCCGCCTTGGCCCGCGCGCGCGAGCGCGCCCGCTCCACCTGGTTCAGCTCGACCTTGCGCAGCCGGACCACCTCGGGAGTCACCTCGACGCACTCGTCCTCACGCGCGAACTCGAGCGACTCCTCGAGCGTCAGCCGGCGCGCGGGCGTCAGGTTCTCCCACGTGTCCGCCGTCGACGAGCGCATGTTCGTCAGCTGCTTCTCACGCGTGACGTTGACGTCCATGTCCTCGTTGCGCGGGTTCTCCCCCACCACCATGCCTTCGTAGACCTCCTCCGTCGGCCCGACGAAGAACGTCCCCCTGTCCTGCAGCCCGATGAGCGCGTAGGCCGTGACGACCCCGGCGCGGTCGGCGACGAGCGAGCCGGTGGAGCGCGACTCGATGACACCCGCCCACGGCTCGTAGCCGTCCGCGATCGACGAGGCGATGCCGGTGCCACGGGTGTCCGTGAGGAACCGCGTGCGGAACCCGATGAGCCCTCGTGCGGGGACGGTGAACTCCATCCGCACCCAGCCCGTGCCGTGGTTCGCCATGGTGAGCATCCGGCCGCGCCGCGCCGCCATCAGCTGCGTCACCGCGCCGAGGTACTCCTCCGGCACGTCGACGGTCATCCGCTCGACCGGCTCGTGGACGGCGCCGTCCACCTCACGGGTCACCACCTGCGGCTTGCCGACGGTCAGCTCGAATCCCTCGCGACGCATCTGCTCGACGAGGATCGCCAGCGCCAGCTCACCACGGCCCTGGACCTCCCACGAGTCCGGGCGGTCGGTCGCCAGCACCTTGAGCGACACGTTGCCGACGAGCTCTCGCTCCAGCCGGTCCTTCACCTGGCGGGCGGTGACCTTGTGACCCTTGCCGCCCTTGCCCGCCAGCGGCGAGGTGTTGATGCCCACCGTCACGGAGATCGCCGGGTCGTCGACCGTGATGAGCGGCAGCGGCCGCGGGTCGTCCGGGTCGGTCAGCGTCTCGCCGATCGTGATGCCCTCGATGCCGGCCACGGCGACGATGTCGCCCGGTCCGGCCTCGTCGGTCGGCACGCGCTCCAGCGCCTTCGTCTCCAGCAGCTCGGTGACCTTGACGTTCTGCGTGGTGCCGCCGTGCCGGATCCACGCGACCGTCTGCCCCTTGCGCAGCGTGCCGTTGAAGATCCGCAGCAGCGCCAGGCGGCCGAGGAAGGGCGAGGCGTCGAGGTTGGTGACGTGGGCCTGCAGCGGTGCGCCCTCGTCGTACGTCGGGGCCGGGATCTTGTCGAGGATCGTCGCGAACAGCGGCTCGAGGTCGGGGCCGTCCGGCTGCGCGCCGTCGGCCGGAGCGGTGAGCGACGAGCGGCCCGACTTCGCGCTCGCGTACACGACCGGCACGTCGAGGACGGCGTCGAGATCGAGGTCGGGGTTGTCCTCGTGCAGGTCGGAGGCCAGGCCCAGCAGGAGGTCGGTGGTCTCCGACACCACCTCCTCGATGCGGGCGTCGGGCCGATCCACCTTGTTGACCACCAGGATCACCGGCAGCGCCGCAGCGAGGGCCTTGCGCAGGACGAACCTCGTCTGCGGCAGCGGCCCCTCGGAAGCATCGACCAGCAGCACGACGCCGTCGACCATCGACAGCCCGCGCTCCACCTCGCCGCCGAAGTCCGCGTGGCCCGGGGTGTCGACGACGTTGATCGTCACACCGTCGGGCTGGCCGTGCGCCTCGGCGGCCGGCCCGCGGTACCGGACCGCGGTGTTCTTGGCGAGGATCGTGATCCCCTTCTCGCGCTCCAGCTCGCCGGAGTCCATGGCGCGGCGCTCGACGTGCTCGTGCTCGCCGAAGGCGCCGGTCTGCCAGAGCATCGCGTCGACCAGGGTCGTCTTGCCATGGTCGACGTGCGCGACGATCGCGACGTTGCGCAGGTCCAGGCGCACGGCAGGCATACGGATGCTCGTCTTTCGATGGGGGAACGCGCCACGACGGTGGGCGCACGTGCGATTCTACCGGGCGGTACGCCCCTGCACCGCCCAGGACCACCACGACGACAGGTCGGCCGACCCCCACGGGACCGCCGCGAGCTGCCCGGGGTCCGGTAGCCCGGAGCCCCCGGCGCGGGCGACGGTCGCGGTGACGCTGGGCTGACGCACCAGCGGCACGACGACGTGCGCGTCGCGCACCGCGACGCCCAGCTTGTCCACGAGGCGGCTCGCCGCGACCGGGTCGACGGTCGCGGTCAACGTGTCCAGCTCGGCGTCGAGGGCGCGGTCGGCGTGGCCAGTGACGTTCGTCGCCCCGCCGGAGCGCCAGCGGTCGGCGACGCCGGCGATCGGCAGCTCCGCCTGGGCCACCGGGACCAGCGCGGCGTCCCACGATCCGGGGTCCGACCACAGGGCCGTCGACGGATCGGCAGGACTGGCGGCCGTCACGGTGAAGCCCGCGGCCGACGCGCCGGCCGTCAGCGCGGCCAGCATCGCCGCCCGCACCGGGTCGCCGGTCGCCACGAGCACGCGCACGGTCACGGGAGCAGCCTCCGGACCGGGCATGGTCGGCGGCACGGTCGGCGGCACGGTCGGCGTCGGTGCACCCGAAGCGCTCGACGCGCTCGCGGGGCTTGTCGTGCGGCCGGGTCCCACCGTCGCGAGCACCGCGTCGGACGGGTCGGCACCCGCTGCCGAAGCCACGTCGGCCTGCGGCACCGCAGCGACGAAGGCAGCGCGCGCGGCCGCCGCCTTCGTCGCGGCACCGGCGCCCGAGTACTGCGACGGCGCGAACGGACCCCTGGCCTCGTTGAGCTGGAGCTGGAGAACCGCGCCGCCGCCCGTGGTCAGCCGGACCCCGGGCACGCGGCCGAGGGCGGCCGTCACGTCGGGCGTCACCACCGGCGCCACCACGTCGACGTCGCCCTTGCGCAACGCGTCCACCGCCGCGAGCGGGTCGAGGTCCCACCGCACGACGACGCGATCGCGCGTCGCAGGCCGCGAACCGCCGTACTCGGTGCTCCGGACGAGCGTCACGCTGCCGGACGGGTCGACCGCCTCGATCCGGTACGGACCGGTGGTGACCGCCCGCGTCGGGTCGGCCGCCAGTGCGGCAGCGTCGAAACCGGTGCGCCACACCTGCGAGATCTGCGCGAGGGCGGCGTGGTCGTCGTGGACGATCGCCTCGGCGACGGCCTGAGCCCACTCGTCGTCCGCCCAGCGCGGGCCGGACGCGGACGGCCTCGGCGCCGACGCGGACGCGGCGGGCGTCGGGGCCCCGACGAGGGCCAGCTTGCCCACGACGTGCGCCGGCAGGTCGACGTCGAGGTCCACCTGCCAGTCCGCCACCGGGTGGTCGTACACGACGGTCATGCCGTGCGCGTCGAGGGTCGGCGTCGCGCTCGCCTCGAGCACCGCAGCCGAGGTGGCCCCGAAGCGCACGGTCGCGGCCTGGGAGGTGCCGGTCGGCGAGGTGCCGGTGGGAGCAACCGTGGTCGACGCAACCGTGGCCGACGCGACCGTTGTCGGCGCGGTCATGGTCGGCGCGGTCGCGGTCGGCGCGGTCGCGGTCGGCGCAGTCGGCGTGGTCGGCGTGGTCGGTGTGCCGGACGCACCGCTCGTCGGCTGCGGCACCTGCCCGGGCGCCGCCTCGTCGAACCGGCCGGACCGCGCCGCCCATTCCAGCAACAGGTCCGCGGGGCTGACCGGCGTGCCGTCGGACCAGCGCGCGTCCGCTGCCAGCGTGTAGCGCACGGTCAGGGGCGAGTCCGAGATCTTCTCCACGGTGCCGAACGTGGTGTCCGCCACCGCCTTTCCGGCATCGTCCAGACCGACGAGCCCGTCCTGCGCCAGGCCGCGCACCAGCGTGCTGCCCGCGGTGCGCCCGTCCGGCAGGCCGGCGTTGAGCGAGGCGAAAGGCGTGTCCACCGCGACGACGACCGTGCCGGCCCGATCGGGGTCGGCGTGGTCGGAGGTGCACGCGGCCAGGGGTGCGGCGAGGGCCGCCGTCAGCACGACGGCGGCCCCGCGCAGCACCCGGCTGGTCGTCACGAGGCCGTCCGGGCGTGCTCCTCCAGCAGCATGGCGCGCAGCTCGCGCCGCTCGCGCTGCTTCTCCGGGTTGGGCAGCGGCACGGCGGCGATGAGCCGCTGCGTGTAGGGCTCCTGCGGGTTGCGCAGGATCGCGTCCCGGGTGCCCTGCTCGACGATGTGCCCGCGCTCCATCACCGCGATGCGGTGCGCCAGCAGGTCGACCACTGCCAGGTCGTGCGTGACGAACAGGCAGGCGAACTTCAGCTCGGCCTGCAGCGCCTGCAGCAGGTTGAGCACGTGGGCCTGGACGGAGACGTCGAGGGCGGACGTCGGCTCGTCGGCCACCAGCAGCGACGGTGACAACGACAGCGCGCGGGCGATGCCGACGCGCTGCTTCTGTCCGCCGGACAGCTCGTGCGGGTACCGGTTGCGGTAGGTGCGCGGCAGCTCCACCTGGTCGAGCAGGTCCTCGATCTTCCGCTGCAGCGCGGCGCCCTTGGCGATGCCCGCGAGGTACATCGGCTCGCCGATGCTCTCGCCGATCGGCAGGCGAGGGTTGAGCGACGACGCCGGGTCCTGGAACACCATGCCGACCTTGCGGCGCAGCTGGAGCAGGGAGTGCCGGTCGCGCACGGTCATGTCGACGCCGGCGACGGTGAGGCTTCCCTCCACGATCGGCAGCAGGCCGACCGCCGCGCGCCCGATCGTCGTCTTGCCCGAGCCGGACTCCCCGACGAGCCCGACGACCTCACCGGGACGCACGACGAGGTTCGCACCCTCGACCGCGCGGAAGGCGGGCATCCGGCCCTGCTTGGGGTACTCGATCGCGACGTCGACCAGCGCGAGGATCGGCGCCAGGTCGCTGGACGCCACCTCGCCCTCGCGCTCCTTGCGGCGGGTGGCCTCGAGGAGCCGTGCGTTCTCCTGCTCGCGGCGCTCGAGCTCGTCGGCGGTCACGTCGGTGATGAGCTTCTCCGCACCGGTCGCCTGGACCAGCGCCGCGGTGATGTCGATCTCCGGACCACCCAGGTGGGGCACCGCCGCCAGCAGCTCCTGCGTGTAGGGGTGACGCGGGTTGCCGAAGATCTCCTCCGACGTCCCGGTCTCGACCACGACGCCGCGGCGCATGACGGCGATCCGGTCCGCAAGGTCGGCGACGACCCCCATGTCGTGCGTGATGAGGATGACGGCGGAGTTCAGGTGGTCGCGGAGGTTGCGCATCAGGTCGAGGATCTCGGCCTGCACCGTGACGTCGAGGGCGGTCGTCGGCTCGTCGGCGATGAGCAGCAGGGGGTCGCAGGCGAGCGACTGAGCGATCATGGCGCGCTGCCGCTGGCCGCCGGACAGCTGGTGCGGGTACGAGCGGAACGCCTTGGCCGGGTCGGGCAGCTCGACCATCTCGAGCAGCTCGAGCGCGCGCTCCTTCGCCTGGTCCGGGGACAGCGTCGAGTGCAGCCGCAGCGTCTCGATGATCTGGAACCCGATCTGGTAGACGGGGTTCAGAGCCGTCATGGGCTCCTGGAAGATCATCGCGATCTCGTTGCCGCGGATGTGGCGCAGTCGGGACGACGAGGCGCCGCGCAGCTCCTCGCCCTTGAGCTTCACCGAGCCCCTGATGCGGGCGTTCTTCGGCAGCAGGTCGAGGATCGCCATCGACGTGACGGACTTGCCGGAGCCGGACTCGCCGACGATCGCGAGCACCTCGCCCGCGGCGACGTCGAAGTTCAGCCCGACGGCCGCCGGGATCCATCGCTTGTTGACGGCGAAGTCCACCGACAGGTCGCGGACCTGGAGAACCGGTGCGCCGACGGGCGTCGTGGTCATCGAGCAACTCCTGGGATCATGACGTCGTGCCGACGAGCGACAGGGACTGGACGTACCGCCCGCGCAGCTCCGTCCCGACCACCGCGGCGATCGTCGTGGTCGCTGCGGGGCTGGCCTTCGCCCAGTGGGCGACCGGCGGCGCCGCGGACCTGGCCCGGGCGCTGCCCTTCGCGCTGGCCGGCGCCTTCGCAGGCTGGCTGGTGTTCTACAAGCCGCACGTGCGGGTGGCCGACGACGGCGTGCACGTGGTCAACCCGTTCGCCGCCTACGACGTGCCGTGGGCCGCGCTGATCCAGGTGCGTACGCGGTTCGCCTGCACCTTCGTCACCCCGCACCGCGCGGTGCAGGCGTTCGCCGCACCGGGCCCCGGTCGTTACGCCGTCGCCATGGCGACGGTCGTCGACCTGCGGACCGCCGGCGCGTTGCCCAGCCGGGGACTGGGCCTCGGCGAGCTGCCGTCGGGGCCGTCCGGCCAGGTCGCCACGGTCGTCCGCCGGCGCTGGGACGAGCTGGTGCAGTCCGGCCGGCTCTCGCAGGGCGAGGCCGACGAGACCCCCGTCCCCCGCACCTGGGACGTGCGCAGCGCCGTCGTGCTCGCGGCGCTGCTCGTCGCGGGCGTCGCCCTGCAGCTCGCGCACTAGCGGCCGCCTCACTTGTGGCCCTCGTCCTCGTCGAGGTCGAACGTCGTCAGGCCTCCGGTGACGGCCGCCGCGTCGTTCAGCGGGCCACCG
>DASWOL010000036.1:0-4229 GCA_036398695.1 Cellulomonas sp. | reverse complement strand
GCACCATGGGCTGGCGGCGGGTGGCCCAGCAGGAGTGGGACACGATGCTCGCGCCGACCACCAAGGCGGCGCTGCAGGCCTATGCCGACGGCGTCAACGCGTACCTGGCCGGCCGCGACCCGGGTCAGATCGCCATGGAGTACACGGTGCTGGGCCTGCGGGTGCCGGTGACCGATCCCGAGCCGTGGGACCCGGTGGACTCCGTGGCCTGCCTCAAGGCGATGGCATGGGTCCTGCGCTCCAACTACGACGACGAGCTCGCCCGCGCCCTGACGTACCAGGCGGTGGGCGACGTCGCCCGCGTCGACCAGCTGTTCCCGCCGTACCCCGAGGACGTGAACCGGCCCATCCTCTCGGCGACGGATCTCGCGCCTGCCGCGCCGGCCTCGATGTCGAAGGCCGCGGTGAACGTGCCGCTGGCCGACCCCGACCTCCAGGCGGCCATGGCCGCGACGGACCGCGCGCTTGCGGCGGTGCCGCACCTGGTGGGCAGCGGGGACGGCGGGACCGGCTCCAACTCCTGGGTGGTGTCGGGCCGGTACACGGCCGACGGCGCGCCGCTGCTCGCCAACGACCCGCACCTGACGCTCACGGCGCCGAGCGTGTGGTCGCAGGTGGGACTGCGCTGCGCCCGGGTGACCGCGGACTGCACGTACGACGTGGCCGGGTTCTCCTTCGCCGGGTTCCCGGGCGTGATCATCGGGCACGACGACCACCTCGCCTGGGGGCTGACGAACCTCGGCCCGGACGTCAGCGACTTCTTCCTGGAGAAGATCGCCGACGGCGAGCAGCAGGTGGACGACCGCCGGGTGCCGCTGACCACCCGCCAGGAGACGATCCACGTGGCCGGGGCCGCGGACGTGACGATCACGGTGCGTGCGACGACGCACGGGCCGATCCTCTCGGACGTGCTCGACGACCTCGCTGTCGCCGGCCGGTCGCCCACCGGCACCAACGCCGAGGGCGGCGACTACGCCGTCGCCCTCGAGTGGATGGCGCTGATGCCGGGACGCAGCGCCGACGCCGTGCTGATGCTCGACGCCGCGAAGGACGCGGGCGACGTGGCCGCTGCGGCCGCCGTGTTCGAGGTGCCGGCGCAGAACATCGTGTTCGCCACCACCGACGGGCACATCGGCTACCAGGCGCCCGGTCTGGTGCCCGTCCGCGCGACGGTGCCGGGGGAGGTCCCCTCGGACGGCACCTGGCCGCGGCCCGGCTGGGACAGCCGGTACGACTGGCAGGGCTGGGTGCCGTCCGACGAGCTGCCGCACGTCCTCGACCCACCCGAGGGTTTCCTCGTCGCCGCCAACCAGGAGGTCGCACCGGCCGGCACCGGGCCGTTCCTCACCGCCGACTGGGACTACGGCTTCCGCGCGCAGCGCATCCGCGACCTGCTGGAGCAGCAGATCTCGTCGGGGGAGAAGGTCACCGTCGCGTCGACGGCCCGCATCCAGCTGGACCAGCACTCGCCGTACGCGGACGTGCTGGTCCCCGCCCTGCTCGCGGTGCACCTCGACCCGGGCTTCGACTCCGACGGCCAGCGGCTGCTGCGGGACTGGGACCGCAACGACAGCCCGGACTCGGCCGGAGCCGCCTACTTCGCCGCGGTGTGGCGCGACCTGCTGGCGATGACGTTCGCCGACGACCTGCCGGCCGGCCACGGCCCGGACGGCAGCTCCCGCTGGCTCGAGGTGATGCGCTCGATCATCGACAAGCCCGACTCGCCCTGGTGGGACGACCGCACGACGCCCGGCATCGTGGAAGGGCGCGACGACGTGCTGGCGCGCGCCCTGGTGTCCGCGCGGCGCCAGCTGACGGCGGAGCTGGGCGCCCGCACCACCGACTGGCGGTGGGGCGACCTGCACGTGGTCGCCCCGGAGCACCCGGTGCTCGGTGGGGACGGCGTCCCGGGTCTGGTGCGCAGCCGGGTCAACCCGGCCCCGCGGGGCGTCGGAGGCGGCACGTCGGTGGTCGACGCGACGGCCTGGGACGCCTCGACCGGCTCTTTCGAGGTGACCGCCGGCCCGTCGATGCGGATGGTGGTGGACCTCGGCGACCTCGACTCCTCGACGTGGGTCAACCTCACCGGCACGTCCGGCCACCCGGCCAGCGAGCACTACGCCGATCAGTTCGCCGCCTGGGCGGCCGGTCGGACGTTCGCGTGGCCGTTCACCGCGGCGGCGACCGCCGCCGACACGCGGGACCGGCTCATCCTGCGGCCGTCGTCGTGAGCAACCCGGACCCGCCACCGTCCGCCGGGCGGCTCGTCGTGTGCCGGCGGCGCCGCCGGCTCAAGCCCCGGCGGGCGTCCGGAACCAGGTGACGCCGGCGGGGGTCGCGACGGCGTCCACGGGCCGGTCGTGGGCTGCGCGCGGCAGCGGCTCACCCGCCGCGTCGTGCACCTCCTCGGCGTAGGTCAGGGCGATCACCGGCGTGCCGGGAAGGGCATCACGCAGCGCGCGGTCGTACCAGCCGCCGCCCTGGCCCAGCCGGGTGCCTGCGGTGTCGACCGCGAGCGCCGGGATGAGCAGCACCCCGGCCTCCGCGATCGCGGTGGCCCCCAGCGGCGGGCCGCCCGGCTCGGGCGGCCGGCCCGGAGCCCGCTCGCGCAGGTCGTCGGGCCCGGTGTACTCCGCCCAGTCCCGCGCCAAACCGGAGCCGAGCACGGGGAGCAGCACGCGGATGCCACGCAGGGCGAGCGCCTCGAGCAGCGGATCTGTGGCCGGCTCGCCCGGCCGCGCCGCGTAGGCGGTGACGCAGCGAGCGGCGGCGACCTGGGGGATCTGCACCACCACCTCGGCGAGCGCCCGGGCGTCGGCCTCGCGGGAGCGGGCGGACCGCTGCTGCCGGGCCTGCCGGATCCGGGCGCGCCACCGGTCCTTGAGCTCCTCGACCTCGTCCTCGTCCACCGGGACGTGGGGGTGCTCGCGGGCGGCGCTGCTCATGCCTCCAGTGTCACACTCCGGCGGGCCGCCCGGGTCGCCGCACGCTGCCGAGCCACGCGCCGTCCTCGATGGTCTGCGGGCCCTCCGGGTGCTCGAGGACGCACTCCCCGTGCACGGACACGTCCGCGCCGAAGGTGACGTCGCCGGTCACCTTGAGATGCGTCGCGTCGCGCAGCGACGGCGCCCCGGCGGGGAAGCGCGCGTCGAAGGCGCTGATCGTCGCGTAGTACGCCGGGTCCAGCTCCACCAGCGGGGCGTCGTCGATGGCGAGGCGCGGCACGTCGTCCGCGCCGAGGTCGTACGCGTCGGAGCGCAGCAGCAGCAGGTCGTTCGTCGTCTTGACCGGGAGGAACCGCGCTCGCGGCACGACGATCGCCGTGGCGCCCTCGAACACCTCGATGGCCGCGCCCATCGCGCACTCGAGCTGGACCACGTCCGGGCTCGTCCTGTCCGCGGGGTCGACGTGCTTCTCGTTGCGGATCAGCGGCAGGCCCAGCACGCCGCCCCGCTCGGCGAGCGTGTCGCGCAGCACCTGCAGGTCGAACCACAGGTTGTTCGTGTGGAAGAACGGGTGGTGCTCGGTGTCGGTGAAGTAGTCCATCTCGTCGGCCGCCGTCTGCGCGGTGTCTCGCAGGATCAGCCGGCCGTCGGCCTTGCGGGTCGCCAGGTGCCCGCCCTTGCGGTCGGCGGCGGTGCGCCGGCACAGCTCGGCGGCGTAGGGCGCACCCGAGGCGGCGAACCAGCCCGCGATCCTCGCGTCCGGCGCCGCGCCGAGGTTGTCCGCGTTGGACGTGTTCGCGTACCGGAAGCCGGCCGCGAGCAGGGCGTCCAGCACGCCGGAGGACAGCAGCGAGGGGTAGATGTCGCCGTGCCCCGGCGGGCACCACTCGAGGGTGGGGTCGGCGGGCCACGTCACCGGCGTCAGGTCGTCGGCCCGCAGCTTGGGCTCCTGGCTCTGCAGGAAGTCCAGCGGCAGGCCGTCCACCGCGAGGTCCGGGTACGACGAGAGGGCGGCGAGCGTGTCCTCGCGCGTGCGGAAGGAGTCCATGAAGACGAGCGGTAGGCGCGCGCCCCAGGCCGCCCGGGCCGCCTGCACCTGCCCGACGATGAGGTCCAGGAACGTGCGCCCGTCCCGCACCGGCAGCAGCGACTTGGCGCGGTGCATGCCCATCGACGTGCCGAGGCCGCCGTTGAGCTTGATCATCACGGTGCGCGACAGGGTCTCGCGCGCCTGGTCGTCGCTCACCTCGACCGCGTCGAGGCGCGGCGAGTCGAGCAGGGGGG
>DASWOL010000035.1:0-17326 GCA_036398695.1 Cellulomonas sp. | reverse complement strand
GCGGCGTCGATGCCCACCAGCGGGTCGACCGGCACGCGCGCCAAGGCCTCGGGCCGCTCGACGGCGAGCTGTTCGATCTCCATGCCGCCCTCGACGCTGGCCATCGCCAGGTAACGCCGCTCGGCACGGTCGAGCAGCAGGGAGACGTAGTACTCCTCGGCGATGTCCGCCCCGCTGGCGACCAGCACGCGGTACACCGTGTGGCCCTTGATGTCCATCCCGAGGATCTGGCCGGCCACCTGCTCGGCCTCGTCGGCCGTGCGCGCGAGCTTGACGCCGCCCGCCTTGCCGCGACCACCGGTCTTCACCTGGGCCTTGACCACCACGAGGCCGCCGGAGGCGAGCAGCTGCTCGGCCGCGGCACGCGCCTGCGCGGGGGTGGCTGCGACGATGCCGTCCAGGACGGGCACCTCGTGCGCGGCGAACAGGTCACGTGCCTGGTACTCGAACAGGTCCACCCTCGCGGTCCTCTCGTCGGCCCCGGGCGGCGTCCGAGTGCGGCGCCGCGCGGCTCGATCGTAGCCGCGGTTTCTCGACGTCGAGACACCGAACCGGGATGCGGCGGGCGCCCCCTCGGACGACAGTGGAGGCGCCGGCGCCGGGAGGCCACACGGGTGGTCCGCGACCTGACCGCCGCCGCGCCCGAGGTGCCACTCGAACCCGACCGGAGGAGTCCCATGTCCGAGCTACCCGACCAGCCCGACACCCTCGACCTGTACGGCTGGGTGGAGATCGGCACCGCCGACCTCGACGCCACCACCACCTTCTACTCCGCCGTGTTCGGCTGGGAGATCGCCCCGTTCGGCGACGGCTACGCCGTCGCGACGTCGCACGGGCGGCAGGTCGGCGGCTTCTACCGCTGGGCCGAGCCGATCCCGGATGGCATCCGGGTGTACGTCACGGTGGCCGACGTGGAGGCCACGCTGTCGCGGGTGGTGGGCAACGGCGGCACCGTGGAGCACGAGCGCACCCCGATCGCACCCGAGCGCGGGTGGTGGGCCGACTTCCGCGACCCGGCCGGCACGCTCGTCGGGATCACGACGACGAACGCTCCCGCCTGACGGGGAGCGGCGAGCGGCGGGCGGCGGGCGGCTCAGCACCGACCGCGCCGATTCGGCACTTCCGTGCCGAATCGGTCCACCGATGTGCCGACGCCGCACCGAAGTGCCGAGCCGGGCAGGCGGGGATAGCGGCACGCGGGTCGTGGAGCGCTCGACCTGCCCGGCTCGACCGGCCCGGCTCGACTGCGTGGGACGCGGGGGTGGGATGGCGTCAACCTGGGTTGACACCATCACGCCTGTCAACCTACATTGACAGACGTGTCCAGCGACCTGATGACCGCCGCCGCAGGCGACGACCCCGCCGAGGGGTTGCGCGCGGTGCGCTCGCTGCGCGTGCTGGCCGACCGGCTGGAGGCGCTGCACGTCGAGCGCGCCCGCCGGCTCGGCTGGCCGTGGCAGCAGATCGCCGAGGTGCTCGGCGTGACGCGGCAGGCGGTCCACAAGAAGTACGGGAAGAGGTTCCCCTGATGTTCGAACGGTTCACCCGCGGCGCCCGCGAGGCCGTCGTCTGGGCGCAGGAGCTCGCCCGGCGCGACGGCGTCCAGCAGATCGAGTCGGGCTACCTGTTGCTGGGCGCCACCCACGAGACAGGGTCCGCCGCCGGCCGGGCCCTGGCCCGTCTCGGCATCGAGCCCGCTTCGCTCGCGGAGTGCGTCCGTTCGCTGGACGCCGACGCCCTCGACGCGGACGCCCTGGCCGGCATCGGCGTCGACCTGCAGACCGTGCGTGCCCAGGTCGAGGCGACGTTCGGCGTGGGTGCGCTCGACGTACCGACGGACGGCCCGGGCCGCCGGCCCCGCACCGACGGGCGACGCGGTGGGCACGTGCCGTTCGACCCCGCGGCGAAGAAGATGCTCGAGCTCGCGCTGCGCGAGGCGGTCCGGTTCCACAGCAAGGGCATCGACACCGGTCACCTGCTGCTCGCAGCGGCCCGACTCGACGGAGCCACGGCGCAGCGGGCGCTCACCTGGTTCGGCTCCGACCGGAAGGCCGTCGAGGAGGCCGTCGTGGCCGTCTGGGCCGAGGGCACGGCCGAGTAGCGCTACAGCTTCGTCACCGGGCTGAACCGCAGCAGCAGCCGCTTGGTGCCCGACGAGCCGAAGTCGACCTTCGCCACCGCGTTCTGGCCGGCGCCCTCGAGGGCGACGACCGTGCCGAGCCCGTACGCGTCATGGGTCACCTTGTCGCCCACCGCCAGGCTCGGCACGTCCGCCCGCGGGGTCGCCGAGCCGAACGTCGCGCCCGTCTTCGGGAGCACCGGACGCTCGTCGTCCGCCTTCCGCCTGCTCCACCCGTCGCCGGCACCGCGTGACGACCCGAAGCCCGATCCCCAGCCGCCCCGGATCGCCGACGTCGACGACTCCCGTCGTCGCCAGTCGATCAGCTCGTCGGGCAGGTCCGCCAGGAACCGGCTCGGCGGAAACTCGTTCGGCACGCCCCACGCGGTACGGACGGCGGCCCGCGAGATGTACAGCCGCTCGCGGGCCCGGGTGACGCCGACGTAGGCGAGCCGGCGCTCCTCCTCGAGCTGCTGCTCGTCCGAGAGCGACCGGATGTGCGGGAACGTGCCGTCCTCGAGACCGGTGAGGAACACCACCGGGAACTCCAGCCCCTTCGCGGTGTGCAGGGTCATCAGCGTGACGACTCCCGGATCGGGCTGCGCCGGGCCGTCCGCCGGGCCGTCGGGCGAGGGGATCTGGTCCGAGTCGGCCACCAGCGACACGCGCTCGAGGAAGTCCACCAGGTCGCCCTCCGGGTCGCTCTGCTCGAACTCGGTGGCGACCGCGTGCAGCTCGGCGAGGTTGTCCACGCGTGAGGCGTCCTGCGGGTCGTCGGACTCGCGGAGCTCGGCGAGGTACCCCGAGCGGTCGAGCACCGCGCCGAGCACCGCCGCCGGCCCCTCGGCCGCCGCGAGCACGCGCAGCCCGGCCAGCAGCTCGCGGAACGCGTCGAGCCCGTTGACGGCGCGCGTGCCCAGTCCCGGCACCTCGTCGAGCCGCTCCAGCGCGGCCCCGAAGCTGATGCGCTCCCGCTCGGCGAAGGCGGCCACCATCGCCTCCGAGCGCTCCCCCAGCCCGCGCTTGGGGACGTTGAGCACCCGCCGCAGGTTGACGTCGTCGTCCGGGTTGGCGATCGCACGCAGGTACGCGATCGCGTCCTTGACCTCGCGCCGCTCGTAGAACCGCGTTCCGCCGACGACCTTGTACGGCAGCCCGACGCGGACCAGCACCTCCTCGATCGCGCGCGACTGCGCGTTGGCGCGGTAGAAGATCGCCACGTCACCGGGCCGCACGCCAGCCGTGTCCCCGAGGCGGTCGATCTCCTCGGCGACGAACCTCGCCTCCTCGCGCTCGTCGTCCGCGACGTACGCGACGATCTGCGGACCGGCGCCCTGGTCCGTCCACAGCCGCTTCGGCTTGCGTCCGGCGTTCCTCGCGATCACCGCGTTCGCCGCCGAGAGGATGTTCTGGGTGGAGCGGTAGTTCTGCTCCAGCAGGATGGTCGAGGCGTCCGGGTAGTCGGCCTCGAACTCGAGGATGTTGCGGATCGAGGCGCCGCGGAACGCGTAGATCGACTGGTCGGCGTCGCCGACGACCGTCAGCTCCCCGCGCTCCACCCCGTCCTCGCCGTCGCCGACGAGCGAGCGCACCAGCGCGTACTGCGCGTGGTTGGTGTCCTGGTACTCGTCGACCAGCACGTGCCGGAACCGCCGGTGGTAGTGCTCGGCGACCGCTGGGAACGCCCGCAGCAGGTGCACCGTCTCGACGATGAGGTCGTCGAAGTCCAGCGCGTTGGCCTGGCGCAGCCGCGCGGTGTACCTGGTGTACACGTCCGCCAGCACCGCGTCGAAGTCGTTGCTCCCGGACCCGGAGGTGGCAGCGAACTGCCCGGCGTCCACCAGCTCGTCCTTGAGGTTGGAGATCTTCGCGGCCATCGCCTTGACCGGGTACTTCTTGGGGTCGAGGTCCAGCTCGCGCGCGACGAGGGTGAGCAGCCGCTGGCTGTCCGCCGCGTCGTAGATCGAGAACGACGAGCGCAGGCCGAGCGTGGTCGCCTCGCGCCGCAGGATCCGTACGCACGCCGAGTGGAACGTCGACACCCACATCCGCTTCGCGGCGGGACCGACGAGCGCCTCGACCCGCTCCCGCATCTCGGCAGCGGCCTTGTTGGTGAACGTGATGGCGAGGATCTCGCCGGGCCGCGCGCGCCTCGTCGCCAGCAGGTAGGCGATGCGCTGGGTGAGCACCTTCGTCTTGCCCGACCCCGCGCCGGCGACGATGAGCAGCGGTCCGCCGTGGTGCCGCACGGCGTCGCGCTGCTGCGGGTTGAGCCCGTCGAGCAGCTCCTCCGGGTCGGCGCGCTCCGGCGCGGGGGCGTCGTCCTCGTCACGTGGCGGGACGACGAGCGGCAGGCCGGAGGGGTCCCCGGAGTGCGGCGCGTGGGTGGCGGGCAGGTGCTCGAACAGCGACGTCATGGCCCCCTCAGGGTAGGCGAGCCCGGGGACACCACCGCACCGCGACCCGGCCCGACGGACCCTCCCGTTCCGCCGGCTCCCGGTGGCCGTGCGTCGCACCGTCAGCGGGTGAGGAGGTCGAGCACGGGCAAGCACGGGCACGACGAAGGACCCGACGACCGCGGCGAGCGAACCGGCCAGGATCGGGCGGGCCGGGGCCCGTCAGTGCCAGATGGTGGCGACCCCGACCGTGACGACGGCCAGCACCCCGACCGTGCCGACCAGCGTCCTGCCGACCTTGTCCGGCTTGGCGTGCGCGAACCACACCAGACCCGTGATCGCCAGGGAGAGCACGATCTTCGTGGCGATCCAGGCCGGCGCGGGCTTGTGGCCGTCGTCGAGCCACACGTACTGCACCAGCACCATGAGGATGCCGGTGACCAACGCGGTGAGCGCGCCGTGGAAGGCGCCGGCGTAGAGCGAGCCGCTGCGCAGCCCGACGATCGCGGCGCCCAGGACGATCGCCCAGCCGATCATGTGCAGGAACAGCAGGACGTGCAGGAACACCGTCATGCCCGCAGCCTACGGGCGGCGGCCGCGGCCACAACCGTCCCGCGCCGAGGGTGCCGCCGGCTCGCCCTACAGCGCCCGGGCCAGCGCGTTCGCCTCGGCGATCGCGTCGAGCGCCCGACGAGCCCGCACCGCGTCGCCGACGACGTGGTAGGCGATGCCGCGCTCCGCGCAGTGCTTGGCGAGCGCGGTGTGGTCGTCAGGTCGCGAGCCGACCGCCATCACCACCGTGTCGCAGGGCACCTCGCGCGTGAGGCCGCCCTGCTCGACGACCACCGCGCCGGTCTGGATCGCGGTCACCGTGGTGCCGGTCAGCTGCTCCACGCCCTCGTCGGCCAGCGCCTCCAGCACGCAGATCTTGCGGAGCTGGCCCAGGTCGGTGCCCACCTCGTCGAGCATCTCGACCACCGTCACCGGCACGCCGCGCTCCGCCAGGTACTCCGCGGCCTCGAGCCCCACCAGCCCGCCGCCGACGACCACCGCGGCACCATGGACGTGCGCCCGGCCGGTGAGCACGGCCACCGCGTCGGTGACGTTCTCCCGGTCCGCCCCCGGGATCGACGGGTGGATCGGGGTGGCGCCGGTCGCGTCGATGACCACGTCCGGCGCGATGAGGTCCACCAGCGCCGGCGTCACCCGCGTGCCGAACCGGACGTCGACGCCGGCCGCCTCGACCTGCTGCGCCCGCGAGCGCGCCGCCTGCGACATCTCGTCCTTGCGGGGCGCGTGCCCGGCCACCTCGAACTGACCCCCGAGGTGGTACGTCGCCTCGACGAGCATCGGCTTGTGGCCGCGCCGCGCCAGCACGAACGCCGCCTCCATGCCCGCCACGCCGCCACCGGCCACGAGCACCCGCAGCGGCTGCGCGGCCGGTGCCGGCGCGCCCTCGGCCTCCCGGCCCACCATCGGGTTGCGCAGGCACGTGATGTGCGCGAAGGCCGGGTCGACGTAACGATCGAAGCACCCCTGGTCGCACGCGACGCAGCGCACGATGTCGTCGGCACGGTCCGCGGCCGCCTTGGCCACGAACTCCGGGTAGGCGATCTGGCCGCGCCCGACGACCACCATGTCCGCCTTGCCGGACGCGATGATCTGCTCGGCCTGGTCGGGGGCGTTGATCCGGCCCACGGCGATGGTCACCAGGCCCGTGCCCTGCCGGATCCGGCCCGCGTTCTCGACGTTGAAGCCGCGCGGCAGGTCGATCGGGGGCACCTCGTACTTGATCGCGGCGCTGACGATGTTGCCGCGGGAGACGTCGAGCGCGTCGACCCCGGCCTCGCCGGCGAGCCGGCTGAAGGCGATCACGTCGTCGACCGTCAGCCCACCCGGCAGGTCGTCGTCCTGGGCGTCGATCCGCATCAGCAGCGGCATGTCGTCGGGGATCGCGTCCCGGATCGCCCGGATCGCCGCGAGCGGGTAGCGGGCCCGGTTCTCGAACGAGCCCCCGAACTCGTCGTTTCGCTGGTTGAGTGCCGGGGACAGGAAGGCGTGCGGCGAGTAGTTGTGGGCGCAGTGGAACTCGACCGTGTCGAACCCGGCGCGCACCGCGCGGTCCGCGGCCTCGCCCCAGGCGTCGACCACCTCGGCGATGGTCGCGGCCGACGAGCCAGGGACCGCACCGCCGGGGACCGGCACGCCGCTGGGCGAGATCAGCTCGAGGTGCTCGGGATCGGCCCCCCAGGCGGCCAGCCCGCCCTGCCACAGCTGGACGGCGGCGCGCCCGCCGGCGGCGTGGATCGCGTCGGTGAACCGGCGCAGGCCGGGCAGGAAGTCGTCGGCCGCGATGCTGAGGAAGTTTCGCGGCGCCGACGGGACGTGGATCGAGGTGGCCTCGGTGATGTTGAGGCCGCAGCCGCCCCGCACGCGCGCCACGTGGTACGCGATCAGCTGGTCGGTGACGTAGCCCCCGTCGGCGACGAACCCCGTGGCCATCGCCGGGAAGATCACCCGGTTCTTCAGCTCGAGCCCGCGGAGTGTGATCGGGGCGAGCAGGTGGTCGTACGGCATCTCGGCTCCTCGTCGGGCGGGGCGCCCGGTGCCGGTCGCGGCCGGCATCGGAGCGCGGGCGGACGCCGCTGTCCGCCTCCTTGCATCGTGACGCCTGGCCACTGCCGTGCGGGAGGGACCTAGGTGCCGGGCGCGCCAGCTCAGCCGCACACGGCCGTGACATCGGCCGGCGTGAACGGCTCGGCCCCGGCCTGCCTGGTCCGTGCCGGCACGGGAGTGGTGGGCGACGAGAGCGACGAACCGGCGGCGGCCGACGGCGAGGAGGGCGCGGGGGCCGACGGTGACCGCGGCGGGCTCGACGACGTCGCGCCGGGTGCCGGACTGAGCGTGCCGTCGGACTGCACGACGGGCCGGTCGGCGCTCAGGTTCGCCCAGACGGCTGCCGCCTCGGGACTCCATACGAGGCGGTTGGCGTTCTCCGGCGCGGGTGCCGTCGGGATCGTCATCAGCGTGATGTCCCCCGGACCGACGGAGCGCAGACCCCAGACCAGCCCGGTCAGGCCCGAGAGGCTCAGGCCCGCGTCCACCGTGAGCGAGGCCGTCGCGGCCGAGAGGAACGCGGCGAGCTTCGCCGGGTTCGCCAGCACGTTCGCCGACAGCACCTGGTCGACGATCGCCGCGACGAGCCGCTGCTGGTTGCCGAGGCGGGCGAGGTCCGTGCCGTCGCCGTTGCCGATGTTCCCGTGCCGTGCGCGGGCGAACTGCAGCGCGGTGCTTCCGTCGAGCACCGTCCAGCCGGGCTCCAGGTGCAGCCCGGTGTACTTCGGGTCGTCGAGCTCCCGAGGGATGCAGATGCGCACGCCGCCGACGGCGCCGACCATCGCCTGGAACCCGACGAAGTCCACCGCGACGGCGTGGTCGATCGTCAGACCCGTGGCGCTCTGCACCGTGCGCCAGGTGCAGGCGATCGCCGACGCCGTGTCGCCGCCGGCCTCCCAGCCCAGGTCGAACGCCTTGTTGATCATCGCGTGGGGTGTCGGCTTCGTCGTCCTGCCGTTTCTCGCCGTGCAGGACGGGATGTCGACGAGCGAGTCGCGCGGGATCGAGACCAGCTCGACCCGGCTCCGGTCGGCCGCCAGGTGCACCACGATCGTCGTGTCGGACGCCATCGTGCTGTCGGCGCCGCCGATCGCCGCGTTCTCCCCGTCCCGCTGGTCGGAGCCAATCACCAGGATGTTCATCGCCCGGCCGGCGCCGGGGTCGCCGGGCTGGTCGGGCGTCCCGGGCACGGCTGAGGACGACGCGGCCGGCGCCGGACCCACCAGGGCGCTGACGTCGACGGTGGTGAGGTTCGCCTGCAGCCGCTGGCCGAGCGCCGCGACGGCGGTGGTTCCGAAGAGCAGGACCGCGGTGACCGCCAGGCCGACCGCGCGCGCGACGCCGTGACCTCGCAGCCGCCGCGCGTGCCTCGGCGCCTCGTCGTGTCGACCCGCCACGCTCGGAACCTACGAGGACGGCAAGTGCCGCGTGAGCCGTCGCGGTGGAGGATCTGTGCAGATCAGGGGCCAGTTCTGAACGCGGTCGCCCGGGCGCCCGGTCGCCCGGGCCGCCGGCCGCCTACAGCAGCCGCCGGGCCGCCGCCCACCGCGTCAGCTCGTGCCGGCTCGACAGCTGAAGCTTGCGCAGCACCGCCGAGACGTGGGTCTCCACCGTCTTGATCGAGATGAACAGCTCGGTGGCGACCTCGCGGTAGCTGTAGCCCCGGGCGATCAGCCGCATCACCTCACGCTCGCGCGCCGACAGGCGGTCGAGCTCGTCGTCCCCGGTGGCGACGTCGCCCGCCGCGGTCCCGAACGCGTCGAGGACGAAGCCGGCCAGCCGCGGGGAGAAGACCGCGTCGCCCGACGCGACACGCACCACCGCGTCGGACAGCGCGGGCCCGTCGATCGCCTTGGTGACGTAGCCCCGCGCGCCCACCCGGATGACGCCGACCACGTCCTCGGCCGCGTCGGACACGGACAGCGCGAGGAACTTGGTGTCCGCCAGCAGGTCGGCGCACCGGCGCAGCACCTCGGTGCCGCCCCCGCCGTCGCCGCCGGGCAGGTGAACGTCGAGGAGCACCACCGGCGGGCGCTGCTCGTGGATCACCGCCACCGCGCCGTCCACGTCGTCCGCCTCGCCCACGATGTGCACGCGCGCGTCGAGGGAGGCGCGCACGCCGGCGCGGAACATGTGGTGGTCGTCGACGAGCACGACGTCGACGGGGATCGTGGGAACCTGGCCGGTGCTCACGGCGCTGTCTCCTTCTGTTCCTTGGCCTGCTTCTTCGCGGCCTTGCTGACCTTGGCCGGCTTCGCAGTCCTCGCAGGTCTGGCGGCCTCGACGGCCGGCGCTGGTTCAGAACCGTCCGACGATGGCGCGGCGGCGGCGTCCGGCGGCCCGGGCGGGCCGGCCGGCATGGCCGGCGTGGCCGGCGCGTCCTCGGCGGGGACGTCGCCACCGGCCGGGCACGGCCCCACCGGCACCACGAGGTGCACCTCGGTGCCGCTCTCCTTGCACGTGACGGTGGCCGTCCCGCCCCGGCGGCGGACGCGGCCCATGATCGACTCACGGACCCCGAACCGGTCGGCGGGGATGTCGTCGAGGTCGAAGCCGTCGCCGTGGTCGCGGACGAACACCTCGACCTGCGCGTCACCCACCTCGAGGTAGGCCGACACCGGCGGTCGCCCGTGCGTCACGGCGTTGACCAGCGCCTCCCGGGTGGCCTGCAGCAGCGCCTCTGTGCCGTCGTCCGGAGCGCGGTCGCCGACCACGACGAGGTCCACGGCCACCGGCTCGCCGTCGGGCGCGCTGCGTGTGTCCTCCACCTCGGCGACCACCGCGCGCAACGCGGCGGCGACCGACGTCCCGGGGGCGGGTCGGTCCTGGTAGAGCCACTCGCGCAGCTCGCGCTCCTGGGCGCGCGCCATCCGGGCCACCTCGCCGGGCTCGTCGGCCCGCGCACGGATGATCGCCAGCGTCTGCAGCACCGAGTCGTGCAGGTGGGCTGCGATGTCGGCGCGCTCGGCCTCGCGGGCACGGGCCGCGCGCTCGTCGCCCAGCTCGCGCACCAGCCGCAGCCACCACGGCGCCAGCACCAGCGCCACACCGGCGATGACGGCCACTGCGGCGATCACCGCCTGGCCGAGCAGACCAGGCTCGATGCCCTCGCCGCCCACCTGCGTGACCAGCAGCAGCACACCCACACCGGCGAGCAGCAGGCCGCCCGCGATCCGGAGGAAGCCCTGGGCACGCCCACCGGCCGAGTCGCGCGAGCGGCCGCGGGCGACGACGCCGAGCTGGCTCCACGCCAGCACCACGCCTGCGACGAGGACCGCGACGGGCAGCACCCAGCCGAGGTCCACCGCTGCATGGCCGCGCGTGAGCAGCAGCACCGCGGCACCCGCCAGGAGCAGCACACCGGCGATCACCTCGGGGCCGGGACGGCGCAGCGGGTGACCGGCTTCGCGCTGCCGGCGGGCGAGCCTGCCGAGCACTGCCGGGCGCACGATGTCGGCCGCCTCGACCGGGTCGCCGACAGGCACCGTCACCCACAAGAACGCGTAGAAGACCACGCCGACGCCGAACAGGAGGCTGGTCGCGACGAACACCACACGGACCAGCTGGACCGGCCAGTCGAGGTGCGCGGCGAGCCCGAGCGCCACGCCGCCGAACCAGCGGCCGTGCTCCGGGCGGCGCAGCGGCAGGCGCGCAGGCGCAGCGGGCCGCGCGGGGGTGTCTGCCGTCGTCACTGGTCGATCGTGACACCTCGCGCGGGCCCACACATGCGTCCGAGGGCCGAACCAGGGTGGAGATCAGGGGTCGCGGGCGCCCGCCGGTCGCCTGCTCAGGGTCGTTTCAGGGGCACACCGGATGGTTCGGCGCCGGTGCGCCGACCAGGATCGAGCCATGACCACGCACACACCCGCCGACGACGGGCCCGTCCCGCCCACCGGCACCACCCCACCGCCCGGCACCGCTGCATCGCCGGTCGCCGGCTTCTTCGCCCAGGTGCGCGGCATCGGCCTGTACCGCTCCGACGAGCGGTGGATCGGCGGTGTCGCGGGAGGCCTGGCCACACGGTTCGGCCTCGACCCGCTGGTGGTGCGCGGCCTGTTCCTCGTCTCGCTGCTGCTGGGCGGGTTCGGCCTGGTGGTCTACGCGCTGGCCTGGGCCCTGCTGCCCGAGGAGCGGGACGGCCGCATCCACCTCGAGGGGCTGAGCCTGGGGCATCCCGACATCGCGCTGCTCGGCGTGCTGGCGATGTTCGTCGTCGGCATCGGCCGCGGGGCATGGTGGGGCTGGCCCATGATGGTGCCCGGCTGGATCCAGGCGCTGTTCTGGCTCGGCTCGACGATCCTGGTCATCGTCCTGGTGACGTCGATGCTCCAGCACCGGCGCCCGGTGGTGCCCCGCCCGGTGCCTGCCGCGCCGTTCGCCGGCGCTCCCTACACCGGGCCTGCGGCGCCGTCCGGCGCCCCGGCACCGGCCTTCGGCGGCGCGGGCGCCAGCTACGGCGGTCCAGCCGCCAGCTACGGCGGTCCAGCGGCCGGCTACGGCAGCGCGGCCGGCACCCCTGGTGCGACGACCGCTCCGGGCTCCGGCCCGACGCCGCCGACCGCCGCCTACGCAGCCGCCTCGCCGCGCGTGTCGTCGCCGGTTCCCCCGGCGGCCACCTGGAACGCCCCGCCTGCCTCAGCACCGACGGCCTACCGGTATGCGCCGGCGCCCGCTCCGGCGCGCGTCAAGCCGCCGAGGCCGCCCCGCCGAGGCCCGGGCGCGACGATCGTCGGCGTCACCGTGGCGCTGACCCTGTTCGTCGTCGCCGGTGCGCTGGTGGCCCAACGCGCGGGATGGCTCGACCGCTCGACCGCCGCCACCGCGGCAGCGCTGATCGTCGTGATCTTCGGTGTGGCGATCATCGTCTCCGGCCTGCGCGGGCGTCGCAGTGGCGTGCTCGGCTTCCTCGCCGTCGTCGCGATCATCGTGGCGCTCCCCGTCGCGACCACGACGCGTGACGGCCTGAACCCGTGGATCGTCGACAGGAACGGCGTGCACGTGACGACCACCGAGGGCACCACCACCATCTCCGACCGGAGCACGGCGGCGGACGGCTTCCGGATGTCGTTCGGCGACGCGACCCTCGACCTCACCCAGGTGCCGCTGGAGGCCCACAACCGGCTCACCGTGCCGATCAACCTCTCGGCCGGCAACCTCGTCGTTCTCGTGCCGCCCGGCTCGGACGTCGCGGCCCAGGCTGACATCGGGGCCGGTCAGGTCACATGGGACGTGGGTGGGGACGACAGCACCGCGAGCGGGCTGGGGCGCCGGGACAACTTCGGGGTGGCGGCCGACGACGCGACGCTGTGGCTGCAGATCCACGTCGGGGCCGGCAACGTGACGATTCAGGAGGGAACGCGATGAGCGACGACGACACCCGGCCCATCCCGGCCGAGGAGCCGACGAAGGTCGACACGGCCACGAACGAGGAGCCGAAAGAGGACGACCCGGCGACGAGCGAGCATCCGACGAAGGTCGAGACGGTCACGGCCGATCAGCCGACGAAGGTCGAGACCGTCACGGCCGGGCTCCCCGGGTCGGAGACGCCGACCACACCGCTTCCACCGGTCCAGCCGGCTCCGCCCGTGCAGCCGGCTCCGACCGTCCAGCCGGCTCCGACCGTCCAGCCGGCTTCGCCCGTGCAGCAGGCTCCGACCGAGCCTGCCGCCGCGACGGGCCACATCCGGGTGACCGCCGCCGCTCCGCAGCAGGTGCCGGAGCCGCGCGCCACGCTGCGCGTCGGCACCGTGGTCTGGGGCCTTGTCGTCGCCGCGGTCGGCGTGGGGTTGCTGTCCGTGGCGTGGGGCGCCCACGTCGACGCGGAACTGGCACTGATCGTCCTGCTCGGCGCCGCCGGCGTCGCGCTGCTCGTCGGCTCGCTCGCCGGCATGCGGCGGTCGAGGGCCCGGATGGAGGGCCGGGGCTGAGACCGCAGGCACGGAGCGAGGGCCGGTCCCCTGTCGGGGGGCCGGCCCTCGTCGTCCCGGGCGGGAGGTCAGACCGCGGTGTTCACCGTGGTGGGCGGCGCGGCCGGGGCGGCCACCACGACGGGGGCGGAGGCCCTGATCAGTGCCCAGCCGACAAGCAGCGAGACGACGCCCACGCCGAACGCGAAGAACGCGACACCGAAGGCGATCACCGAGGTGAACAACGACGACCGGAGGAACGAGCCGGTCATCACCGTGTTGCGCTGACTCGTCAGGGCAACCACATCGGTGTTCTTGGCGATGTCATCGGCCGACATGCCCTGGTTCTTCAGGTCGTTCTGCTTGGCCGTGATGGCGGTGCCCAGCTCGGCATAGGTGAGGCCGTTGGAGGCCTTCAGCGAGTGGTGCTTGATCGCGTCGGCCTGGTACCACGCGGTCCACGGCGAGTTGACGGCCTGGTTGCCGAAGTGGGCGGCGTCGGGTGAGACGGTGATCTTCTCGGCGGCCAGGTTGCTGGAGACGGCGCCCCACGTGACGGCGCCGGCGATCACGAACACCGCGCCCGCCACGACCGTGATGATGCCGAGGACCTTGACGACTCCGTTGTTCCTGCTCATGTCAGTCTCCCGATCCGGGTGCGGTGTTCACGACGGGCCACGCGGCCCCCGTGCCAACCTCGTCGCGCACGCGGGAGGAACCCGCACGTCAAACCTAGTCGCTGGGACCAGAGTCCCGCAGTACGTGCTGTTCCCGCTGCGCGTCGGATCGCCCATCCCGGGTTCCTGCCGACGTGCCTACGCGCCTGGACGACGGCATGCCGCACGCCCCGGTGGAGGGCCGGGGCGTGCGGCATGAGGGGGAGGGAAAAGGACGAGGACCGGAACCCCCCCCGGGGGTCCGGTCCTCGTCGCGGCGATCGCGAGGATCAGGCGAGCGTGGGCGCGCCGACCTTCAGCGAGCGAACCGTGATCAGCTGAACCGCGCCGATGAGGATGAGCACGACGCCCAGGCCGGCAGCGAGCGCGGACACGCCGAACGCGAGAACCGAGACGTACAGGGAGGCGATGAGCAGCGAGCCGCTGTTCAGCGTGGTGCGCAGGCTGGCAAGGGCCGTCGTGACGCCACCGGTGACGACCGGCTTGGCGTTCGCGTCACACGTGAAGGTGCCGTTGCCGGCCGGGTCGGTCCAGTTGACCGCCGACTTGCAGGTGCCGTCCGCCTGGAGCGTGATCGACGGCGTCGTGCCGTAGGTCAGGCCCGGGTTGCCGCCCGTCACCACACCGGTCGCAGCGTCCGCCTTGCCACCGGTGGCCTTGGCGCTCGCCTGCTGCATGTGGTGGCCGATCGCGTTGATCTGCGCGAGTGCCGTGAAGGGGTCCGCGACGGCCTTGCCGGCGAAGGCTCCGTTGGCCACGCCGTTCGTGCCCTCGTTGAAGTCGGCGACGGTCACCTTCTGCGCACCCAGCTGGGCGGAGGTGATGCCGTACATGGTGACGCCGACGACCAGGAAGAAAGCGCCGACGACGGTGACGATGACGGACAAGACGCGCATGGCCCCGGGGGCCCCGTTCGTCTTGGCGGCAAGAGCAGGTGATTCAGTGCTCGCAAGAGCAGTGGCCATGATGATCTTCCCCGATCCAAGTGCGGTATCCACGACGGGGCCGGCAGGCCCCCGGTGCGAACGTCTTCGCGCACCACTGAGCGTTCCCGCAGGTCAGGGGTAGTCGGTGGGACCATCGTCCCGCGGCACATTTGTCACCAGCCCTGACGTGCAGGTTCGTGCCGAAATTCACAAGCGGAAACGAGGGGTCAGGAGGCCGTTCCGGCCCCGATCCGGGCCTCGGCGTCCCTCCGGACCCGTCGTTCGAGCACGAACGACATCACCGGGACCACCCCTGCGAGGACCATGGTCACGAACCGCCCCCACGACCAGCGCATACGCGACCACAGATCCCACACCGTGACGAGATAGACGATGTAGACGAAGCCGTGCAGCCGCGGGACCCACTCCAACGAGGTGTTGTGCGCTCCGTAGTGCAGGACGATCTCCAGGCACAGCAGCAGCAGCATGGTCCCGGTGACGTATGCCATCACCCGGTAGCGGCGCAGCGCCCCCTGCTCCTTGACCGTGCGCGCCTCGTCGGACCCGTCCTGCTCGCTCATGTCCGTTGCTCCCCCGTCGATCGCTCCGCTGCCGCTGCGCGATCGAGTGTCACGCAACGCCCACCGCGAGTGGGAGCTTCACTCCCACTCGATGGTCCCCGGCGGCTTGCTCGTCACGTCGAGCACCACGCGGTTGACCTCGCGCACCTCGTTGGTGATGCGCGTCGAGATCCGCGCCAGCACGTCGTACGGCAGGCGCGTCCAGTCGGCCGTTATCGCGTCCTCGCTCGAGACGGGGCGCAGCACGACCGGGTGGCCGTACGTGCGGCCGTCGCCCTGGACGCCCACCGAGTGCACATCGGCGAGCAGCACCACGGGGCACTGCCAGATGTCGCGGTCGAGGCCGGCGCCGGTCAGCTCCTCACGCGCGATCGAGTCGGCGGCGCGCAGCACGGCGAGCCGTTCGCGGGTCACCTCGCCGACGATCCTGATCCCCAGCCCGGGACCGGGGAACGGCTGACGCCAGACGATGGCCTCCGGCACGCCGAGCTCGAGCCCGACGGCCCTGACCTCGTCCTTGAACAGCGTCCGCAGGGGCTCGACCAGCTCGAACTGGAGGTCGTCGGGCAGCCCACCCACGTTGTGGTGGCTCTTGATGTTCGCCGCACCCTCGCCACCGCCGGACTCGACGACGTCCGGGTACAGCGTGCCCTGCACCAGGTACTTCACCGGCTCGCCGGACTCGCCGACGATCTCACGCGCCGCCTGCTCGAAGACGCGGATGAACTCGCGGCCGATGATCTTGCGCTTGGTCTCCGGGTCGATGACACCCGCGAGCGCGTCGAGGAACTGGTCGCTCGCGTCGACGACGACCAGCCGCACCCCGGTCGCCGCGACGAAGTCCTTCTCCACCTGCTCGGCCTCGCCGGCCCGTAGCAGGCCGTGGTCGACGAACACGCAGGTCAGCTGGTTCCCCACGGCGCGCTGCACCAGTGCGGCCGCGACCGACGAGTCCACGCCGCCGGACAACCCGCAGATGACGCGCGCATCGCCCACCTGGGCGCGAATCGCCTCGACCTGCGCGGTGATCACGCTGCCCGGCTTCCAGTCCGGGGACAGGCCCGCGCCGCGGTAGAGGAAGTTCTCCAGCGTCGACTGGCCCAGGGGCGTGTGGTGCACCTCGGGGTGCCACTGGACGCCGTAGAGATGCCGGGCCTCGTCCTCGAACGCCGCCACCGGTGCCGCCGCCGTGGACGCCAGCACGCGGAAGCCCTCGGGCGGCGCCTTGACGGCCACTCCGTGGCTCATCCACACCTGCTGCTCGTCGGGCGACCCGCCCAGGAGGGTGCCGTCCTCCGCCACCTCGGCGCGGGTGTGGCCGTACTCGCCGGTCGCGCCGGCGTCGACGTCACCGCCGAGCGCGTGCGCCATCGCCTGGAAGCCGTAGCAGATGCCGAGCACGGGTACGCCCGCGTCGAACAGCGCAGGGTCGACGGCGGGGGCGCCGGGCTCGTACACGCTGGCCGGTCCGCCCGAGAGAATGATCGCCGCAGGGTCCTTGGCGAGCAGGTCCGCCACCGGCATCGTGTGCGGGACGATCTCGGAGTAGACGTGCGCCTCGCGCACACGCCGGGCGATCAGCTGGGCGTACTGGGCGCCGAAGTCGACCACCAGCACGGGACGCGGCGTGGCCGGCGCGGCCTGCGCCGGGGTGAACGCCGCCGGCGTGAACGTGGCCGGCGTGAACGTGGCAGGCGTCGTGGCCGGCGTGACCGTGGCGGGCGTCTCATCCCGTGCGGACGCAGCCGGCGCGAACGTGGCCGGCGTCGTCGCGGGCGTAGGCGTGGCCGGTGTGACTGTCGCGGGCGTCTCATCCCGTGCGGACGCAGCCGGCGCGAACGTGGCCGGCGTCGTCGCGGGCGTGGGCGTGGCCGGTGCGGGCTCGGCGGGGCTCGGCGTCACGCCCCCAGGGTAGTCGGCGCCGGCCCACGCCCCCGCGGCGTCCACATCTGCCGCGCCCGCACCTAGGTGTACTCGGCTGGCACGTTGGTGACGGTTTGGGTCTTGTGAATGGGGAGGGCCTCCCGGCTTAGTGGAGATGTCTGACGTCTTCACCAAGAACCAGGAGGCCCTCGTGGCTCACGCTAACGCTCGTCTGAATGCGC
>DASWOL010000034.1:0-4524 GCA_036398695.1 Cellulomonas sp. | reverse complement strand
TCACGCCCTACCCGACGTACGACGAGACGTGCACCGGCCGTACCGGCCACGCCGAGACGGTCATGGTGGCGTACGACCCGTCGGTGCTGTCCGACACCGACCTGCTGCGGCACTTCTGGGAGGAGCACGACCCCACCCAGGGGTTCCGGCAGGGCAACGACGTCGGGACGCAGTACCGGTCTGCGGTGTACGCGACGACGCCGGAGCAGCTCGAGGCCGCGCGCGCCACGCGTGAGGTCTACGCGCCCCGACTGGCCGCCGCCGGGCTCGGCTCGATCACCACCGAGATCCGGCCGGCGTCCGAAGCCGGCGAGTTCTACTACGCCGAGGGGTACCACCAGCAGTACCTCGACAAGAATCCCCACGGCTACTGCCCGGTCAACTCGACCGGGGTGGCCTGCCCGGTTCCTGCCTAGTCGTGCCTTCCCCGCGGCGCGGTCGGCACCGCCTACTCGCTGGACGAGTGGCTCGACTGCGACTGCCACCCGTTCCGGTGGCGGGGCGGGTGTGGGTGTGGGCGGGTGGAGGCACCATGGGTCGGTGCTGCTCGCCGAGGTTGCCGCGACGTCTGCGGCCGTCGCCGCTACTCGGGCGCGGCTCGCCAAGCGGGCCCTGCTCGTCGATGCCCTGCGTCACGCCGCAGCGGAGGGGCCGGACGAGGTCGGACTTGTCGCCCGGTATCTCGCGGGCGAGCTGCGGCAGCGGCGCACCGGGTTGGGCTGGCGTGGGCTGATGACGCTGCCGCCGCCGGCCGCCGGGCCGTCGCTGACCGTCAGGGGCGTGGATGCGGTGTTCGCGGCGATGGCGGCGATGAGCGGGCCGGGTTCGGCGGCGGCTCGCGAGGCGGCGGCGGCGGCGCTGTTCTCGGCGGCGACGGCCGACGAGCAGCGGTTCCTGCGCGGGCTCGTCGTCGGCGAGCTTCGGCAGGGGGCGCTCGACGCGCTGCTGCTCGACGCGGTGGCGCAGGCCGCTGGCGTGGACCTTGAGGTGGTGCGGCGGGCGGCGATGCTCGCCGGGGACTCCGCCGTGGTCGCGGCGGCGGCGCTGGCGTCCGACGAGCCCGCGGCGGCGCTCGCGGCGATCGGCCTGACCGTCGGGCGGCCCGTGCGGCCGATGCTCGCGCAGTCGGCGCCGGACGTGGCAGCGGCGTTCGCGGCCGTCGCGGCGGGGCCGGGCCGGCCGGCAGTGGTCGACGTCAAGCTCGACGGGATCCGCATCCAGGTGCACCGGCAGGGCGACGACGTGGGCGTGTTCACACGCTCGCTCGACGACATCACCGCACGCGTCCCGGAGATCGTCGCGATCGCACGGGCGATGCCGGACGACCGCTTCGTCCTGGACGGTGAGGCTCTCACGCTCGACGCGGCCGGACGGCCTCGGCCTTTCCAGGAGACGAGCTCACGGGCGGCGACGCGGGACGCCGACGTGGCCGGCTCGGCGGTGCTGACGCCGTTCTTCTTCGACGTGCTGCACGCCGACGGGCGCGACCTGCTGGACCAGCCGCTCGTTGACCGGCTCGCCGTGCTGGACCGGATCGCGGCCGGTCACACCGTCGAGCGTTTGGTGACCGCAGACGCGGCCGCCGCGCAGCACCAGTTCGCCACCTGGGTCGCCGCAGGCCAGGAGGGCGTCGTGGTCAAGGCGGCCGGTGCCGGGTACGCCGCGGGACGGCGCGGCGCGGGATGGGTCAAGGTCAAGCCGCGGCACACGCTCGACCTCGTCGTGCTCGCGGTGGAGCGCGGATCGGGGCGGCGGGCCGGGCTGCTCTCGAACATCCACCTCGGCGCACGTGACCCGGCGGGCGGGTTCGTCATGCTCGGCAAGACCTTCAAGGGCATGACCGACGCGATGCTGGCGTGGCAGACTGCGCGGTTCGGCGAGCTGGCGGTCGCAGACGACGGCTGGGTGGTGACCCTGCGACCGGTCCAGGTGGTCGAGGTGGCGTTCGACGGGGTGCAGCGCTCGTCGCGCTATCCCGGCGGGGTCGCGCTGCGGTTCGCGCGCGTGCTGCGCTACCGGGACGACAAGGGGCCCGACGAGGTCGACACGATCGACGCCGTCCGCGTGCTTGCCGCACTTCCCTGAGCGGTCCATCGCTTTCGCCGCACCTTCCCGTGCGGTCCATGTCCCTGGCCGCACCGACCTGAACACTCCATCGCCCTCGTCGCGCCGACCGGACCGCTCCATCCCGCGCGTCGGCGATGACTGCCGTCACGCCGCCACCGTCCTGGTCGGGTGCAGAGTCTTCCCGGGCCGTGCGGCGGCTTGAGGGTTGACGGGCGTGGCTAATGGCATTAGCTTTCTGGTCATGAGCACACTTCAGTTCCTGGACCGGCCCGAGGGGCGGGTCGCCTACACCGTCGACGGCCCGGTCGGCGGCCGGCTCGTCGTCCTCGTGCCCGGCATGGGCGACCTGCGATCGACGTGGCGTGAGCTCGCCGGGCCGCTGGTCGAGGCCGGGTACCGCGTCGCGGCCACCGACCTGCGCGGTCACGGCGATTCCGACACGACGTTTGGCACCCACGGTGACGTCGCCACCGCCGGGGACGTCCTGGCACTGCTCGACGAGCTCGGCGGCGGGCCCGCGGTGCTCGTCGGGAACTCGATGGGTGCCGGGGCGGTCGCGTACGCCGCCGCGGAGCGGCCGACCGCCGTGGACGGGCTTGTGCTGTTCGGTCCGTTCCTGCGTGACCCGGACCTCGGGGCCCTCGTGCGGACACTCACGCGCTTGGCCTACCCGCTGCTGTTCGCGCGACCGTGGGGCGCCCGGCTCTGGGCCGGCTACTACCGGAGCACCCTCAACCGAGGCCGGCGGGCGCCGTGGCTCGACGAGCACGTCGCGGCGATCCGGGCGTCGTACGCGGACCCGTCCCGGCTGGCGCAGTTCCGCGCCCTGACCTGGCAGCTGACGCACGAGCCGGTCGAGCGGCGCCTGGGCGACGTGCACACGCCGGTGCTGGCCTTCGTGGGCCGGCGCGACCCCGACTTCCGGGACCCGGCGGCGGAGGCCGCCTGGATCGAGCAAACGACGGGTGGACGGTCGGTGCTGCTCGACGACGTGGCGCACTATCCGCAGCACCAGGCGCCCGAGCTCGTGGTGCCCGAGGTGCTCGACTTCCTCGCGACGCTGCCGACCAGGACGCGCTGACGTGCCGCGCGCCGGGCTCAGCCCGCAGTCGGTGGTGGACCTCGCCCTCGCGGTGGTCGACGAGGGCGGGCCCAGCGGGTTCGCCGAGCTGGGGCTGTCGGCGGTGGCCCACCGTGCGGGGGTAGCCGTCCCCAGCCTCTACAAGCACGTGGACGGGCTGCCCGCACTGCGCGTGGCGGTCGCGGCCCGGTGCGTCGACGAGTTGACGTCGGCGATGGAGTCGGCCGTCGCGGGCACTGCCGGGCCCGGTCCGCTACGGGGGGCCGACGCGCTGCGCGCGCTCGCCGACGCCACCCGCGCCTACGCCCTGGCGCACCCGGGCCGGTACCGCGCAGTCCAGGGCGCCGAGGCGACCAGGCTGGGCGAGCGGTCCGCCCGGTCCGTCGCGGTCGTGGCGCACGCCGTGGAGCAACTGGGCGCGCCGCCGGAGCGCTGGGTGGACCAGGTGCGCGCCGTGCGCGCGGCCATCCACGGATTCGTCGAGATCGAGCTCTCGGGGGGCTTCGGGATGCCCCAGGCCGTCGACGCGAGCTTCCGCTACCTGGTCGACGCGCTGGTCGACGGGCTCAGCTGACGCCGACGATGTCGACGACGAACACGAGCGTGTCCCCGCCGCGGATGCCGGCGGTCGGCACGCCGCGGTCGCCGTACCCGAGGTGCGACGGGATCGACAGCAGCACGCGCGAGCCGACCTGCTGCCCGACCAGCCCGTCGTCCCAGCCGGCGATCACCATGCCGACGCCGATGGGGAAGCTGATCGACTCACCCCGGTCGTACGAGGAGTCGAAGACCGCCCCGCCCCAGGCCTGGCCGAGGTAGTGCACCTCGATGTCCTGGCCGGCCTCGACGAGGTCACCGGAGCCACGCTCCAGCACCTGGACCACGAGGTCCGCGGGCGCCGGCTCGGCCGGGAAGGTCAAGGTGGGCTTGTCGCCGAACGTGCCGGTGGCGGTGGGAAGGGCAGCAGTCATGGCGCCCATCCTCACATGCCCGCCCGACACCCCTCGCGCGCTCCCGGTCGTCGAGCGCCAACCACTCCCCTGCGTCGAACGACACCGATCTCCGCCCAGTCCTGCCTACGGGGCGCACCCCACGGGCCACGGTGTCACTCGGCGAGCGAGGGGACCGTGCCAGGTCAGGCCAGGAGGTCGCCCAGCCAGGCGAGCTGGCGCGCCGTGTGGTGACCCTCGCCGCCCTCGTGGTTGTTGAACGGGTAGACCGCGATCTCGGTCGCCGGCCGCTCGCCGGCCAGCGAGCCGTAGTGGTTGTACGCCGCGAACACCGTCGACGGAGGGCACGTCATGTCCCGCAGGCCCACCGAGAAGAGCGCCGGCGCGGTGGCGCGACGAGCGATCGACGCCACGTCGTGATAGCCG
>DASWOL010000033.1:0-22339 GCA_036398695.1 Cellulomonas sp. | reverse complement strand
CACGCGGTCGACCTCGAACGCATGGTCGCGCGCCAGCTCCGCGAGCGTGCGCTCCGCCTCGTCGCAGAAGTGGCAGGCGGGCGAGGGCACCACGGTGATCCGGGGCACGTCGGCCACGGCGACTCCTTCCTTCGTCGTCCTCCTGACGCTCGCAGGCGCGCCGCGCCGGGCCGGTGTGCGTCCGATCAAGGTTCGATCAAGCCGGAACCGACCCGGCCGTGCGCGTGGCACCGCACGCTCGGGTGGCCGTCACACTGGGGTCATGGAGAGCACGTCGACGCCGGTGCGGCGCCGCGCGCTCGTCGTCGACGACGAGCAGGCGCTGGCCCGGCTCGTCGCCGGCTACCTCGATCGGGACGGGTTCGACGTGGACCTGGCGTTCGACGGGCCTGCGGCCGTGGCGCTCGCTCGCGAGCGGGATCCCGAGGTCGTCGTGCTCGACCTGGGGCTGCCCGGGATGGACGGCGTCGAGGTGTGCCGCCAGATCCGCACCTTCTCGGACGCCTACGTGGTGATGCTCACCGCGCGCGCGGAAGAGATCGACACGATCGTGGGGCTGTCCGTCGGCGCCGACGACTACGTCACCAAGCCGTTCCGGCCGCGCGAGCTCGTTGCCCGCATCGGGGCGATGCTGCGCCGGCCGCGCCGCGCGCCCGCCGGCGCCGGCCGCGCGGACGCGCCGGAGCCGCTGCGGTTCGGCGTTCTGGCGATCGAGCCGGTGGGGCGGGAGGTGTGGCTGGACGACGAGCTCGTCGAGCTGACGCGCACCGAGTTCGACGTGCTGGCCGCGCTCGCGGCGAACCCCCATCGCGTGTTCAGCCGGCGGGCGCTGCTGGCGCAGGTGTGGGGCACCGACTGGGTGGGCGACGACCACCTGGTGGACGTCCACGTCCTGCACGTGCGCCAGAAGCTGGGCGACACCGCGGCCGGGCAGCGCTACGTGCGCACCGTGCGTGGCGTCGGCTACCGGATGGGGCAGGGCTGATGCCGCTGAGACCGCTGAGACAGCCGATGACGCCGACGGCGCCGACGGCGTTCAGCGCGCTGCGGGCCCGGCACGGCCCAACGGGCATCGCCGTGCGGCTCATGGTGGCGATGGCGCTCGTCGTGGTCTCGGGCGCGCTCGCGGCGTGGCTCGTCGCCGGCGGCGTGGGTCCCGGCCTGTTCCACCGGCACATGGCCGAGGCCGCGGCCTCGCCGGGGACGGCGGTCGAGCACGCGGAGACCGCGTTCGCCTCCGCGTCCGCCGTGATGCTCGCCGTGGCCCTCGGGGTGTCGGTGGTCACGTCGCTGGTCGCCAGCGTGGTGCTGGCCCGGCGGATCGGCGCGTCGCTGGGTGCGATGTCGCAGGGTGCGGCCCAGGTCGCAGCGGGCGACCTCGCGGCCCGCGTGCCGCAGCCGGGGATCGGTGCGGAGTTCGACGAGCTCGCGGGCGCCTTCAACACGATGGCGGCCCGGCTGGACCGCGACGAGGCACTGCGGCGGCGGCTGATGGCGGACGTCGCGCACGAGCTGCGCACGCCGGTGACGACGATCGTCGCGTCGCTGGACGCGCTCGAGGACGGCGTGCAGGAGCTGACGCCCCAGGTGGTGACGGTGCTGCGCGGCCAGGCGGCTCGGTTGGCGCGGCTGGCCGACGACCTCGCGGCGGTGACGCGCGCCGAGTCGGGGGAGCTGCGGCTGCAGGTGGGCCAGGCGCAGCCGGGCGAGCTGCTGGCCTCCGCCGCGTCGGCCGCCGCCGAGCGCTACGCCGCCGCGGGCGTCACGCTGACGGTCGAGGCGCCGCCCGGGCTGCCGACTGTCGCCGTCGACGCCGACCGCTTCGGCCAGGTGCTCGGCAACCTGCTCGACAACGCGCTGCGCCACACCCCGGCCGGCGGGCGCGTCACGCTGGGTGCGCAGGAGCACGGCGCCATGGTGCGGTTCGTCGTCGAGGACACCGGGGAGGGCATCGCGGCCGAGCACCTGCCGCACGTGTTCGAGCGGTTCTACCGCGTGGACACCGCGCGTGACCGGGCACACGGCGGCTCGGGGATCGGGCTGTCGATCGCGCGGGCGCTGGTGCGCGCGCACGGCGGCACCGTCGCCGCGCACAGTGACGGCGCGGGGCTGGGGTCGCGGTTCGTCGTCGAGCTGCCCGGATCTTCAGCGAGTCTTGATCGTCCGCAACCCCAGGCGTGATCCGCCCCGTCGACGCTGAGGTCAGGCGGGCGACGGTCCCGCCCGTGGCGAGGTGGGGAGGTGGCGCGGTGGGGATCTGCACGGCGGGCGGCGCGGGCGGCTGGGTGCTGACGGTGGTGGCGTGGGCCGCGGTCGTCGGGCTCGTCGTCTGGGCGGTGTGCCGCATGTTCCCCGAACGCCACGACCCCGACCCACGCGCGCTGCTCGACGCGCGCCTGGCGTCCGGTGACCTCGACCTCGAGACCTACCGGCGGCTGCGCGACGAGCTGCGTGACACCGCGGCGACGAAAGGATCGGCGTGAAGCGACACCTGTGGTTCATGGTCGGCGGCGCGGCGCTCGTGCTCGTGGTGCTGCTCGTCGCAGGGGTGGGCGTGGGCCAGGCGACGCGCTACGCGCTGGCGCTGGCGTGCCCGCTCGGCATGGTGGCGATGATGGTCGTCATGGGCAAGGGCGCGGGGCACGGGCACGGCCCGGCGGACGGAGGAGGGACGGCGATGGAGCACCAGCACGGGACGGCGGCCGGCCAGGTGGACCCGGTGTGCGGCATGAGGGTCGACCCGGCGCACGCCGCGGCGACGCGCGAGCGCGACGGGGTGCGGTACTTCTTCTGCTCCACCGGCTGCGCCACGGCCTTCGACACCGAGCCGGCCCGGTACCTGCCGGTCTGAGACGACGCATGCACAATGCTGCTGGCAGCAGTAAAGTGCTGCGATGAGCGTCTCCATGACCATCCGCGACATCCCGGACGACGTCCGCAACGAGCTCGCTGCACGTGCCGCGCGCAAGGGGCAGTCCCTGCAGGAGTACATGCGCGGGGTGATCATCGACTTCGCCTGGCGGCCCAGCAACGAGGACGCCCTGGCGCAGATCCGGGAGCACGCGCGGTCGCTGCCGCCGATCTCGATCGAGGAGATTCTCGACGCCATCCACGACGGTCGTCGGTGAACGCTCTGCTCGTCGTCGATGCCTCGGCGGTGGTTGCGGCGCTCACGGGCGGCGGCGACCGGCGCGGGGTCGAGGCGACCCGCCAGATGGCCGGGGCGGGGCTCGTGGCGCCCGACATCATCGGATACGAGGTGTTCAACGCGCTGCGCGGACTGCGTTCGGGGAAGAAGATCTCGCGCTCCCAGGCGCAACGAGCTCTCGACGACTGGCGCCGCCTCGACGTCGAGAGGTGGCCGCTCGAGATCGTCGAGGAGCGAACGTGGGAGCTCACGGACGCGATGACGGCCTATGACGCGGCCTACGTCGCCCTCGCCGAACGGCTCGACGTGCCGCTGCTCACCGCCGACGGCAGGCTCGCGAGAGCGTCCGGCGGCCGCGCCGAGATCCTCGTCGTCTGACCGCGCGCACCGGCCTGCCGCGTCCCTGTGAACGCATGTGCACGGTCCGAGGACGAAGGTCCACGACCGTCGTCGGGCGCGCCGCGCACGCTGGGTACGACCGGCGAGGGCGCCCCGCCTCCGGGACGTGGCCGGGAGGAAGGGGACAACCATGGCTCACCGCATGATCTGGAACCAGACGGCGTACTTCGGGCCCGGCGCGATCGAGGCGATCCCGGACGAGCTGCACGCCCGTGGCTTCCACAAGGCACTCGTCGTCTCCGACCAGGTGCTGGTCGACACCGGTGTCACGGCGAAGGTCACCGACCTGCTGGACAAGGCGGGCTTCGCCTTCGAGATCTTCTCGGACGTCGCGCCGAACCCCCCGGTGGAGAACGTCAAGGCGGGGCTCGCGGCGTTCCGCGCCGCGGGTGCCGACGTGCTGGTGTCCATCGGCGGCGGCTCGCCGCAGGACACCTGCAAGGCGATCGGCATCATCGCCGCCAACCCCGAGTACTCCGACGTGCTGTCGCTCGAGGGCGTCGCGGCGACGACGAACCCGTCGGTGCCGATCGTCGCCGTCCCGACCACGGCCGGAACGGCGAGCGAGACGACGATCAACTACGTCATCACCGACACGGCGAACCGCCGCAAGTTCGTCTGCGTCGACCCGCACGACATCCCGGTGCTCGCCGTGGTGGACCCCGAGATGATGGCCGCGGCTCCGCGCGCGCTCAAGGTCGCAACCGGCCTGGACGCGCTGACCCACGCGATCGAGGGCTACACCACCGCCGGTGCGTGGGAGCTGTCCGACCTGTTCCACCTCAAGGCGATCCAGGTGATCGCGGCCTCGCTCAAGGCGGCGGCCGACGGCGACCCGGAGGCTGCGGACCGGATGGCCCTCGCCCAGTACATCGCCGGGATGGGGTACTCCAACGTCGGGCTCGGCCTGGTGCACGCCATGGCCCACCCGCTCGGCGGCTTCTTCGGCGCTCCGCACGGTGTGGCCAACGGGATCCTGCTGGCGCCGGTCATGGCGTTCAACGCGCCGTACACCGGCGAGAAGTTCCGTGACATCGCCGCCGCGTTCGGCGTCGACACCGCGGGCATGACGATCGAGGACGCCCGCACGGCCGCCGTCGACGCGGTCGCGGCACTGACGCGCGACCTCGGCAACCCGACGACGATCACCGCGGTGGGCGCCACCGAGGCGGATGTCGCCCCGCTGGCGCAGGCCGCGCGCGACGACGTCTGCTACGGCGGCAACCCGCGGCCGGCGACGGTCGAGGAGATCGCCGGGTTGTACCGCTCGCTGCTCTGACGCGGCGCGCATGACGAGGCCCGCCGGGGCACGACCGGCGGGCCTCGTCACGCCAGGCCGATCTGGCGGGTGCGGCCGGCCGTTGAGTGGTCGGGGCCGCCGCAGGTGCCCGGCGTGCTCGCCCGGCCCGAGGCGTCGAGACGCTACCTGGTCGCCTCCCGCCGAGCCCGCCCGGGGGCCAGGCGTGCCGAGTTGAGGATGAACGCCGACTCGCTCGCGACGTGCACCACGGCGGCGAGCACCGGGGTGAGCACGCCGACCGCGGCCAGGGCCATGCCGGCCAGGTCGACCACCACCGTGCCGACGAAGTTGACGGTGACGATGCGCCGCGCGCGGCGGGCCGTCCGCACGGTGGTGACGAGGTCGGCCAGGTCGCCGGAGATCAGCACCACGTCGCCGGTCTCGCGTGCGATGTCCGTGCCGCCGCCCATGGCGATGCCGACGTCGGCGTGCGCGAGCGCGGGCGCGTCGTTGACGCCGTCGCCCACCATCGCGACCCGCCGCCCTGCGGCACGCAGCGCGTCCACCGCAGCGAGCTTGTCCGTCGGCAGCAGCTCGGCGCGCACGTCCTCGATGCCGAGCCGGTCGCCGATGCCGCGCGCGGTGGCGGGGCGGTCGCCGGTGAGCATCACCACCCGCAGGCCCAGGGCCTGCAGGTCCGCGACGGCGGGCGCGGCCGACGACCGGACGGCGTCCGCCAGCCGGATCGCGCCCGCGTACACGTCGTCCCACGCGACGTGGACCAGGGTCGTCGTGCCGTCGTCGTGCGACTCGCGGGCGCCGGCCACGTGCCCGGACGCGCCGACCCGCACCACGTGCCCGGCCACCTGCGCCTCCAGCCCGCGGCCCGGCACGTAGTCGAACGACTCGGGCTGCGCCACGGTCAGGCCGCGCGCGTCGGCCTCGGCGACGATCGCCCGGCCGAGCGGGTGCTCGGAGAACATCTCGGCGCCGGCCGCCAGGGCGAGAAGCTCGTCGGCCTCGCGTCCCGGCGCGGGCTCGACCGCGACCACCTGCGGCGTGCCCGCGGTCAGCGTCCCGGTCTTGTCGAAGACGATCGTGTCGACGGCTGACAGCGCCTCGAGGTGGGCGCCGTCCTTGACGATGGCGCCGGCCCGCGCCGACCGGCCGATGGCGCCCAGCACGGCCAGGGGCGTGCCGGCGGCGACTCCGCAGGCTCCCGCGACGATGACCACCGAGATCGTCGCACGCAGGTCGCGCGTGATCAGCCAGGTGACGGCGGCGGCGGCGAGCGCCACGTAGACGAGGTAGCCCGCCAGCCGGTCCGCGAGCCGCTGGGCCGGCGCCTGCGACTCCTCGGCGGCGCGCACCGCGTCGACGATCTGCCCGTACGACGAGGCCGCGCCCACGCGCTCGGCCGCGATCTCGAGCACGCCGACCTGGTTGACCGAGCCGGCGTAGACCCGGTCGCCGGGCACCAGCTCCACCGGCATCGACTCGCCGGTCACCCGTGAGGCGTCGACGGCCGACGTCCCGGCCACGACGGTGCCGTCGACAGGGACCCGGCCACCGGGAGAGACGACGACCACCTGGCCCACCGCCAGCTCGTCGAGCGGGACCTCGCGCACGCCGTCCCCGTCGCGCACCACGACGGTCGCCGGCAGGAAGGCCGCGAGTGCCGACAGGGCGGCCCGGCCGCGGTCCATCGACAGGTCCTCGAGGATCTCCGCGGCGAGCACGAAGGCGGTGATGACCAGCGCGGTCACCCACTCCCCGATCGCTGCGGCGGCGGCGATGGCCAGGAGCATCGACAGCTCCATGGTCATCCGCCGGTCGCGCAGGTCCTCCCACGCCTCGGTGAGCACCGGCCAGCACCCCGCGACGAGGCCGACCACCGCGAGGGCCGGGACGGCGGCCCACGGCCCGTCCACACCGGCGGCGACGAGCGCGGCGCACAGCGCGACGGCCGCGACCCGGGCCGCGTCGCGCGGCGCGATGCGGCGCCACCAGGCGACGGCCTCGTCGGCAGCCACCTGGTCGACGGCGGGGGCGGCGACCTGCGCCGTCACGACTGGCTCCCGTCCGCTCCCGGCGCCCGGTGGTGCGGCGGCACGTCCTCGACCACGTGCTCCGCCTGGAACACGGCGTCGGCGACCAGCCGGCGGGCGTGCTCGTCGATGAGGCTGTAGTACGCGAACGTGCCGTCCTGCCGGGCCCGCACCACCTTCGCCCAGCGCAGCTTGGCCAGGTGCTGGGAGACCGCGGACGGCGTCTTGCCGACGATCTCGGCGAGGCGGTTGACCGGCAGCTCACCGTCACGCAGCGCCAGGACGATCCGGATCCGGGTCGGGTCCGCGAGCAGCGAGAACACCTCCGCGGCCAGCCGCACGTAGCCGTCGTCCACGTCCGGGAACACCTGCGTATCTGCGCTCATACGCGGATAGTAGGACGTGCCGACGACGGACGGAAGCGTGGGGGGCCACCGGCAGCGTGACCTCGGGCCGCTCGCCGGGGGCGCCGATCACCCGGCGTGGCCGGTGAGCTGTGACGTGCCTGGGCGAGGGCCGACGGCTGGGCCGTGCCGGCCTCACGGCTCGAAGCGGTACCCCGCGCCGGGATGGGTGATGACGTGCCGGGGCCGGGCCGGGTCGGCCTCCAGCTTGCGGCGCAGCTGCGCGCTGTAGACCCGCAGGTAGTTCGTCTCCTCGGAGTACCCGGGGCCCCAGACGGCCTGGAGCAGCTGGCGGCGCGGCACCATCCGGCCCGCGTTGCGGACGAGCACCTCGAGCATCGCCCACTCGGTGGGGGTCAGCCGAACCTCCTGGTCGGCCCGCACCACGCGGCGGCGCGCCAGGTCGATCTCCAGGTCGCCGGCGACGACCACGGCCTCGCCCGCCTCGTCGACCGGCTGCGCGCGCCGCACGGCGGCACGCAGCCGCGCCAGCAGCTCGTCCATCCCGAAGGGCTTGGTCACGTAGTCGTCGGCGCCGGCGTCCAGCGCGTCCACCTTGTCCTCGCCGTGCTGGCGGGCGGACAGCACGACGATCGGCACGCGGGTCCAGCCGCGCAGCGCGGTGATCACCTCGAGCCCGCTGATGTCCGGCAGGCCGAGGTCGAGCAGCACCACGTCGGGGTGGAAGGCGGCCGCCTCGCGCAGCGCGGACCGCCCGTCACCCGCCAGGCGCACGTCCCAGCCGACGGCGCGCAGCGTGATCGCCAGGGCGCGGGCCAGGCCCACCTCGTCGTCCACGACGAGCACGCGCGACCCCGTCACGACGCCGCCTCCTCCCGCGGGACACGCAGCACCATGGTCAGTCCGCCGCCGGGCGTGTCCTCCGCGGACAGCTCGGCGCCCACCGCCCGCGCCAGGCCGTCGGCCACGGCCAGGCCGAGCCCCACGCCGTCGGGATGGTTGTCGGACAGCCGCCGGAAGGGCTCGAACATGGCGGCGCGGTCGGCCTCCGGCACGCCGGGTCCGCGGTCGACCACCCGGACCTCGACCTCCCGGTCGCTGGAGGACGCCAGGATGAGCACCGGTTCCTCGGGCGGGCAGTGCCGCACGGCGTTGGACGTGATGTTGTCGAGCACGCGCTCCAGCAGGCCAGGGTCGGTGTGGATCATCGGGAGGTCTTCGGGGACCTCCAGCCGCACGGCGCGGCCGTACGGCTCGACCACGGCGGGGACCACCTCCTCGAGGCTCGCCGCCCGCAGCGCGGGATGCAGGCCGCCGGTCTGCAGCCGGGACATGTCGAGCAGGTTGTCGATCAGCCGCTCGAGCCGGGTGGTGGCGGCCGCGAGCGTGCCGACGAGGGTCTGACGGTCGTCGTCGGCCAGGGTCAGGCCGGGTGCGGTGAGGGCGTCCACCGACGCCCTGATCGTCGCCAGCGGCGTGCGCAGGTCGTGTGACACGGCCGCGAGCAGCGCGGTTCGCGCCGAGTCGGCCTGGGCGAGGATCCGTGCCTGCTCGGCCTGGGCGCGCAGCCTGCGCTGCTCCAGCACGATGCCCGCCTGGGAGGCGAACGCGTCGAGCGCGCGGCGGTCGCCGGCGGGCAGCGGGCGTCCCCGCAGCGCCAGGACGCGCTGCTCGTCGACGTCGGCCACGGTGTCGGCCTCGGACGGCGTCGCCGGCGGGGCGTCGCCGTCGGAGGCGACCGCGTCCCAGGTGGTCCCCGGACCGCGTTCGAGGAGGGCCACCGCGGCCTGGCCGAAGGTCTCGCGGACCCGCTCCACCACGGCGGCGGCGGTGTCCTCGCCCGTCAGCACGGAGCGGGACACGGCGGCTAGCGCCGAGGCTTCGGCCCGGCTGCGGAACGCCTCGGCGGAGTGCCGGGCCGCCAGGTCGACGACGCTGGCCACCGCGACGGCGACCAGCACGAACACGGCCAGTGCGAACGCGTTCTCCGGCTCCGCGATGGTGAACCGCCCCACGGGCTCGGTGAAGAACCAGTTGAGCGCCAGCGACCCGATGACGGCCATCGCGACGGCGGGCCACAGCCCGCCCAGCAGAGCCACGCCGACCGTCCCGGTGAGGAACACCATCAGGTCGGTCGGCAAACTGACGTCGTTGCGCAGCGGGCGCAGAGCGGCGGTCAGCGCGGCCGGCAGGACCACGGCGGCGATCCAACCCGCGACGAGCCGCTGGCGAGACAGCGCCGAGGCGCGGCCGACGCGGCGCCGGCCCGCCCGGGCCAGCGAGTGCGTGACGAGGTGCACGTCGATCGAGCCGGCGAGCCGCGCGATCTCGACGTCGGTCGACTCGGCCAGCGCCTGCCGCCACCGGGACCGGCGCGTGACGCCGACCACGATCATCGTGGCGTTGACGCCGGTGGAGAACTCGACCACGGCGGTCGCCACGTCCTCGCCGACGACGGTGTGGAACGTGCCGCCGAGCGACTCCACGAGCACCCGGTGCGCGGCCAGCGCCGCCGGTGGGGCACCGGGCAGGCCGTCGGTGACCAGGACGTGCACCGCGAGCAGCTCCGAGCCGGGGGAGCGCTGCGCGAGCCGGGCTCCGCGCCGGATCAGGGTGTCCGTCTCGGGGCCGCCGGTGACGGCGACCACGATGCGCTCGCGCGCGGGCCAGGGTGCCCCGATGGCGTGCTCGCGGCGATAGGCGGTCAGGGAGTCGTCGACCCGGTCGGCGAGCCACAGCAGCGCCAGCTCGCGCAGCGCCGTGAGGTTGCCGACGCGGAAGTACGAGGAGAGCGAGGCGTCGATCTGCTCCGCCTTGTAGACGTTGCCGTGGGCGAGCCGGCGGCGCAGCGCCTGCGGCGACAGGTCGACCAGCTGGATCTGGTCGGCCGCGCGCACCACCTCGTCGGGCACCGTCTCGCGCTGCCGCACGCCGGTGATCGCCTCGACGGCGTCGACCAGCGACTCGAGGTGCTGCACGTTGACCGTGGTGATGACGTCGATCCCGGCGGCGAGGAGGTCCTCGACGTCCTGCCATCGCTTGGGGCGGGTGCTGCCGGGGGCGTTGGTGTGCGCCAGCTCGTCGACCAGCGCCACCTCCGGCGCCCGCTCCACCAGCGCCGGGACGTCGAGCTCCGTCAGCGTCACCCCGCGGTAGGACACCGGTCGCCTCGGGACGATCTCCAGCCCCTCGGTGAGCGCGCCGGTGGCCGGTCGCCCGTGCGTCTCGATCAGGCCGACGACCACGTCCGTGCCACGCGCCTGGCGGCGGTGCGCCTCGTCGAGCATCGCGTAGGTCTTCCCGACGCCGGGCGCGGCACCGAAGTAGACGGTGAGGTGCCCGCGACCGGCCTCAGCGCCGTCCATGCGGACATCCTCCCGAGTCGCGCGCCGCGGTCATGCCTCGACTGTGCCAGCCGGGCCCGCCCGCCACCGGGAATCCTGACGTGTCACGTACGCGGCCATACGGGATCTTGACGGCCTGGCAGCGGTGTCTGCGCGGCCCGGCCGTCAAGGGGCCGTCAGGAGATCGGCGCCCGCCGTTGGCATCCCGTGAGGGCCGGCGGCCGCGAGGTCCCGGGACGGGATGCTGACGCGATGGGGCTCCCGAGCCGGCAACGCCCGGCCGTCGGTGCGATGCGCGGTGCCGTGCGCCCCCGCGCCCGGCGATGGGGCTCCGTGGACATGGACGTCATGACCTACGGCATCACCCGGCTCCGGCTGGTCGTCTACCCGCCGGGCATCGCCGCAGGCGCGCGTCGCCGCGTCCGGGCCTGGCGGGCCTGGCCGGTGGCCGGCCTGGTCGTGGTCCTGGCCGCCGTGCTGGCGGCCTGCTCCGCCGGCGGGGCGCCGGGCGTCGTCGTGCCCGCCGGGTGCCTTGTCTACGGGGCCGGCTTTGTCGTCCTCGGCGCGGTCGCTGCCCCGCAGCGCCGGCTGCTGCGGCAGGTGTGGGCGGAGGACCCCGGCGAACGGGCGACTCTGGACGACCTGGTGTGCGTGGCGCGGGTCCAGCTGCTGGGCGACCTCCTGCTCGCCGCCGACGAGGGCCTCGCCGACGGGTCGCTCTCGCGCGAGGACTACGAGCGGGTCTGGGCGTCGGTCTACGACGAGGTGGGCGGGCTGCTCGCCGGGGACGCCATCGGCACGGTGCGCTCCACCTGGGCGTGAGCGGGGGCCGGCCGCTCCCGGCACGACCTGGCGGTTCCCAGCGCGACCTGGCGGTTCCGGGCGCGGCCTGGCGGTTCCCAGCCCGGCCTGGCGATTCCGGGCGCGGCGCGGCGGTTCCGGGCGCGACCTGTCGGTTTCCAGCGCGACGCTGCGGTCCGGGCGCGACCTGGCAGCTCCGGGCATAGCCACCGGACCGCCGCTCAGCCGTATGGGGACCGTCAGCGTTGCTGCCGTCGGCCGTATGCAATCCGTCAGGGCGACCGCCGGCCTTCCCGGCCCGGCGTTCGATCGGGAGCTGCGCCGGACCTCGGCGCACGGCCCCGACGGGGCCCGTCCGCGTTCGAACGGAGTCACTCGTGCTGGACGTCGTCTACGTGCTGGGCGTCATCGTCCTGTTCGTGCTCGTCGGCCTGGTCGCCAAGGCGGTGGACAAGCTGTGATCGTCTTCGAGATCGCCGCCGCCGTGCTCGGCGTCGCGGCCCTGGTCTACCTCGTGTACGCCCTGCTCAAGCCGGAGCGCTTCTGATGCCGGCGTGGCTCCAGGCGACCCTCGCGATCGGGACGGTCGCCATCGTCCTGGCCGCGCTGTACCGGCCGGTCGGCGACTACATGGCCTGGGTGTTCACCACACCGAAGGACTGGAAGGTGGAGCGCGGCCTGTACCGCGTCATCGGCGTCGACCCGAAGTCCGAGCAGTCGTGGCGCGCCTACACGCGCGGACTGCTGGCCTTCTCGCTCGTCGGCGTCCTGCTGCTCTACGGCCTGCAGCGTGTCCAGCAGTGGCTGCCGTACTCCCTCGGTCTGCCGGCGGTGTCGCAGCACCTGTCGTTCAACACCGCGATCTCCTTCGTCACCAACACGAACTGGCAGTCGTACTCGCCGGAGGTGACGCTGGGCTACACCGTGCAGTTCGCCGGGCTGGTGGTGCAGAACTTCGTCTCCGCCGCCGTCGGCATCGCCGTGGCGATCGCCCTGGTGCGCGGCTTCGCCTACCGGAAGTCGGGCACCATCGGAAACTTCTGGGTGGACCTGATCCGGGGGACGTTCCGCATCCTGCTGCCGCTGTCGGTGGTGGCGGCGGTCGTGCTGATCGCCGGCGGCGTCATCCAGAACTTCAGCGGATTCCACGACGTCGCCACCCTCGCCGGGGGCACCCAGTCCATGCCGGGCGGGCCGGTCGCCTCGCAGGAGGCGATCAAGGAGATCGGCACCAACGGCGGCGGGTTCTTCAACGTCAACTCGGCTCACCCGTTCGAGAACCCCAGCTCCTGGACCAACCTGTTCGAGATCGTGCTGGTGCTGCTCATCCCGTTCTCGCTGCCCCGGACGTTCGGAAAGATGGTCGGTGACCGTCGGCAGGGTTACGCGATCCTCGCGGCGATGGGCGTGATCTTCGTCGCCTCGTTCGCGGCACTGACGGCGCTGGAGCTGCGCGGCGGAGGCACGGCGACGCAGCTCGCCGGCGGTGCGATGGAGGGCAAGGAGCAACGCTTCGGCATCGTCTGGAGCGCGCTGTTCGGCACCTCCACGACGCTGACCTCGACCGGCGCCGTCAACTCGATGCACGACTCCTTCACCCCGCTCGGCGGCATGATGCCGATGCTCAACATGATGACCGGCGAGGTCGCCCCCGGTGGGGTGGGAGCCGGCCTGTACGGCATGCTGATCGTCGCGATCGTCGCCGTGTTCCTGGGCGGCCTGATGGTGGGGCGCACGCCGGAGTACCTGGGCAAGAAGATCGGCTCGCGCGAGATCAAGCTCGCCAGCCTCTACATCATCTTCACGCCCGCCCTCGTGCTGATCGGCACGGCGCTGAGCTTCGCGATCCCACCGGTGCGCGCCAGCGTGACCGGCACGTCCATCTGGAACCCCGGCGTGCACGGCCTGTCCGAGGTGGTCTACGCGTTCACCTCGGCGGCGAACAACAACGGCTCGGCGTTCGCGGGGCTGACGGCCAACACGCCGTGGATGAACACCGCGCTCGGCGTGACCATGCTGCTCGGCCGGTTCGTGCCCATCGTCCTGGTGCTCGCCCTGGCCGGGTCGCTGGCGGTGCAGGACAAGGCGCCGGCCACCGCGGGCACCCTGCCCACCCACAGGCCGCTGTTCGTCAGCCTCGTCGTGGGCGTGGTCGTCGTCGTGGCCGCCCTGACCTTCTTCCCCGTACTCGCGCTGGGCCCCCTGGCGGAAGGACTCGTCTAGATCATGTCCACTCTCGTGAGCACTCCGCCCCGCACGCCGTCCGGGCGTCCCGCCCGCGTCGCCGGTGGCGCGTTCTCCTGGTCGCAGGTGCGGGCCGCGACGCCCGGTGCCCTGCACAAGCTCGACCCCCGCCAGCAGTGGCGCAACCCGGTGATGTTCGTCGTCTGGGTGGGCGCCGCCCTCACCACCGCACTGGCCATCGGCGAGCCCTTCCTCGGCGGTCCGGCCTCGTCGGGCGGCACCGCGGTCCCGTCCGCGTTCACCTGGGCGATCGCTGTCTGGTTGTGGCTGACGGTGCTGTTCGCCAACCTGGCGGAGTCCGTGGCCGAGAGCCGCGGCAAGGCGCAGGCGGACAGCCTGCGCAAGACCCGGACCAGCACGATCGCCCGCCGGGTGACCGCTTACGACGAGCAGTCCGACCCCGGTGCCCTGGCGGCGGCCACCGACGACGTCAGGTCTCCGGACCTGCGGCTCGGCGACGTCGTGGTGGTGTCCGCCGGCGACCTGATCCCCGGTGACGGCGACATCGTCTGGGGCATCGCCTCGGTGGACGAGTCGGCGATCACGGGGGAGTCGGCCCCGGTGATCCGCGAGTCCGGCGGGGACCGCAGCGCGGTGACCGGCGGCACGCGCGTGCTGTCCGACCGCATCGTGGTCAAGATCACGTCGAAGCCCGGCGAGACGTTCGTCGACCGCATGATCGCCCTCGTCGAGGGCGCCCAACGGCAGCGCACCCCCAACGAGATCGCGCTGAGCATCCTGCTGGCCGCGCTGACCATCATCTTCGTGGTGGTCTGCCTGGCGCTGAACCCCATCGCCGGATACGCGGCGAGCCCGGTGAGCATCACGGTGCTGGTCGCCCTGCTGGTGTGCCTCATCCCCACGACGATCGGCGCCCTGCTGTCCGCGATCGGCATCGCCGGCATGGACCGGCTGGTGCAGCGCAACGTGCTGGCGATGTCGGGCCGGGCCGTCGAGGCCGCCGGCGACGTCAGCACCCTGCTGCTCGACAAGACCGGGACCATCACCTACGGCAACCGGCAGGCGACCGAGTTCGTCCCGTTGCCGGGCGTCGAGCCGGCGGAGCTGGTGCGGGCGGCCGCGCTCTCGTCGCTCGCGGACCCCACACCGGAGGGGACGTCGATCGTCGACCTGGCCCGGCGCGACGGGGTGGCAGCCGGAGGCGACGCACCGGGGCAGTTCGTGCCGTTCTCGGCGCAGAGCCGCATGTCCGGCCTCGACCTGCCTGACGGCAGCCAGATCCGCAAGGGTGCCGGCAGCGCCGTCGTGGCGTGGCTGGAGGAGGACGGCCCGCTGCCCGCCGAGGTCGCCACCGGGATGGGCGAGCGGATCCGGCCCATCGCCGAGTCCGGTGGCACACCGCTGGTCGTGGCCGTCAAGATGCCCGGCGCACCGGGCCGCGTCCTCGGGATCGTCCATCTCAAGGACGTCGTCAAGGAGGGCATCGCGCAGCGGTTCGCCGAGATGCGGGCGATGGGCATCCGCACGGTGATGATCACCGGCGACAACCCGCTCACCGCGGCGGCGATCGCCAAGGAGGCAGGTGTCGACGACTACCTGGCGGAGGCCACGCCCGAGGACAAGCTCGAGCTGATCCGCGCCGAGCAGTCCGGTGGCCGCCTCGTCGCGATGACCGGGGACGGCACCAACGACGCTCCCGCGCTTGCTCAGGCGGACGTCGGCGTGGCGATGAACACGGGCACGTCGGCGGCCAAGGAGGCCGGCAACATGGTCGACCTCGACTCCGACCCGACCAAGCTCGTCAACATCGTGGAGATCGGCAAGCAGCTGCTCATCACGCGGGGCGCGCTGACCACCTTCTCCATCGCGAACGACGTCGCCAAGTACTTCGCGATCATCCCGGCGATGTTCATGGGTGTGTACCCCGGGCTCGCCGCGCTGAACGTCATGCACCTGCACTCGCCCGCCTCGGCGGTGCTGTCGGCGGTGATCTTCAACGCGATCATCATCGTCATCCTCATCCCGCTCGCCCTGCGCGGCGTGCGGTACCGGCCGGTCGACGTGTCCACGACCCTCGGTCGCAACCTGCTGGTGTACGGGGTGGGCGGGATCGTCGCGCCCTTCGTCGGGATCTGGCTCATCGACCTCGTCGTGCGCCTCTTCCCCGGTTTCTGAGCGGACAGGAGTCATCGTCATGAATGGGTCGTCCAGCCGCTCGAGGGGCCGCGTCTACTGGGTCGCCGTCCGGGCCATGGTGATGTTCACCGCCGTGGTGGGCATCGCGTACACCCTCGTCATCACCGGCGTCGGGCAGCTCGCCCTGCCCGCGCGGGCCGACGGCTCGCTGGTGAGGAATGCCGGCGGGCAGGTCGTCGGGTCGTCGCTCATCGGCCAGTCGTTCACCGACGCCGACGGCAACCCGTTGCCCCAGTACTTCCAGTCCCGACCCTCCGCGGCGGGCAAGGGCTACGACGCCGGCGCCTCGTCGGGCTCGAACTACGGTCCCAACAACGCCGACCTGGTCCAGGCGATCACCGACCGCAAGGCCCAGGTCGCCGCGTTCAACGGGGTCAGCCAGGACCAGGTGCCGCCCGACGCCGTCACCGCCTCCGGGTCGGGCCTCGACCCGGACATCAGCCCCCAGTACGCCCAGATCCAGGTGGCCCGGGTGGCCCAGGCCCGGAACCTGCCGGTGCAGCAGGTCCAGGCCGTCCTCGACAGGCAGACCGACGGGCAGGCGCTGGGCTACCTCGGCGAGCCGACGGTCGATGTCCTGCAGCTCAACCTCGCGCTCGACGCGCTGGGCGGCTGACGTACCGGGAGCGGGTCTCGCGTCTGTTGGCGGGGCCCGCTCCCGGTGCCGTCGGGCACGGCAAGGCCGTGCGGATCGGAGTCGATGTCGCCATGAGGATCCTCGTCGCCGACGACGACGCGCAGCTGGTGCGCGCGCTGAGCATCTCGCTGCGGGCGCGGGGCTACGAGGTGGTCGCGGCGGCCGACGGCGTCGAGGCGATCGCGGCCGCCGTCGGGCGGCACCCGGACATCGTGCTGCTCGACCTCGGGATGCCGCGGATGGACGGTTACGAGGTGATCGAGGGCATCCGCGGCTGGTCGGAGGTACCGATCCTCGTCGTCTCGGGCAGGGCGCGGGAGGAGGACAAGGTCCGCGCCCTGGACGCCGGCGCCGACGACTACGTCACCAAGCCCTTCGAGGTCGAGGAGCTCCTGGCGCGGATCCGCGCGCTCACGCGGCGGATGCTGCACCGCAACGCCGGGCCGGTGGTGCGGCTGGGCGACGTCACGGTCGACTTCGCGGTGCGCCGCGCCGTGCGGACCGCGACGGACGGCGAACGGCCGATCCGGCTGACGTCCATCGAATGGCAGGTGCTGGAGATGCTGGTGCGGGCCCCGGGCGAGCTGCACACGCGGGAGGAGGTGCTCGAGACCATCTGGGGCTCGGGACGAGGCGCCGGAGTGGGTGACCTGCGGTTCCATGTCTCGCAGCTCCGCAAGAAGCTCGAGCCTGATCCGTCCGCTCCGCGGTTCCTGGTGACGGAGCCCGGTCTCGGGTATCGGTTGGTCCCGGGCGGGCCGGGACCGGTGGCGCGGGCTACCGAGACCCCGGCGTGACGACCTCTCACGCAGCGTGGTCACCGCCCCACCGTGCGTGCCGGTCCGCCGGTCGCTCGCGCCTCGGCCGGGTCGTCCGCTCGGTGAGGTCGCGGCAGAATCGGCATCGTGGCCGCGACCGTCTACGAGTTCGACGCGCCGTTGTGGCGCTGGGCCGCCCGGCAGGCCGACCTGTGGACGTTCGTCAGCCTTCCGGCGGACACGTCCGACGAGGTCATGGAGCTGGCCGAGCCGTACGCCCGTGGGTTCGGGTCGCTCCGCGTCGAGGCGACCGTGGGCCGCACCGTGTGGCGGACGTCGATCTTCCCTGACTCCGGGCGGCGCGCCTACGTGCTCCCGGTCAAGCGCGCGGTGCGCGACGCCGAGGCGCTGGCGGTGGGTGACCCCGTGCGGGTCAGGCTCCGGCTGGTCGACCTGGCCTCGTCCGCCCGCCACGCATAGCCGGCGTCGCGCAACGAGGCCGTCGAACTGGTGCCCTTGCCCTCCACCCTTGGCCGGCGCAACGAGGCCGTCGAGCTGGTATGTCGTCGCCCTCCACCCTTGGCCGGCGCAACGAGGCCGTCGAGCTGGTGTCGTTGCCCTCCACCCTTGGCCGGCGCATCGAGGTGCTCGACCTGGTGTGCTCCGCCCGCCACCGTGGCCGGCGCGACGAGGCGCCATGGGTGTGTCCACAGGGAAGGATGGGAGCCATGCGCATCACGGTGACGGGAGCATGGGGCAAGGCCGGCCGGGCCGTCGTGGCGGACCTGCTCGAGCACGGGTACCAGGTGGTCGCCACCGACATGGCGGGCGTCACCGGAGACTCCTCGACGCTGGGCGTCGACCTGGTGCGGGCCGATCTGTCGGACTACGGGCAGGCGCTCGAGGCGCTCGCGGACAGCGAGGCCGTGGTCCATCTCGGCAACATCCCGGCACCGGGCCACGCCACCGCCCCGGAGACCCTCAACCGCAACACCACCGCCAACTCCAACGTGTTCCTCGCCGCGGCGCGGCTGGGCCTGCGCAAGGTGGTCTGGGCCTCGAGCGAGACGACGCTCGGCCTGAGCTTCGGCCCCGACACCCCGCCGCGTTACGCGCCGGTCGACGAGGCCCACTTCCCGGTACCGCGTTCCACGTACGCCCTGTCGAAGGTGCTGGGCGAACAGACGGCGTTCCACGTCAACGAGTGGTCCGGCGTGCCGTTCGTCGGGCTGCGGCTGAGCAACATCCACCGGCCCGAGGACTACGCCCGAGTGCCGGGCTACCACGCGGCCGGCCCGGGCTCCCGGATGTGGAACCTCTGGGGCTACGTCGACGTGCGCGACGTCGCTGCCGCGTGCCGGCTGGCGCTCGAGGCGCAGACCACGGGGTCGCAGAACGTGGTGGTCGCGGCTGCCGACACGATCATGGACGTTCCCTCGGCCGACCTCATGGCGCGGGTGTTCCCGGACGTGCCGCTGACGCGTCCGCTCGAGGGATTCGAGACGCTGCTCGCGATCGACGCCGCGCGCGACCTGTTCGGCTACGCACCGGCGCACTCCTGGCGCGACCACGTCGAGGCGTCCTGACCCCACTCCGCACGGCGTCCTGAACACACGCCGACGGGTCGTGACACCTGACCGCACGGCGTCCTGAACACACGCCGACGGGTCGTGACACCAGGCCGCACGGCGTCCTGAACACACGCCGATGGGTCCTGACGCCACGCCGCACGCATCCTGACCGCACTCTGCACGGCGTCCTGACCACGGCGAGCGTCTTCCGGACACCACTCCGCACGACCGTCGGGCGATGACGAAGCGCGGCACCACGACGCCGTGAAACGCGAGGCGGCGCCGATCCCGGTGTCGTCACACGGTGACGACGTCGCCGTGCCGGGTGAGGAACTGCCAGCCGCCGGTGGGCGACCGCCGGATCTCGATCCGCAGGGTGTGCACCAGGTCGTGGTGATACCAGCAGAGCAAGATGCCGGCGTTGACATCGGTCTCACCGCCGTCCCGAGCCCACCACTGGAGGTGGTGCAGCTCGCCGAGCGCCGGTGGTGCGTGGCAGCCCGGGTAACGGCACGTCTGGTCGCGGGCGATGATGGCGCGCCGGCGCGGTCCGCTGAACGTGCGCTCGGCGCGGCCGACGTTGATCACCTGCGAGTCGGGCCCGAAGACGACCCGGCTGATCTCGGAGTCGCATGCGAGGCGGGCGAGCACGGACGACGGGATCGGCCCGGTCCCGACGATCTCCCCGACGGCGAACCGCTCGACGTCGGCGACCGGCGCCAGGCGGAAGAGGCAGCCGGAACCGGACGTGCGAGGGCCAGGCGGGACGAACGACGCGCCGGGAGCGGTGCCGGTGCCGAACAACGCGCCGGCCCTGTCGCGGGTGCCGAACGACGCGGCCGGCTCGTCGCGCGCGGGGCCCTCGAGGACGCGGCGGAACGTGTCGAAGTCCACGGCGACCGTGATGTGCGGGCGTACCGCGGCCCCGGTGCCGGTCAGCCCCTGATCGAGGACCAGGCGCGCCGCATCGACCAGGGCGGTGGCGCGGCGCTGCTGTGCGGTGCGCTCGTCGCCGGCGGCTGGCGGCCCTGTCACCGACTCGAGCATCGTGGCGACCACCGCGCCGTGCTCGGTGGTGAGGAAGCCGGCCAGGTGCACGCCGCCGGTGGTGGGGGACAGCGCGACGAACTCCCGGTCGGACGCCCCGCGGTACCCACGCTCGTCCGCCTCCGGGTCCGTGGCTGCGGACCATCGCTGGACGAGCCGCCGGTAGCCGTCCGCGGTCTGCTCCTTCGCGTGCGCGAGGAGGAACTTCTCCCCGCACTGGTCGGCCGGCGCGGACATCGCCTGCTGTCGTGCCTGCGTGGTCACCGCGTACTTCGCCAGCGCCTGTGCCTGGGCCACCGGGACCTCGCCGGTCAGCACCGCCTCGGCGGTGGCGGGCAGGTGGTCCCGCAGCGCGCGGCTCAGCTGTACCCGCTCCCGCGCGCGGGCATAGGGCAGGCCCGCGGAGACGGCGAGCCAGTCGGTCACCGAACGACCACCCCTGGTGGCCCACAGACCGTCGCCCTCGACGCGCGCGAGCAGGCGGGCGCCGACCCCCGACAAGCGGCCGACCAGCTTCTCCACCGCCAGCAGGGCTCCGAGCGCAGTCCAGCCGTCCAGCTCGTCGAGAACGGCGACGAGCAGGTCCACGTCCTCACCGATGGCCGCCACCGCCGGGTGCTCGGACGCCCCCTCTGGCCGTTCGCGGCTCTCGTGGCCGGCGGGTCGAGTGGCAGTCGTCGACCTGGGGCCGGCCGACGCGGCACTCGGCGATGCCACCGGTTCGTCGCACACCGTCGTCACCCCCGGTCCCCCCTCGTGGTCGGCCCCAGCAACCCGTCGACGACGACCTTACGAGCGCCCACTGACACGCGAGGCCACATGAGCTGCGGATATGGACACCTGTTCGAGCGCGGGCGGCTCAGGAGCAAGCGCGACCCGGCACGGCAAGGGCCCTTTCCGCGCCAGCAGCAGATCTGCCCCCGCGCTCCCGTCACGCGCAGGTTGGCGTCGCAACCGCACCGCGCCGGACTCCGGTCAGTCCCGGCCGGGGCCCATCCCCAGCCGGAGCACGTCGACGACGAGGTCGGCAGTGTCGCGCCACCGCGCGATCGCCTCGGCGTTCGGCTCGTCGACCCTCGTCACCCACGCGCGGGCCTCGTCGGGCGCCTTGCCGAACCGCTCGTGGCGCGCGAGGAGCCGGCGCACCCGCTCGTCGGAGGCGAGCTCGCAGTACCAGACCTCGTCGAGCAGGCCGCGGACGGACCGCCACGCCGGATCCGGACAGAGCAGGTAGTTGCCCTCGGTGATCACCAGCCGGTGCTCGGGCAGCACGGCGATGGACCCGGCGATCGGCTGGTGGACGGCCCGGTCGAAGTCGGGCGCGTAGACGGTCCGGGCCATGGTGGTGCGCGCCCGACGAAGCACCGCGGCGTAGCCGTCGACGTCGAACGTGTCGATGGCGCCCTTCCGCTCGCGCCGGCCGAGCCGGACCAGCTCGTCGTTCGCCAGGTGGAATCCGTCCATCGGCACCCGGACCGCGGGAACGCCGAGTGCCCGGACGGCAGCGGCGAGATGCTCCGCGAGGGTCGACTTGCCGGAGCCCGGGGGACCGGTGATGCCGAGCACGGTGCGCTCGCCCTGACCCGTGCCGCGCTCGACGAGGCCCGCCGCGCGCGCCGCCAGGCCGGCCACGTCCGGCTGCTCGCTCACGGCGCCCATCCTGCCGCCTCCGCGGGCGCGAGCTCGCCCCACCCCTTGCCTCGGGTCGCCGGGCGGGTTATGGTTCTCGGCACTAGACAGACCCGTCTACCTAATGAGGCTCCTGATGTCCGCCACCACCGTCACAGCCACCGCAGCCACTCCTGCGGTTCGGGATCTCGAGGGCTTGCGGGCCCTCGTCACAGGCGCCACCTCGGGCATCGGCCGTGCCACCGCGTTCCAGCTGGCACGCCAGGGGGCGTTCGTCGTGGTCCACGGGCGCGACGTCGACCGCGGCGTCCAGGTGGTCGAGGAGATCGAGCTGAGCGGGGGGCGGGCGATGTTCGTGCCGGCCGATCTCGCCGAGCAGGACGGCATCACGAGGCTGCTGGACGCCGGGGGCGATGTCGACGTGCTGGTCAACAACGCCGGCTTCTCCTGGTTCGGTCCCACGCAGGACCTCGACGCTCCGGGCTTCGACGCGCTGTTCGGCGCCAACGTGCGCTCGGCCTACCTGCTGACGGCGACGCTCGCCCCCGCGATGGCGGCTCGCGGCGCCGGCGCCATCGTCAACGTCGCCAGCATGGCGGCCACCGTCGGTCTCGCCGGAGGGGCGGCCTACGGGGCGACGAAGGCCGCGCTCGCCGCCCTGACCCGCTCGTGGGCCGCGGAGTTCGGCCCGTCGGGAGTCCGCGTCAACGCGGTGGCGCCCGGCCCGGTGTTCACGGCGGTCGACGCGAGCCGGATCCGCGCTCTGGGCACCACGACACTGCTCGGCCGCGCCGCCCAGCCGGCGGAGATCGCGGAGACCATCGGGTTCCTCGCCTCGCCGCGGGCTGCCTACATCACCGGAGCGACCGTCGCCGTCGACGGCGGCCGCACGGCCGTCTAGCCATCCCGCAGGAGACCTCCATGAGTGACACGACCTTCCTCGGCGTCAGC
>DASWOL010000032.1:0-4013 GCA_036398695.1 Cellulomonas sp. | reverse complement strand
AACACCGCCCAGAAGATCCGCGACCCGGTCAGCGCACCGTGCGGCGAGACCTCCAGCCGGGTCGCCTCCGACTCGGGGACCACGGGTCGCCAGAAGCGCAGCATGAGGACCGCCGCGGCGAGCCCGCCGAGCGCGGCGACGATGTCGGTCAGCTCGTAGGTGAAGAAGTTCGAGGTGAGGAACTGCAGCACCGCGAACGCCAGGCCCGTGACCAGCGCGATGGGCCAGCACTGCCGCAGACCACGACGTCCGTCGACCAGGACGAGCAGGAGCAGGGGCACGAAGGCGGCCAGCACGGGTGTCTGCCGGCCGACGATGGCGGCGATGTCGTGCCCGGGGATGTTCGTCAGCCCGGCGGCCGTGGTGATCGGGATGGCCATGGCGCCGAACGCGACCGGCGCCGTGTTGGCCACCAGGACCGCCATCGCGGCCCGCAGCGGGACGATGCCGAGGCTGAGCAGCATGGTGCCGGTGATCGCGACCGGTGCGCCGAAGCCGGCCAGGGCCTCGAGCAGGCCGCCGAAGCAGAACGCGATGAGCATCGCCTGGATGCGCCGGTCGCCGCCGCCGACCAGGTCGAACACGGCCCGGAGGTCGTCGAACCGGCCGCTGACGACCGTCAGCTGGTAGAGCCAGACAGCGCACACGACGATCCACATGATCGGGAACAGCCCGTACACGCCGCCCTGGGTCGCGGAGAGCAGGGCCAGGTGGGCGGGCATCCCGAAGCCGAGAACGGCGACGACGACCGCCGCCACGAGGGCGCCCAGGCCGGCCATCCAGGCCTTGAGCCTGAGCAGTCCCAGCAGGACGAAGAACGTCGTCAACGGGATGAGCGCGACGAGTGCCGAGGCGACGAGTGATCCGCCGATGGACTCGGTGTCGGGCGTGTAGACGGTGGGGACGGGGAGCAGGGTCCAGACGTGCGAGAGCGCGGTTGATTCCACGGATCGGCCTTTATCGTTCGCAGTGCCCGGGCATCGTTGACCGAGCGCCGGGGCGCGGGCGGGGGCCCGGTTGACCGACGTGTGGGACCTTAGTCACGCGGTGAGTACCCATGCCCGGGACGTTGGTCCTGCGCGGTGGGGATGACCTGGCGCTGCGCGATCGCCGACCGTGCTCGCCGTAGGCAGAAGGTCCCACTACGGCCTCGCTTCGCGAGTGCGCGTGCCGACGGCAACCTGCAGCTGTCGGCCGGGACCTCTCGGCCCTGCCCTTGGTCCGCCCTGGGCTGCTGCCGGTCTGCCGCTGGGCTGCTGGTGGGCTGCTGGTGGGGCACCGGCAGTGCGGGCGCAGGGGCTGCCGAGCGCCGGCCGACCGCTGCGCGGGATCGACCGCGCGCGGCGCCGCGTGACGTCTGTGTTAAATCTCGGCCGGGAGCGGGCAGATCCCTTGACCGGACGCCGCGAAGATCGAACACTGAGGACGCCCCAGCCGAACGCCATTCGGTATCACCGAACAAGGCGTCGGACCCTTCCTCTGGAGGATGTGCCCGACATGCGTACTCGAACCCCCCTGGCCGTCGCGGGCGCGCTCGCCGCGACGGCGCTCCTCCTGGCCGCCTGCGGCACGCCCGACACGGGCGCAGGCGAGGGCAGCAGCGCCTCCGCGGACGTCGGTGACGACACCCTCACGGTCGGCCAGACCTCCGGCATCACTCAGCTCGACCCGAACACCACCACGCTGTCCACCGAGCGCGTGCTGTGGAACCTGCTCTGGGACGGTCTGACCACCCAGACCGAGCAGGGCGACGTCGAGGGTGAGCTCGCCACCGACTGGACGACCTCGGACGACCAGCTCACCTGGACGTTCACGCTGCGGGACGACGTCACCTACCACGACGGGCGCGCGTTCACCGCGACGGACGCCGTCAAGAACATCGAGCGGGTCCTCGACCCGGACATCGCCTCGCCCCAGCGCGCCAAGATCAGCTCGGTCACGGGCGCGGCCGCACCCGACGACACGACCCTCGTGCTCACGCTGTCCGCCCCCATGTCGCAGCTGCCCGCCGCGCTGGTGGACGTCAAGATGACCGATGTCGACGACATCGACGCCGTCAACACCGACGCGAACGGCACCGGGCCCTACACCCTCGTGGACTTCGTGCCGGACCAGCAGGTCACGCTGGCGGCGAACCCGGACTACTTCGGCGGCGAGCCGGAGGTCGCCACGGTCGAGATCGTGAAGTACTCGGACATCACCTCCGCCGAGAGCGCCGTCGCGGGCGGCGCCATCGACGTCCTGTGGGGCCTGCCGTTCGACCAGCTCGAGTCGCAGGTCGGCACCGGGCTGACCGCGGTCACGCCGGCGGACCCCTCGCAGACCGCCGTCCTCGAGGTGGACACGCTGTCGGCACCGTTCGACGACCCGCGGGCCCGGCAGGCGCTGTCCTACGCGACGGACCGCGCGGCCATCCAGGCGGCCTCGTACGGCGGCCTCGGCGAGCTCAACCTCGGCTCGACGCTGGTCAGCCCCGTCAACCCGTACGCGACGGACGACGTCACCGACTACACCTACGACCTCGACAGGGCCAAGGAGCTCTTCGCCGAGGCCGGGGTCGCCGAGGGCCAGAGCTTCACCTGCTGGGCCACCGCCGGCGGCTCGTTCCCCGAGTTCGCGACCACCTGCCAGATCCTGCAGGCCAGCCTCGCGGAGATCGGCATCGACCTGACGATCGAGACGAACGAGAGCAGCACCTGGATCGCCGCGTTCTACCCGGCGGGCAAGTCCTACCCGGGCCTGATCGTGACCGACTACCTCTCGCGCGAGGCCGCCCCGCTGCCCTTCGTCGCCGACTACTTCGGCGAGGGCGGCTGGAGCCCGTCGAACTGGCCTGGCACACCCGAGTACGAGGCCGCCAAGCAGCTCATCAAGACCGCCACCGACGACGAGGGCGTCACCGAGGGCTTCGCCCGGTTCCAGACGATCACCTCCCGCGAGCAGCCGCTGATCAACATCCTCAACGTCGGCACCCCCTCGGTCGTCCGCCCGGGCGTGAGCGGCGTCTGGATGGAGGGCAACGGCACGACGCACGTCGAGCAGGCCTCGCTCGGCGGCTGACCGCCCCGGACACCCGTCCACCCCCTCCCCGTCCCCGGGTCCGTCGCGGCCCGGGGACGGGCCCCACCAGAAGGGACTGCCATGGCCGGCTACATCGCCAGGCGGGTCGTGTCGTCGCTGGTCATGGTGGTGCTCGTCTCCATCGTGATCTTCGTCGTGCTCCGCCTGCTCCCGGGTGACCCCACCACCACCCGGCTCGGGCAGGCCGACGGCCTGGACCCGCAGGCCATCGACACGATGCGCGCGTCGCTCGGGCTCGACCAGCCCGTGCTCGTCCAGTACTGGTCGTGGGTCAGCGGCCTCGTGGTCGGCGACCTCGGGTTCTCCTACTTCAGCGGCTACCCGGTCAGCCGGCTGCTCGCCCAGCGGCTGCCGGCCACCCTCGAGCTCGCCGGGGCGGGCCTGCTCGTCGGGGTGCTGATGGCGCTGGTCGCCGCGATCGTCCCGGCGCGGACCCGGTCCCGCACGCTGCGGCGCGTCGTCGACGCCGTCACGGTCTTCGGCCTGTCGGCGCCGCCCTTCGTGATCGGCATCATCGCGATCCTGCTGTTCGCGACGCTCCTCGGCGTGGCGCCGTCGAGCGGCTACGTCGCCTTCTCCGTCGACCCCGCCGCCAACCTCCAGTTCCTCGCGCTGCCCGCGCTGACCCTCGGGATCGTGGTCGCCGCGCCGCTCGTGCGCTACCTGCAGGGCTCGATCGCCGAGGTGGAGTGGTCGACGTTCGTGCGGACGGCGCGCGGCAAGGGCATCGGCTGGGTCCGCACGCTCGACCGGCACATCCTGCCCAACGCGCTGCTGCCCGCCCTGACGTCGCTCGGCATCACCGTCGGGACGCTCCTCGGCGGCTCCGTCGTCGTCGAGTCGGTGTTCGCGTGGCCGGGCGTCGGGCAGCAGGTGGTCGACGCGGTCCTCAAGCGCGACTACGCGGTGATCCAGTCCATCGTGCTGCTCAC
>DASWOL010000031.1:0-4452 GCA_036398695.1 Cellulomonas sp. | reverse complement strand
GCCGCAGGGCTGCACCCGTCGCCCGTGCCGTACTCGGACGTCGTCTCGTCCACCGTGCACAAGACGATCGGCGGCCCGCGGTCCGGCTTCATCCTGTCGAAGGCCGAGTGGGCGAAGAAGATCGACTCCGCCGTGTTCCCGGGCCAGCAGGGCGGGCCGCTGATGCACGTGGTCGCCGCGAAGGCCGTCGCCTTCAAGATCGCCGCGACCGAGGAGTTCCGCGATCGCCAGCAGCGCACGCTCGACGGCGCGAGGATCCTCGCCGAGCGCCTCACCGCCCCGGACGTCAAGGCCGCTGGCGTCGACGTGCTGACGGGTGGCACCGACGTCCACCTGGTGCTCGTCGACCTGCGCCACTCGCCGCTCGACGGGCAGCAGGCCGAGGACCTGCTGCACGACGCCGGGATCACGGTCAACCGCAACGCGGTGCCGTTCGACCCGCGCCCCCCGCGCGTCACCTCCGGCCTGCGGATCGGCACGCCGGCGCTCGCGACCCGAGGGTTCGGCGACGCCGAGTTCACCGAGGTCGCGGACATCATCGCCACGGCGCTGGTCGACGGCGCGTCGGCGGACGTCGCGGCGCTGCGGGCGCGGGTGGCCAAGCTCGTCGAGGCGTTCCCCCTGTACGCCGACCTGAAGCAGTACTGATGACGGCCGCCCTCCTGGACGGCAAGGCGACGGCCGCGGCGATCAAGGCGGAGCTGCGCTCACGGGTCGAGGTCCTGGCGTCGCGCGGGGTGCGGCCGGGGCTCGGCACGCTGCTGGTCGGCGACGACCCGGGGTCCCAGCTCTACGTCGCCGGCAAGCACCGCGACTGCGCGGAGGTGGGGATCGCCTCGATCCGCGAGGACCTGCCCGCCACCGCGTCGCAGGACGAGGTCGAGGCGGCGATCGGCCGGCTGAACGACGACCCGGCCTGCACCGGGTTCATCGTCCAACTGCCGCTGCCGCGCGGCCTGGACGCCCAGCGGGCGATCGAGCTGATCGACCCGGCCAAGGACGCCGACGGGCTGCACCCGACGAACCTCGGACGCCTGGTGCTGCGCGTCAGCGAGCCGCTCACGTCGCCCCTGCCGTGCACGCCGCGCGGGATCCTCGAGCTGCTGACGCGGCACGGGATCTCGCTGGTGGGCAAGGACGTCGTCGTCGTCGGGCGTGGGGTGACCGTGGGGCGGTCGATCGGGCTGCTGCTGACGCGGCGCGACGTGAACGCGACGGTGACGCTGACGCACACCGGGACGGCGGACCTCGCGGCGCACACCAGGGCCGCCGACGTGGTGATCGCCGCGGCCGGCGTGCCGTCGATCGTCACCGCGGACATGGTGCGGCCGGGAGCGGTCGTGGTCGACGTCGGCGTGTCGCGCGTCACCGACCCGGAGACCGGCAGGTCCCGCGTCGCCGGCGACGTCGACCCCGGGGTGCGCGAGGTGGCGGCCTGGGTGTCGCCCAACCCCGGCGGGGTGGGGCCGATGACGCGCGCGATGCTGCTGGCCAACGTGGTGGAGGCGGCCGAGCGGGCGCTGGGGTGAGCCGTGGGTGATCATGGGTGTTCCCCCGACGAGGAGAGGCCCATGGTCGCCGTCCGTGCCCACCTGTGGTTCAACGACGACGGGTACGAGGCCGCCCGCTTCTACGAGCGGGTGATCCCCGGCACTCGCGTCACGAACGTCGCCGGTGCGCCGGAAGGCGTGCCGGGCACGCCGGCCGGCAGCCCCTTCGTGGTGGAGCTCGACCTGGCGGGTGTGCCGTTCACGTTCCTGTCCGCCGGGCCGAGCTTCTCGTTGGACGAGGCCTTCTCCGTGCTCCTGTCGGTCGACGGGCAGGACGAGGTGGACCACTACTGGGAGGTGCTGACGGCCGACGGCGGGCAGGCCGGCTCGTGCGGGTGGCTGCGCGACCGGTTCGGGGTGTCCTGGCAGGTGGTGCCGCGGCAGCTGGGCGAGATCCTGTCCCGGCCGGACGCCGAGCGGGTGCAGCGGGCGATGACGGCGATGCTGCGGATGGGCAAGCTCGACGTCGCGGGCCTCGAGGCGGCCTACGCGGGCGGCTGACTCCAGCGGGCGGTCCGGAGGTCGGGCTCGAGGTCCGGCACGGTGTCGACGTCGCCGTGGACCACGTACCCCGTGACGGGCTCCCTCAGGCAGAACGTGGCGTGGGCGGCGTCGAAGATCGGGAACATCGCGATCGCCGCGGCCGGCTCGGAGGCGAAGGCGTCGAGGGAGAGGTCGAGGCGCCCCGCCTCGGCGAAGTGCTGGAACCCGACCAGGCGCCAGGGCCTCCCCACGGGCGCCTCGAGGAGGTCGGACGTGCCCCGGCCCCGGACGCACTCGCCGGTTCGGGTGTCGATGTGGAACGGGTACGGTGCCGGCTCCTTGACGTCATAGCCCATGCCCTGACCGGTCTGACCCGGCAGGATCGTGATGACGTTGGTCGGCATCCGTGGATGTCCTCTCCGTCGTGCGGCGCGACCTGCGGTGACCGGTGAGCCGCAGCGGCGTGGTCGTGGTGGTCCGCGTGCCGAGCCGGCCCCCTGACGGCTCGGCGGCGGTGCGTTCGGCCCTGGCGACGACCGCGGACGCGGTGGTCCCCATCGCTCGTGCGACGGAGTCGAGCAGGGACGGGGAGAACGGCACGTCGCCGCTGATCCGGACGCTGAGCGTGGCGCGGCGCATGCGCATCGACCGGGCGAGGCCGGCGACGGACAGGTCGCGGCGCGTCGCCAGCATCCTGCGGACCTCGTCGGCGACGGCCATGTCCAGCCCGCTGAGCCGATTTCGGTTCGCTCCCACGACTGGGCATAGTGGACCGAAATGGGCTCATCGTCAAGCGCCTTGCCCTGAGAGAACCCAAATCGGTACGGTCGGCGCCATGGCGATCACGCCGAAACGTCTGGGCCGGCTCGACGACGCGATCGCGTCGCTCCTGGGCCGTGACATCGCCGCGAGCGGGAAGTCCCGCCGGGACCTCGCGCGGGACACCGGGATGTCCACGAACCGGATCGGGATCATCCTGCGGCACGAGCCCCCGCCGGCCACGGTCGGGGAGGTCGGGCTGCTCGCCGCGGCCGTCGGGCGCAGCGCCTCCGCCGTCATCGCGGAGGCGGAGGGTCCGGTGTCGGAGGGTGACGAGACGATGGGCCTCGCCGCGGCGTCGGACTCGGACATCGACGCCGAGGTCGAGGCGCAGCAAGTCGAGCCGTGAGGAAGGCGCAGGTGAGTGGAGGATCTGCTGACGCTCGCGGCGGCCCGGGGTCTGCCGGTCGTGTGGCGCGACCTGGGCGGCCGCAACGGCGAGTACCGCTCGTCGGGACTGATCGTGCTCGACCCTCGGCGCCCGGCGCAGACCCAGAGGGTGACGTTGGCGCACGAGCTGGGTCACGCGCACTACGGGCACCGCTGGTCCGACGACCCGCGGGTGCGTGAGCGCCAGGAGGCGGCCGCGGACAGGTACGCCGCGAACCTCCTCATCACCCCGGCCGCCTACGCGGCCGCCGAGCGCCTGACGGGCTGCCACGCCGGTGCGCTGGCGCGCGAGCTGGCGGTGACCGCCCGTCTGGTCGAGATGTGGCGCGAGCAGCGCCCCGCCCAGCGGCGGGCGGCATGAGCCGCTCGGTCCCGCCGGCACAGGCGGCGACGGTCGCGCCGTGGTGAGGGTCGCGACCGTCAACGTCAACGGCATCCGCGCCGCGTTCCGGCGGGGGATGGGCGCGTGGCTTGCCACCTCCGCGCCGGACGTGCTGCTGCTGCAGGAGGTGCGCGCCGACGACGAGATCCTCGCCGACCACCTGCCGCGTGCGCAGTGGGACCTGGCGCACGAGGCCGCGACCGCGAAGGGACGCGCAGGTGTGGCGATCGCGTCCCGGCTGCCGATGCGCGCCATCCGGATCGGCCTCGGCACGGCAGCGGCGGGCGACTGCGGGCGCTGGGTCGAGGCGGACCTCGACCTGCCCGGTGGCGGGCTGCTCACCGTGGCGTCGGCATACGTCCACTCGGGGACCGCCGGCACGCCGTCGATGGACGAGAAGTACGCCTTCCTCGACGCGATCACCGCGCGGATGACGGCGATCGCCGCGGAGGGCGGGCGGGCCGTGGTCGCCGGGGACCTCAACATCGCCCACCGGGAGGCGGACCTCAGGAACTGGAAGGGCAACCTGGCGCATGCCGGCTTCCTGCCGAGGGAGCGCGCCTACCTGGACAGATGGATGGACGAGCAGGGCTGGCACGACGTGGGCCGCGAGCTCGCCGGGCCCGGCCCAGGTCCGTACACCTGGTGGTCCTGGCGCGGCCAGGCGTTCGACCGGGACACCGGATGGCGCATCGACTACCAGCTGGCGACGCCGGCGCTGGCGGCCTCGGCCCGCGCCGCGACGATCGACCGGGCGCCCAGCTACGCCGAGCGGTTCAGCGACCACGCCCCCCTCGTCGTGGACTACGACGTCTAGCGCCGCCCCGG
>DASWOL010000030.1:0-28121 GCA_036398695.1 Cellulomonas sp. | reverse complement strand
GACGATGTTGCCCTTGCCGCCCAGCGCGTCGAGCACGCCCTTGACGCCCACGTACTCGGCCCAGTAGCCGTTCCAGGACACGTTGATCGAGTCCGGGCAGTAGGTCGGCGACTCGTCCGTGACCACCAGCACCCCCTTCTCGCGTGCCGACGTGAAGGCTGCGCACAGTGCCGTGGGGGAGCCGGGCAGGCTGAAGATGACGTTGCACCCTTCGTTGACCAGGGTGCTGAACTGGGACAGCTGCAGGGCGATCTGGTTGTCGGAGTTGGTGACGACCAGGTCACCGATGGCCAGTCCGGCCGCCTCGTACAGCTTCACCTGTCGCTGCAGCTCGGCGAGGTCGCCCTGCCGCCAGTCGTTGCCCAGGTAGGAGTCGTTGAGGCAGAACTTCCACGGTGCCGGCGGCGGCGTCCAACCCTTGTAGGGGTCGGCGAACAGCTTGGCGAAGGTCTGGTAGGAGCCGTAGTACTGCTGGACGTCCTTCGGCAGAGCGTCCATCGTCAGTTCGCCGCTGGCGAGGGTCGCCGTCGACCCGCTGGTGGGTTCCACTGCGCTGGACGTGTTGCCTGGCGCGGTCGTCGTTCCCGACGAGCACGCGGCTGCGAGTGCCGCGACGACCGTGACGAGCGCGAAGATGCGCAGTCTCCGCCGCGGAGGGATGTCTGGCCTGCCATGTGCACGCACGTGAGCCTCCTGGCCCGATCATGCCGACGGCATCGTCGCCTCGGCTTCGTCGAGCCTAGAGACAGACATTCGAAAGGTCAAGCGATATCCGAATCGAGTCCGGAGCCTCGACTGTGAAGGGGTCAGGAGGGGGGACGGACCAGGGCGCTGCCCGTGAGGATGCGGGCCCCGTCGGCGCCGTCCACCCACAGGTCCACCGTGGCGTTGCCGTCCGGGTCGACGGCGGCGACCCGGCCACCGGTTCGCACGGTGTCGCCGGCGTGGGCACTGCCCGTGAACCGGCACCGGACGTGGGCGATGCGGGCCGACGCGTCGTCGCCGGCGAGCCAGGCGATGAGGGTGTTCAGCGGCAGCGCGACGGTGAGCGTCCCTTGGTTGACGGGCCGGTCGCCCTGGCCGAGCGAGGCGACGTACTGCGGGTCGAAGTGCACCGGGTTCGGGTCGGCCATGAGGAGTGCGAACACCTTCATCCGCCAGGCGTCGACGGTGAACTCGCCCTCCGGCAGCGTGGCCCCGACGGTCAGCTCACGACTCATCGCCGTTCCTCCTGAGGCTTCCTGCGCAGGATGAGGAAGGTCTGCGTCGACGTGGCGCAGATACGTCCGCCGGGTTCGCTGACGGTCAGCTCGAAGGTGAGCATGTCCATCGCCCCGGCCCGCTTGCCGTGTCGCCGCGTCAGGTCCGTCACCGCTCCCGTGACGCGATAGTCGACGCCGGTGCGGAGGGGTTCGCGCTGGTCGAAGGTGAGCTCACCTCCCAGGACGCCGTCGTCGGCCGTCGCGCCGGCCAGTGCGACGAGGTCCTCCGTGGACATTCCCTTCTCGCGCAGCGATCCCAAGAGGATCCAGGCGGGGTGCAGCAGCCCGTCGGGCAGCGGCGGCGCCTGCATGGCGTCGTGCGACAGGTAGCGCTCGTAGTCCTGGACGGTGAACGTGCCACCCGGAAGGGCAGTGCCGACCACCCGTCGTCGGAGCTCGTCCAGGTCGGCGTCCGCCGCCGCCTCGTTCGGCTGTGTCATGGGTCAGCCCGTCCTTCCGATCCACCCCAGGCCTGCGGCGCCTGCCCGGGCGCGCAGCTCGGCCTTCGAGACCTTCCCGCTTCCCGTCATCGGCCAGACCGTGATCAGCTGCACGTCCCGAGGCACCTTGAAGCTCGCCATGCGGTCCGCGCAGTAGTCGATGACGTCGCGCTGGGACAGCCCGGAGGTGGCGGCCACCTCGACGAACGCGACGGGCACCTCGCCGAGCCGCTCGTCCGGGCCGCCGACGACGGCGACCTCGACGACCCCGGGCATCTGCGCGATCACCCGCTCCACCTCGGCCGGGGCGACGTTCTCGCCGCCCGGCTTGATCATCTCCTTGATCCGGTCGACGACGACGAGATAGCCCTGGTCGTCGAGCTGGCCGAGGTCTCCGGTGTGCAGCCAGCCGTGGGCGTCGACGGCCGCGCTCGTGGCGCCCGGGTCGTCGTCGTAGCCGAGCATGAGCGACCAGCCACGCACGCAGATCTCGCCGGTACCCCACGGAGCCATCCGGCCACCGTCGTCCACCGCCAGATCGAGGCCGGGCAGAATTCTTCCCGACGTCGCCAGCCGTGCCTCGAGCGGGTCGTCGGCGGCGCACGCCGTCGTGGTCGCGGCCGCCTCGGTCAGGCCGTAGGTGGAGATCAGGTCCGGGATCCCCATGCGCTCGACGATCGCGCGCTTGAGCTCGGGCGACCCGCCGGACCATCCCTTGGTCACGGTCCGGAAGATGCCGGCAGAGAAGTCGGGGTGCGCCAGCTCGCGCGCGTACATCGCGGCCTGCCCCGTCCGTGCCGTCGCGTGGTGCTGCTGCACCAGGCGGAACGTCTCCTCGGCGGTGTACCGCTCGGGGACGATCATCGTGCAGCCGATGGTCAACGCCATGAGCGTCGTCGCGACGGAGCCGCCGACGTGGTACATCGGCTGCGTGCTGTACATGACGTCGTCGGCCGTCAGGCCCATCCGCCGGCCCAGCTCGTAGGTGGCCCGCAGCGTCGACGCCGAGCTCAGCAGGGCGCCCTTGGGGAAGGCTGTCGTGCCGGAGGTGAACTGGAGCAGCACCGGGTCGGTGGCTAGCGAGGCCGGGGGGACAGCGAGCGCATCGACCGGGGGTGCGATGAGCTCGCGCCAGCCGAGCCGGCGGCGGCCGCGCAACGCGCCCGGCGCCGCGCTGCCCGCGACCGTCGGCACCTGGGGTGCGGGGAACCGGATCTGTACGGGGTCGAGTCCGGGCACCGATCCCAGGGCCTGCGAGAGGCGGGCGTCGACGTCCGCCGGTCCCAGCCGGTCGATCGCGCAGAGGACGGTGGGCGCGGTGCGGGCCAGCAGGTAGCTCAGCTCGTCCTGCCGGTAGCGGCTGTTGAGCGGCACGAGGACCGCACCCAGCCGGCTGCACGCCGCCTGCATCACGGGCCACACGGCGCTGCCCGGTGACAGCAGCGCGACCCGGTCGCCCCGGCGGACGCCGAGCTCGGCGAGCGAGCGCGCCACCGCCGTGGCCAGAGCGGACCAGGCGCCGAACGTCAGCTCGTCGTCCCAGCCCGGCCCGCCGAAGCGGAACGCCACGCGCGTCGGGTCCTGGGCCGCACGTTCCGCCAGGAGGTCCCACCAGGTGCGCCCCAGCAGCTCGTCGCCCGTCACCGATCGCACGCTCATGGTCGACCTTCGCCCGCAGGTGGCCCCGCGTGCGCGCCACGTCGCCGCGTCGCCACCACTGCCGTGTCGATCGCGACCACCTCCGCGCGAAAGGCCTCATCCGAGGCGCGTTGTTCGATACAGTACAGCAGGTTCGAATGTTGAGGGGAGAGCGCGGTGAGCGAGGACGTGGCGTTCCGGACGTTGGCGGCGGGTGTCGGTTTCACGGAGGGACCGGTCTGGACACTGTCCGGCGAGCTGCTCGTGACGAGCATGTCGCGAGGGCTGGTGTACCAGGTGGACGTCGCGGAAGGCGACGGGCCTTCGCCGACGGTCGCGTCCTACGAGACGGGTGGCGGCCCGAACGGGCTGGCCGAAGGTCCGGGCGGCCGGGTGTTCGTCGCCCAGAACGGCGGTGCCACCGCGCCGAGCCGGTCCACGCGCCCGGTCACGCCGAGCATCCAGGTGATCGACCACGGCCAGGTCCAGGACCTTCTCGTCACGGGACTCACCGCCCCGAACGACCTCGTCGTCGGCCCCGACCGTCGCGTCTGGTTCACCGACCCCGACGGAGGCTCGCCCCGGACCGTCGGCGGCCGCGTGCTGGCCTTCGACCCGGCGACGGGGGACGTCGACGTCCTGCTCGTCGACGTCGACTTCCCGAACGGGCTCGCGTTCGGTCCCGGTGGCGACGTCCTCTACGTCGCCGACACGACCGCCGACGAGATCGTCCGCTACCGGGTCGTCGACGGCATGCCCGTGGACCGCTCGGTGTTCGCGCACGTGCCCGGCACCGGGCCCGACGGCATCGCCCTCGACGCCGACGGGAACCTCTACATCGCGGCCTTCGCATCGGACGAGGTCGTCGTCGTCGACCCCTCCGGCGCCGTGGCGCGCAGGCTGAGCACGGGACCCAGGTCGCGCCCGACCAACCTCTGCTTCGCCGGCGAGAACCTCGACATGCTGGTCGTCACGTTGGCCAGTGGTGGCCGCGTGGTCGCGCTGACCGAGCCGGTGCCCGGTCAGCGGGCGCTGCCCTGGGCGCAGTAGCGCGGACCCCCTGTGCGCTCGACCCCAGGGACAGGGGCGGCCGCCTCGTAGACGCAGGTCCGCGAGGCGGCCGTCCGCCGCAGTCGGCCGCCAGGGTGTCAGTCGAACGGCTCGGCCCGGTGCTCGCCGCGCTGCCAGGCGTCTCGCAGCGCGAACTTCTGGACCTTGCCGGACGGAGTCTGGGGGAAGGCGTCGAGGAAGCACCAGGCGGCCGGGATCTTGTAGCCGGACAGCTCGGTCGCCAGCGCGTCGCGCAGCGCGCGGGCCGTGACCTCGCAGTCCGGCTTGCGACGCACGAAGGCGACGGCGATCTCGCCGTAGACCTCGTCGGGCACCCCGACGACTGCTGCGTCCGCCACGCCGGGTACCTCCATCAGGCGGTCCTCGATCTCACGCGGGTAGATGTTCTCCCCGCCGCGGATGATGACGTCCTTGGACCGACCGGTGATGCGGACGTAGCCACGGTCGTCCATGGTCGCCAGGTCGCCGGTCCTGAGCCAGCCGTCGGGGTCCAGCGCCGCGGCCGTCGCCTCGGGATTGCGGAAGTAGCCCTGCAGCGTGAGGCTGCCGCGCGTCTGGAGCTCGCCCACCACGCCCAGCGGGCACAGTGCGCCGGAGTCGGCGTCGCAGACGCGGACCTCGACGTGGGGCAGGGCCGGCCCGCAGGTCTCGACCTTGTCCGCGGCGTCGTCCCCCGGCAGCGTGCCGGTGATGACGGCAGCCTCGGTCAGGCCGTACGTGACCACGGGCACCAGGCCGAGGCGCTCCACCCGGCGGACCAGCTCGGCCGGGATCGTCGCTCCACCGAGCATGAGGGAGTGCAGCGAGCTGCGGTCGGTCGCCGGGAAGTCGGGGTGGTCCAGCAGCCGGTAGGCGAGGGTCGGCACGAGGTTCGTCGTCGAGATGCGCTCCTCCTGCAGGAGGCGCAGCACCAGGCCGGCGTCGAAGCTCCGCACCGTCAGCAGGGTGCCGCACAGGCTCAGCGTCCCGACTGCGGCCACGACGCAGCCGGCGAGGTGGAACATCGGCAGCGCGGCGAGCCACACCACGTCGTCGGTCCGTCCCGCGACGATGCGCAGCGCCGCGTCGGCGACGTTGTTGGTGATGCCGCGGTGGGTGAGCACGGCGCCCTTGGGCGCGCCTGTGGTGCCCGACGTGTAGAGGATCTGCGCCGGAGCCTCCGGCGGCACCTGCGGCAGCGGCGTGTCGTCGAAGACGCGCAGGTCGCCGCAGTGCTCGATGTCGAGGACGGTCTGCAGGTCGGGCAGCTCGTCGCGCAGCCGGTTTGCCGTGTCCAGCAGCGGCCGCCCGCGGAACTCGACGACCGTGAAGCACGCGACGGCCTGCGACTGCTGCAGGACGTAGCGCGCCTCCGGCTCGCGGAAGGCCGGGTTGACCGTGACCAGCACCATGCCGGCGAGCGCGATGCCGTACTGCAGCACCTGGTACTCGACGACGTTGGGTGCCCAGATCGCGACACTGCTGCCCACCGGGAACCGTCGCGCCAGGGCGCGTGCGTAGGCCTCGGCGTCGGCGAGCAGCTGCGAGTACGTCCACCGTCGCCGGTCGGCCGGATCCTCGACGCCCTCGGTCAGGGCGACGCGGTCCGGCGCCGCCGCGGCGGCCTCCCGCAACGCCTGCCCGATGGTGCGGTTGCGTTCGGGCGGATCGGCCGGTCCCGCCGCGTAGGACAACCCGAGGCGGGGCCGGCTGGAGGTCTGCGGCACTACCGTTCGCCCCGGGCAGGCGTGAAGAGCGGCAGTGTGTACTGCTCGTCGATGTCGCCGTACTCGATGGTGACGGGCAGGCCGATCCGCAGGTCCTCGGGCTCGTAGTCGACGAGGTCGGACAGCATGACCGGACCCTCCTCGAGCGTGACGAGCACGACGACGATCGGCAGGTCCCCCTCGAACGGGTTGCCCTTGGCGCGCAGCAGCGTCGTGTAGCTGTAGACGGTGCCCCGGCCGCTGATGGGGGCCCAGGTGTACCTGTCGGAGCCGCAGTAGTGGCAGATGGTTCCCGGGTAGTAGCGGAAGCGGCCGCACTCGTCACATCGCTGCAGCTCGAGCGCGCGCTGCTTGGCGGACTGCCAGAACCGCTCCGAGTCCTGGTAGTCCAGGGCGACCTGGGGCAGCGGCCGGTTCTTGAGGGAAGGCCTGGTGGTGTTGGTCGACATCTGCGTCTCTCCTTATGCGCGCGCGGGGCCCAGAAGGGTCACCGAGAAGTTCGAGGCGACCGCACTGACGGATGTCACCAGGGCCGTCTCGTGCCGGGGAACCTGCCGGCCGCCGGCCTCGCCGCGGATCTGGCGCACGGCCTCGGTCATCGCCAGCATGCCGCCGCACGCCCCCGGGTGGGCGTTGCTGAGCAGCCCGCCGTGCGTGTTCATGGGCCAACGCCCGTCCGGGTCCACGTTGCCCTCCTTGACGAAGTCCCCGGCCTCGCCGCGACCGCAGAAGCCGAGATCCTCGAGCTGGACGGCGACCGTCGGTGTGAAGCTGTCGTAGATCTCGATGAAGTCGAGGTCGTCACGAGTGAGACCGGCCTCGCCGAACGCCTGCTCGGCGGCGACGGGGATGACGGTGTGCACCAGGTCCCAGTCGCCGTAGCCCTCGGCGAGCTGGGCCACGTGGTAGTAGGACTGCGCCTGGCCGATGCCGAGCATCGCGACCTCCCGCGACGGGTCCTTGCTGGTGCTCTGGCGGGACACGACGTAGGCGGCCGCGCCGTCGGAGACCAGGGAGCAGTCCAGCAGGTGCAGGGGGTCCGAGATCATCCGCGAGTTGAGCACGTCCTCGACCGTGATGAGGTCGCGCATCGTGGCGCCCGGGTTGCGGTGGGCGTGCTTGCGGGTCGAGACGGCGATCTCGGCGAGTGCGCTCGGTTCGAGGTTGTACTCGTAGAGGTATCGCCGCGCGAGGAGGGCGTAGTAGGCCGGGACCGTCGCGCCCCAGGGATACTCCCAGTCGAGGTGGTGCGGACCAGCCTGCGACATCAGTGCCGAGCCGCTGACGTGGCCGGTGCGCAGCTTCTCGCCCCCCAGGATCAGCACGTTGGTGCAGCGTCCGCTCTCCACCATCCAGCGCGCTTCCTGCAGGGCGGCGCCGTACGACGCCCCGCCCATCTCGGAGGTGTTGCACAGCGTCTTGCAGAAGATGCCCAGCGCCTCGGTGACGTAGATGTGGTACCGCGGCGAGGCGCCGAACGCCGGATGGAGGATCACGCCGTCGATGTCGCGGAACGAGAGCCCGGCGTCCTCGACGGCCTTCTTGCCTGCATCCAGGGTGATGCCCATCGTCGACAGCTCGGGGACGTTCCCCAGCGCCGACTCGCCGATACCGGAGATGACCGCTCTGGTCATCGCTCCTCCTTTGCTCGGGTTTCCGCCGGCGCGCGGTCGGCGGCGGGTGTGGGCCGGTACAGATGCTCGATCGGCCCGACGATGCGGCCGTTGCGGATCGGGGTGCACATCGGGGGCAGCTCCTGCACGATCTGTGTCCCCCGTGCCAGTGCCAGATCGAGGAACCGCTCGAGCGACGACATCGCCCCCGTGTCCTGGTCGTGCAGCACCAGGAGGGTCCAGTCCTGCCGGTCCAGGGCGGCCAGCGCCCTGTCGACCCACCCGACCGGGTCCTCCCAGTCCCGTGGGACGCAGTTCCACAGGGCGAGGGTGTAGCCGCCGGCGCAGAGGTAGTCGATCGCCGCCCGGCTCAGGATGCGGTCGCTGATCCGCCCGTCCCCCCAGGGGCGGAAGTATTGCTCGGGCCGGGCCAGGTCGCCCAGGACGCGCTGCGAGTCCCCGATCTCGCTCTCGGCGAGCCGGCCGTCGCCGTCGCCCAGCTGGATGCTGTGGGTCATCGTGTGGTTGCCGTGCCAGTGACCGGCGTCTGCAGCTCGCTGGGCGAGCTCTCGCCGGCCGGGCTTGCCCAGGTCGCGTCCGACGACGAAGAACGTCGCGCTGATGCCGCGCTCGGCGAGCACGTCGAGGACGTGCTCGGTCACACCCGGCGTGGGGCCGTTGTCGAACGTCATCGTCAGCCGTGACATGCGCTAGGCCTCCTGCGCGACGAGGACTGTCCGCAGGTCTCCCACACCGGACACCTTCGTCACGACGACGTCTCCGACCTGGAGGAAGCGTGGCGGGTCGTGCCGCTCACCGACACCGGCGGGCGTGCCGGTGAACACCAGGTCGCCAGGCAGCAGCGGGGTGATGGCCGACAGCCGCTCGAGCAGCACGGGCACGGACAGCAGCATCTCCGACGTCCTGGCCTTCTGGACCAGCTCGCCGTTCACCCAGCACTCGAGTGCGAGGTCATCCGGGTCGTCGACCTCGTCGGGCGTGACGACCCACGGGCCCACCGGGCCGAATCCGGGGAACGACTTGCCAAGGTTGAACTGGGGGACCGGCCCAGCGTTCTGCGTCCGTCGTTCGGACAGGTCCTGACCGGCCGAGATGCCGGCGACGTAGGACCACGCCTCGGCGGCGGGGATGCGGTACCCGTACCGTGCGACGACGACCACGAGCTCCACCTCCCAGTCGACGCTCCCGCCGGGGTGGACCACGTCGGCGTACGGACCGGTGAGGCAGCTGGCGAACTTCGTGAAGACCATGGGAACCGCGGGCGGCTCCGGTGTCGCCGTCGGCTGCATCGCGTAGTTCAGCCCGATGGCGAACACCTGGGGGGGCCGCGGCACCGGCGTCCGCAGGAGGCCGGGATCGAGCGGCTCGGCCGCGTCGAACGAGGCCCGCGCGGCCCATGCGCGAAACTCGTCCCAACGCTCGTACACCGCTTGAGGGTCAGGGTCGAAGCGGCCCCCGCTCGCCCGTGAGACATCCACGGCTGCGTTGCCGGGGCCGACGAGGACGAGACGGCCCGCGAGGTTCGCGCAACGCATCGATTGTCTCCACATCGTCGAAGAAGCACCTTCGACCTTATGGGGGAACTTTCGAATCGTCAACGGTCTTCGAAACATTGCGCCAGATCGCCGCCCGCGTCAGCGAGCCGCCGGACGGGTCACACGGCCGGCTGGCGCAGGTCGGTGAGGAAGTCCAGCAGGGCGCCGGTGAAGGCGGCCGGCGCGTGGCTGTTGACGTCGTGCCCGGCCCGCGGCACCACGGTGAGCCGTGACAACGGCGCCGCGCGCCGGTAGCGCCACTCGTCGAGCCGCAGCGGGTCACGGCGCCCGTTGACGAAGCGCACCGGCATCGCCAGCCGCCGCAGGTCCGCCAACGGCGAGTACCCGGCCATGGCGGTGAGCATCTCGGTGACGACGGACCACCGGTCGCCGCCCACGCCGAGCCATCGCGTCAGGCGCGTCGCCACCCGGCGGTAGGCCCCGAGCGGCTTGCCCTTGATCTCCGTGGAGCACCCCGACAGCAGCACGCCGGCGATCAGGTCGCCGTGCTGCCCGGCGTAGGCCAACGAGGCGTAGCCGCCCAGCGAGAGTCCGACGAGCAGGGGCGGCCGATCGCACGAGCGCACCGCGTCGTCGATGGTGGTCAGTGCGCCCTCGAGCGTGAACCGCTCGTCGTGCCGCGCGCCGTGCCCCGGCAGGTCCACCGCGACCACGGGATGGCCGTGGGCCCGCAGCGCCGCCGCCTGCGGGCGCCAGATCGCGGACGAGGTGCGGATGCCGTGGACGAAGACGACCGGGCGAAAAGGGATGAGTGCTCCTGGCAACTGGCGGACCGCCAGCGTAGGCGCCGAACCTGGGAACCACTCACAGGTGCGGTGCGCACGGCCCGGTGCCGGCGCGCGCCAGGCCGGCGAGGTCGCCGTGCGCCAGGTACGTCTGGCTCAGCGCGGCGGTGGGGTTCATCAGCTCGTCGGGATCGTCGACGTGACCGAGGCCCACCAGATGTGCCATCTCGTGCGTGACGACGCCCTGCGCGACGGCCAGGCCGTTCGCCCCGTCGCCCATCAGCTCGGCGATCGAGGGCCCGTCCAGCACCACCTGCCCGGTGACGTAGAAGGCGGTGCCGCCCGAGACGACGGACGACGAGCCGGCACTGCCCGCCACGTCGCCGGCCAGCTCGGGCGTCTCGGCGGGAGTGGACCAGGCCACCAGCACCGGCACCCACCGGTTGCCGTAACGATCCGGCTGGTAGGCGTCGCGATCCGGCCCGGGTGCCTCCTGCGTGGCACCGTCGGCGACGAACTGCAGTCCGCTGGCCTCGGAGATCCGCGAGATCGCGGCGGCGAGCAGCGCGTCGCCGCCGGGGGGCTCGCCGTCCGGTCGCACCACGTAGTGGATCGGCCGGCACGGGCTGTACGCGACCGGGGTGACGCCGTCCCGCTGCGTCTGGAGGAACGTGTACGGGCCGTCGGTGGGGTGGCCCAGCGGCGGTGCCCCGAGCGGCTGGCGCTGCTCCTCGTGCCCCGGCGGCGGGCCGGAGCGCGGCAGGCTGGGGGCGAGCAGCCGGATGCCCAGCCACGCGACCAGCACCACGGCGAGCACGACGAGCAGGACGGAGAGCACCGACGATCGTTTCGCCGCCGGCGGGGCCGGTGCCGGCGCACCGACGAGCCACACCGGCTCGCGGACGCCCGGCGGCAAGCCCTCGCTCACGGTTGGTGAGCCTGGCACGCCGCACCCACAGCAGTCGACGGGCGCCGCGGGTGAGGTCTACGTCCACCTCGCGGCGAGCCGCGCCAGGTGGGCGGCATAGCCGCCTCCGAACACCAGCGCGTGCACCCCCACGGGATACAGCTGGTGCAGGCCGGCCCGGCCCTGCCAGCCCGCCCGGAGCGGGTGTGCCTCGTCGTACCCGTCCAGGACCGCGTCGAGGAACGGCAGGCCGAACAGGGCGAGCATCGCCAGGTCGGTCTCCCGGTGACCGCCGTGCGCCGCCGGATCGATCAGCGTGGCGCCGTCGGCGGTCCAGACGACGTTGCCTGCCCACAGGTCACCGTGGAGCCTCGCGGGGGTGTCGTCGTCGTCCAGCTCGCCGCGCTCCAGCCGGTCGCACACGCGGTCGAGGGTGGCGAGGGTGTCGTCATCGGCCGCGCGCGCCTGACGGAGCCAGGTGCTCAGCGGGCGCAGCCGCCCCTGAGCGAGGAACCCGCCCCAGGAGTCGTACCGCCCCGCGGGCATCGGCAACGGCTGGTCGAGCGGCCCGAAGAACCCGTCGCCCTCCCAGCCGTCGGGGGACGCCCCGAACGCGGCTGCGCCGGCGTCGTGCGTCGCCGCCAGCGCGCGGCCGAACGCGCGTGCCGCAGTGGCCGTGGGGCTGACCGGGGTGAGCCGGACCAGGTCGAGATGGTCGTCGCCGACGCCGAGCACACCGACCACGCGTGCCCCGCCGGCGGCGCGCAGCCAGTCCAGACCCGCCGCCTCGCACCGGAAGAACCCGGTCGGCGCCGCGGCGCGTGCCTTGCGGAACGTCCCGGGCACGTTCAGCGCGGCGGGATGGACGCGGGCTGGTGCACGTGCTCGAACACCAGCGATGTCTGCGTGTGCGCCACCTCCTGCCGCGTCGACAAGTGGTCGATGACGAACTGCCGCAGCCCGTCGCTGTCGGCCACCTGGACGTGGGCGAGCACGTCGTCGGTGCCGCCGAGCAGGTAGACGTCGCGCACCTCCGGCCGGCTGGCCAGCTCGTGGGCGAACTTGCCGAGGCGGGCGCGGGCCTGTGCCTGCAGCCGAACGGCGATGATCGCCTGGAGGCCGCGGCCCAGGGCCCGGGGGTCGACGTCGGCCGAGAAGCCGCGGATCACGCCGGACTCGCGCAGCGCCCGCACCCGGGCATGGCACGTGGAGGGCGCGACACCGACCAGGTCGGCCAGGTCCTTGTTGGAGATCCGGCCGTCGCGCTCCAGCTCGCGCAGGATGTCCCGGTCGACGTCGTCGAGCGTGCCGAAGCGCGTGCGAGCGTCAGGCCGGCTGGCGGCTGCGTGCGAAGAATCGACGGACATCTCCCTATCGTACCGAATGAACCGTTGAGTTCACGGCATCGAAACCTACGAAGTTCACACTCGACCGCATCAGCAGCCGGCAGTTGTTCGACGAGGAGCGACAGCGATGCGCATCGGCGTCCCGCGCGAGATCAAGAACCGTGAAGAGCGTGTCTCCGTCACCCCCAGCGGGGTCCACCTGCTCGTGGCGGCCGGGCACGAGGTGCTCGTCGAGGCCGGCGCCGGCGCCGGCTCGGCCATCGCCGACGAACAGTACCGGTCCGCCGGAGCGCGGATCGTGCCCGATGCCGCCACGGCGTGGTCGGCCGACCTCGTCTGCAAGGTGAAGGAGCCCGTCGCCGCTGAGTACGGCTACCTGCGCGACGACCAGATCCTCTTCACCTACCTCCACCTCGCGGCCGACCGCCCCGGGACGGACGCGCTGCTCGCCGCCGGCACCACCGCGATCGCCTACGAGACCGTGACGCTGCCGGACGGCTCGCTGCCCCTGCTCGCGCCGATGAGCGAGGTCGCCGGCCGGCTGGCAGTCCAGGTGGGCGCCTATCACCTGATGACGAACGAGGGCGGGCGCGGCGTGCTGCTCGGCGGCGTGCCCGGCGTGGCGCCGGCCAAGGTCGTCGTCATCGGCGGCGGGGTCGTCGGGCGCCAGGCGGCCACGGTCGCGGCGGGCATGCGCGCCGACGTCACCGTCCTCGACCTGTCCGTGCCCCGGCTGCGCGAGATCGACGCCGAGTTCGGCGGGCGCGTGCGCACGCTGGCCTCCAGCGCCTGGGCGGTCGAGCGCGAGCTGCTCAACGCGGACCTCGTCGTCGGGGCGGTGCTGGTCCCGGGCGCGAAGGCACCGCGCGTGGTGAGCAACGGCCTGGTCGCGCGGATGCGGCCGGGCTCGGTGCTCGTCGACGTCGCGGTCGACCAGGGCGGCTGCTTCGAGGACACCCGTGCCACCACGCACGACGACCCGACGTACCGGGTCCACGGCTCCGTGTTCTACGCGGTGGCGAACATGCCCGGAGCCGTCCCGGTCACCTCGACCGTGGCCCTGACGAACGTCACCGCGCCGTACCTCGCCGCGCTGGCGGGCGGGTGGCGCGACGCGCTCGCCGCGGACCCCGCGCTGGCGGCGGGCCTGGCGACGCATGCCGGCGAGCTGTACAGCGAGCCCGTCGCGACGGCCCACGGGCTGCCCTGGCGTGCCTGGGACGCCGCGGCGTCCACCATGATGTCGGCATGACGTCTGGGCCACTCGATCCCACCAACCCGTTCGCCGCCCCGTCGAGCTTGCCCTACGGCCTGCCCGACTTCGCGGCGATCCGGGAGGAGCACTACCTTCCGGCCTTCCTCGCCGGGACGGCGGAGCAGCGGGCCGAGGTGGCCGCGATCGCCGGTGACCCGCAGGCGCCCACCGTCGAGAACACGCTCGTCGCGTTCGAGCGCACCGGTCGCCTGCTGGACCGCGTCTCGGCCGTCTTCTACAACCAGCTGAGCTCCGACGCGACGCCCGGTCTCGAGTCGATCGAGGAGGAGGTGGCGCCTCTGCTCGCGGCGCACCACGACGCGATCTGGCTGGACCGCGCGCTCGCCGCACGGGTCGAGGAGCTCGGCCGGCAGGCCGACGAGGGCACGCTGGACCTCGAGCCGGACACCGCCTGGCTGCTGCACCGACGCCGGATCGCCCACCGCCGCGCCGGAGCCGGGCTGCCCGACGAGGCCCAGGCGCGGCTGCGTGCGGTCAACGAGCGCCTGACGACCCTGGAGGCGACGTTCGGGCGCACGCTGCTCGCCGCGACGAACGCCGCCGCCGTCCTCGTCACCGACGAGGACGAGCTGGACGGCCTGCCCCAGGACGCGAAGGCTGCGGCCGCGACGGCAGCAGAGCGGCACGGCGAGGCCGGTGCATGGCTGATCGATCTCGTCCTGCCCACCGACCAGCCCGTGCTGGCGCACCTGCGTCACCGCGGGCTGCGTCGCCGGGTGTTCGAGGCGTCCGCCACCCGCGGCCTGGGCGGGGAGCACGACACCCGCCCGATCCTGGTGGAGATCGCGGCCCTGCGCGCCGAGCGCGCGCGGATTCTCGGCTACGCCCATCACGCGGACTACGTCGCCTCCGACCTGACGATCCACGGCGCGCAGGCCGTCGCCGACCTGCTCGGCGGGCTCGTCGGGCCGGCGCTCGCCAACGCGCGGGCGGAGGCGGTGCCGCTCCAGTCGTCGCTGGAGCGCGAGGAGCCCGGCGCCGTGCTGGAGCCGTGGGACTGGTCCTACTACGCGCAGCAGGTGCGCCGGGAGCGCCGCTCGCTCGACGAGTCGGCGATGCGGCCCTACCTCGAGCTGGACCGCGTGGTGACCGAGGGCGTGTTCCGGGCCGCGAACCTGCTGTTCGGGCTGACGTTCGCGCACCGCCACGACCTGCGCGGCTACCACCGGGACGTGCGGGTCTACGAGGTGTTCGACGCCGACGGAACCGGCCGGGCGCTGTTCCTGCACGACCCGTGGACCCGCGACTCGAAGCGGGGCGGCGCGTGGATGAACAACCTCGTCGACCAGTCGTCGCTGCTCGGCGAGCAGTGCGTCGTCGTCAACAACCTCAACATCCCCAAGCCACCCGACGGCGAGCCGACCCTGCTGACCTGGGACGAGGTGACCACGCTCTTCCACGAGTTCGGCCACGCGCTGCACGCGATCTTCTCCGACGTGCGGTACCCGACGCAGTCCGGAACCGCCGTGCCGCGCGACGCCGTGGAGTACCCGAGCCAGGTCAACGAGATGTGGGCGTGGGAACCGGAGGTGCTGCGTGGGTTCGCGGTGCACCACGTCACCGGCGAACCGATGCCGGCCGTGTGGGTGCAGACCCTGCTGGACGCCCGCCAGGACGGCGAGGGCTTCGCCACCACCGAGTACCTCGGTGCGGCGCTCCTCGACCAGGCCTGGCACCGCCTGGCGCCCGACGAGGTCCCGGCGAGCCCCGGCGACGTGGAGGCGTTCGAGCACGCGGCCCTGGAGAAGGCCGGCATCGCGTACCCGGCGGTGCCGCCCCGCTACCGGTCGACGTACTTCAACCACGTCTTCTCCGGCGGCTACTCGGCCGGCTACTACTCGTACATCTGGTCCGAGGTGCTCGACGCCGACACCGTCACCTGGTACGCCGAGCACGGCGGCCTGCGCCGCGAGAACGGCGACGAGTTCCGTGCCAAGGTCCTCTCCCGTGGTGGTTCGCTCGACGCCCTCGAGGCCTTCGAGGACCTGCGCGGCCGTGCCCCCGACATCGCCCCGCTGCTGGCTCGCCGCGGCCTGTCCGGCTCGCCGGTAGCGTGACGGGCATGCCCCAGGAGCCCACCGGCCTGCACGCCCAGGACGAGGTAGCGCGGATCTGCACCGAGCTGATCCGGATCGACACGAGCAACCATGGCGACGGCTCCGGCCCGGGGGAGCGCGCTGCCGCCGAGTACGTCGCCGGCCTGCTCGCCGACGTCGGCCTGGAGCCCGAGCTGTTCGAGGCGTCCCCCGGGCGCGCCAGCGTCGTCGTACGACTGGAGGGTGCCGACCGCGACCGCCCGGCGCTGGTGCTCCACGGCCACACCGACGTGGTCCCGGCGCGGGCCGAGGACTGGTCGGTGGACCCGTTCGCCGGCGAGGAGATCGACGGCGTGATCTGGGGCCGCGGCGCGGTGGACATGAAGGACATGGACGCGATGATCCTGGCGGTGGTCCGCCAGCTGGTCCGCGACGGTCGCAAGCCCGCACGGGACGTGGTCGTCGCGCTGTTCGCCGACGAAGAGGCCGGTGGCGGCCAGGGCGCTAGCTGGGCGGTGGACCACCGGCCGGAGCTGTTCGAGGGGGCCACAGAGGCGATCAGCGAGGTCGGGGGCTACTCCGTCGAGCTCGGCGGCACGCGCGCCTACCTGCTGCAGACCGCCGAGAAGGGCCTGGCGTGGCTGCGCCTGGTGGCCGACGGCCGCGCCGGCCACGGCAGCCAGGTGAACCGCGACAACGCCGTGACGCACCTCGCCGAGGCGGTGGCGCGGATCGGCGCTCACGCCTGGCCGCGCGTGCTCACCCCCACGGTCCGCCGCCTGCTCGAGGGCGTCGCGGACCTCACCGGGCTGCCGTTCGACGAGCACGACGAGGCGGGGGTCGACGCGCTGGTCGCCGCGCTCGGACCGGCCTCACGGTTCGTCGGCGCCACCCTCCGGCACACCGCGAACCCCACGCGGCTGGACGCCGGCTACCTCTCGAACGTCATCCCGAGCCGTGCCGAGGCGACGGTCGACGGCCGGTTCCTTCCCGGTCGCGAGGACGAGTTCGACGCCACCATCCGCGCCCTGGCGGGCGAGCGCGTGCGGATCGAGGACCGGCACCGCGACATCGCCGCCTCGGCACCGATCGACGGTCCTCTGGTCGACGCGATGGCCGTCGCGGTGATCGCGGAGGACCCGGGCGCCGTGGTGCTGCCGTACATGCTGGCGGCCGGTACGGACAACAAGTCGCTCGCTCGGCTGGGGATCGCCGGCTACGGCTTCGCCCCGCTGCGCCTGCCCGCGGACTTCGACTTCACCGCGATGTTCCACGGCGTCGACGAGCGGGTCCCGGTGGACTCGTTGCGGTTCGGCTGCCGGGTCCTGGAACGCCTCCTCACCACCTGCTGAGGGGCGCTGACCACCTGCTGAGGGGCGTCAGTCCTCGTCCCCGTCGTCCTCGTCGTCGTCGAAGGTCGACCGGACCCGGATGATCTTGCGGCGCAGCCACACATGGCGCTCGCCGCCCGCGTACAGGCGGGTGCGGGCCAGCTCCCAACGGCCGTACTCAGCCTCGTCGGTGAGCATCTGGCGGGCGTCGTTGCCGCTGGTCGTGCGGGGGATCGTCAGCATGCGGTACTCGTACTGACCACCCATCCGCACGAAGCTGCGCGACGCCCGGGAGCGGTTGCCCGTCGTCAGCTCTCCGTCCATGCACCACCTCGACCCGTGCCGCTGCCACCCGTCGCCGAATCGACGCGCGGACGCTGTGCCATTGTGCCCCGCTCGGCGCTACCGTCAGGGCATGACCGTCGACCCGCGTGCCGCTCTCGACCGGCTGATCGCCGCGCTGGAAGCCCATTTCAACGCCGTCCAGGCCCGCCACGGCGACGACGACCCAGCGGTCGACGATGCCTACGACGTCCTCGCGGACGCGTTCGAGGTGTACGACGACGCCCTCGGCACCGTCTACGGCGAGGCGACCCCGTTCTACCTGGGCGAGGAGGACGAGGAGGAGTCCGAGTCCGACGACGAGTCCGACGACGAGCCGGACGACGAGGACGACGAGTCCGACGAGGACGACCTCGAGGAGATCGACGACGGCGACTGGTCCGACGAGGACGAGCCTCAGGTCACGCACTAGCTCGGCGGTTCCGTGGCGTCTGCTCGACCCCGATCCGCAGGGCCGGGCGTCCGGCGATGACGGGGCGCGGCGGCCGGCCTCAGCCGAGGGTCAGCCGCTCGGGATAGCCGAGCGCGGGAGCGCTGACGTCGTCGAGCGCCGTGACGAGCTCGCCGGGCAGCTCCAGGTCGTCGCCGGAGAGCAGGCCGCGCAGCTGGGCGGGAGTTCGCGGCCCGACGAGCGCGGACGCCACCCCGGGCCGGCCGCGCAGCCACGCCAGCGCCACCTGCGCGGGCGGGCGCTCCAGGCCTGCGGCGGCGGTGAGGAGCGCCTCCACGACCGCGGCCGCGGGCCGGGTGAGGTAGGGCTCGACGAACCCCGCGAGGTGCGACGACGCGGCCCGTGAGTCGGCGGGCACGGTGCGCCGGTACTTGCCGGTCAGCACGCCACGGCCCAGGGCCGACCAGGCGAGCAGCCCGGCGCCGAGCGCCTCGGCCGCGGGCAGCACCTCGCGCTCGACGCCCCGCTGCAGCAGCGAGTACTCCGCCTCGACGGCGGCCAGGCCTGGATCGGCCTCGAGGAGCGAGGCGGCACGCGCCACCTGCCAGCCCGCGTGGTTCGACAGCCCGACGTAGCGCGCCCGTCCTGAGGCCACCGCCAGGCGCAGCGCGGAAGCGGTCTCCTCCAGCGGCGTGCGAGGGTCGGGCGTCTGGACCAGCCACACGTCGACGTGGTCGGTGCCCAGCCGGGCGAGCGAGCCGTCGAGCGCGTCGAGCAGTGCGCCGCGCGACGCGTCGACCACCGGGCCGTCGGCGGTGCGCCGCACGCCGCCCTTGGTGACGATCACCAGGTCGCGGCGGTCGACCGCGCCGCCGAGCAGGGACCCGAGGAGCTGCTCCGCACCGCCCTCGGCGTACGACGCCGACGTGTCGATCAGCGTGCCGCCGGCGTCCACGAAGTCGTGCAGCAGCTCGCGCGCGTCGTGCTCGTCGGTGTCCCGGCTCCAGGTCATGGTGCCCAGACCCAGCCAGGACACCTGCAACCCAGTCCGTCCCAGCCGGTGGTGCTCCATGAGATCGCACCCTAGCCGCGGGACGTTGCCGGGTTCCGGCGGCTCGCGCGGATAGGGTGGCCGACCATGACGCACGGACTGGGCGCGGGCGCGGCACTGCTGCTGGGGCTGATCCAGGGCCTGACCGAGTTCCTGCCGATCTCCTCGAGTGCGCACATCCGGATCGTCAGCGAGCTGCTGACCCACGCCGACGCCGGGGCGGCGTTCACGGCGGTGATCCAGCTCGGCACCGAGTCGGCCGTGATCCTCTACTTCCGCCGTGACATCGCACGGATCTGCACCCACTGGTGGTACGCGCTGCGGGGGGCCTACGGCACGGACTGGCGCTCGCGTGCGGGCGCCCCGGCCGGCGAGCCCGCGGACCACGACGCGCTGATGGCGTGGTTCATCGTCATCGGCTCCATCCCGGTGGTGGTGCTCGGCGTGCTGTTCCAGCACGCGATCGAGACCGCGCTGCGGAACCTGTGGATCACGGTGGTCGTCCTCGTCGTCTTCGGTCTGATCCTGGGCTGGGCGGACCGGGTGGGCGCCAAGCGGCGGACCGTGCAGGAGCTGACGCCGCGCCATGCCGTGCTGTTCGGGCTGTGGCAGGCGCTCGCTCTGATCCCCGGTGTCTCGCGGTCCGGCGGCACCATCACCGGCGGGCTGCTGCTCGGCTACACGCGCGAGGCGGCGGCGCGGTACTCGTTCCTGCTCGCCATCCCGGCCGTGTTCGGCTCCGGGCTGTTCGAGCTGTTCACCAGCCTCGACCAGTTCGGGCACGGCAACACGCCGGGGTTCGGGGCGACGCTGATCGCGACGGTCGTCGCGTTCGTCGTCGGGTACCTCGTCATCATCGCGTTCCTCAAGATCGTGTCGACCTACTCCTACCAGGGCTTCGTCTGGTACCGGATCGGCCTGGCCGTGGTCGTCGTGATCCTTCTGGTGACCGGTGCGCTCGAGGCGAACGCCGCGCTCGTCTCGTAAGGGGCCCGCGGTGGGATGTGCGCCGGGCGCCGGCCGGGGAAGGGCCTACAGCCAGCCGCTCTTGCGGAACGAGCGGTAGAGCACGGCGCACACGCCGCCCATGAGGACCACCACGAGCGGGTAGCCGACGGTCCACGTCAGCTCGGGCATGTGCTGGAAGTTCATGCCGTAGATGCCGGCGATGAGTGTCGGGACCGTGATCATCGCCGCCCAGGCCGAGATCTTGCGCATGTCCTCGTTCTGCCGCACCCCCACCTGGGCCAGGTGCGCGGAGAGCATGTCGCGCAGCAGCTCGTCGTGCCCCACGAGGTGGCGGTCCAGCCGGTCGACGGTGGCCTGCACGTTGTCCAGCCAGGTCCACGCCTGGTGCGGGCCCTGTTCGTCGTTCGCCTGCGCCTCGAACTCCGGCAGCGCCGCCATCAGCGGGCTCAGCGCACGGCGGGCCTCGGCGATCTCCCGCTTGAGGTCGTAGATCCGTTGCACCGGATCGGGGTGGTTCGGCGAGAAGACGACTCGCTCGGTCGCGTCGACCGCTTCGCCGAGGCCCAGCTCCACCTCGCTGGCCTGCGCCAGCAGGGTGAACAGCAGGGCGGCGAGCACCTCCCGGGCGCCGCTGTCCGGGGTCGGCACACCGTCGACGAGCCGTTCGGCGGCTCGGGACAGCACCCCCGCCGAGCCCGCCTCGGCGGTCAGCACCAGGTCCGGGCAGGACACCGTGGTCACCTCGCCGGTGAACACGTCGCGTGTCGCCTCGTCGTACCAGGTGGTCGGGGTGGACATCAGCAGGTCACCGGCCGGGGAACGGTCCACGTGCGCGTACGCGGTCCGGGTGCTGTCCGTGCCGGTGAGCGTCGCGACCCGGTGCTCGAGCAGCGCGACGGTCTGCTCGTCGAGCCCCCAGGCCCGTGCCGCGTCGGCCAGGCCGGCCAGACCGTCGACGACCACCCACGTGGGGCCGTCATGGGTGGCGGTGGCAACGGCGTCGGTGCGCACCCACGCACCGGAGCTCTGCTGGTAGACCTCGTCGGGCACGGATGGCATTGTGCGCCGGGCGGCGGGTCCGACCCGCGGCGACGCGCGACTACGCTCGTCGGGTGCTGAGCTGGCCTGCCCCGTTCCTGCCCAGGCTGCCCGGACACGGACCTGCCGTCCGGGTGCTCGACACGGCGACGGGGGAGCGAGTCGACCCCGTGGTGGGCGGCTCGGCGACGCTCTACGTCTGCGGCATCACCCCCTACGACGCCACCCACCTGGGGCACGCCGCCACGGCGATCGCGTTCGACCTGCTGGGCCGCGCCTGGCGGGACGCGGGCGTCACGGTCCGTTATGCGTCGAACGTCACCGACGTCGACGACCCGCTGCTCGAGCGCGCCACCGCCACCGGCGTCGACTGGCGGGAGCTCGCCGTGGCACAGACCGCGCTCTACGGGCAGGACATGGCCGCGCTGCAGGTGATCCCCCCGGACGCCTACGTCGGGGCCGTGGAGTCCATCCCGGCGGTGGTGGACGCCGTGGAGCAGATGCTCGCCGCCGGCACGGCCTACCGCGTGCCGACTGCCGAGGCCCCCGACGGCCTCGATGCCGGCGACGTGTACGCCTGCCTCGGCGCTGATCCCGGCTTCGGCGAGGCCGCCCGCCTCGACCTCGACACCATGCTCGTGCTGTCCGCCGAACGCGGGGGCGACCCCGACCGGCCCGGCAAGAAGGACCCGCTCGACCCGCTGCTGTGGCGCCGCGAGCGGCCGGGCGAGCCGGCATGGGACGGCGCCTCGCTGGGTCGCGGCCGGCCGGGATGGCACATCGAGTGCGCCGTGATCGCGCGTGACAACCTCGGGACGCCGGTGTCGGTGCTCGGAGGCGGTTCGGACTTGGAGTTCCCGCACCACGAGATGAGCTGCTCGCACGCCCGCGTGCTGACGGGCGACCCCGGCGCCGGGGCGCGGGCCCACGTGCACACCGGGATGGTGGGGCTCGACGGCGAGAAGATGAGCAAGTCGAAGGGCAACCTCGTGCTCGTCTCCGCGCTGCGGGCGGCCGGGGTGGACCCCCGAGCGATCCGGCTCGCGATCCTCGCTCACCGCTACCGGGACGACTGGGAGTGGACCGACGAGGCGCTGCGCGAGGCCGAGGGCCGGCTGGACCGCTGGAAGCGCGCACTGTCCGGCGTCGGCGGCCCGGCGGCCGACGGGACCCTGGCCGCGGTACGCGCGGCGCTGGCCGACGACCTGGACGCTCCCGCCGCGCTGGCCGCCGTCGACGCCTGGGCGGCCGCCGCGCTGGCCGACCCGGGGAATCCCGTCGAGGGCGCCCCGGGTGTCGTCGGACGCACCCTCGACGCGCTGCTGGGCGTACGACTGTAGCTCGCCCGCCCCCGCCCAACCGGCCCTGGCCGGAGCCGAGTCGACCCGTCCCGGCGTGAGTCGACCCGTCCAGCGCCGACCCGCAGCGGGTCAGGCCGCGGGACCCGCCGGACCTGCACCTCGCCCCCTGGTCCCGCCCCCGCGCCCGTCACTGCCCTGGCCCGCGCGGCCCCTCTCCCGCGCGGCCCCCGCCCTGCCCTGGCGGCGCGGCCCCTCGCCCGCGCCTCGGCCCATGGCCCGGAATCGGCACTTTCGTGCCGGATCGGCACATCAATGGACCGATCCGGCACGAAAGTGCCGATGTGGCGGCCGCTGACGGCCACGCGCAGCCGGCGGCCGCGGGCGGAGACGGGAGCCGGGCGCGGGCGACGGGTGGCGCGCAGTGGCGGTGGGTGGCGTGCAGTGGCGGTAGGAGGCGCGCGGTGGCGGTGGGTGGCGGCGGGGCTGTGGCGGCCGGGGCGACGAGGGGAGGGTCGCGCTCGGGCGGGGTGGACGGCCTGAAGGGTGAGCCGTTGGCTGGCGGGCGGGGCCGTCGGGGGCTCGTCTAGGTTCCGGTGCCCTTGTCGCGGCGCCGCAGGTAGCGCTCGAACTCGCGGGCGATCGCCTCGCCCGACGCCTCGGGCAGGTCGGCGGTGTCCTTCGCCTGCTCGAGCTGCCGGACGTACTCGCCGATCTCCGAGTCCTCGCCGGCCAGCTCGTCGACCCCGGCCTGCCAGGCCGCGGCGTCGTCGGGCAGCTCGCCCAGCGGGATCGGCTCGCCGAGCAGCTGCTCGACATGGTGGAGCAGCGCCAGGCTCGCCTTGGGCGACGGCGGGTGCGCCACGTAGTGCGGCACGGCGGCCCAGAGCGACACGGCCTTGAGCCCGCGGGCCGCCGCCTCGTGCTGCAGCACGCCGACGATGCCGGTCGGGCCCTCGTAGGTGCTCCGCTCCAGGTCGAGCAGGGCGGCTGTCTCGGAGTCGTCGGCCGACATCGTCACCGGGATCGGGCGGGTGTGCGGCACGTCGGCGAGGAGGGCGCCGACGGTGACCACCCATTGCACGTGCAGGCCGGCGGCGATGTCGAGAAGCTCGGTGCAGTACCGGCGCCAGCGCATCGACGGCTCGATCCCGTGCACCAGGACCACGGCGCGCCCGGTCTGGGGCGTCGTCGCGAGCGACACCGTGGTGGTGGGCCACGTGATCTCGCGCGTGCCGTCCGGCGCGAGGCCGACCACGGGCCGGTTCACCTGGAAGTCGTGGTACTCCTCGGGATCGAGCTCGTCGACCTGGTCGGCATCCCAGACCTCCGCGAGATACGCGACCGCCTGCGTCGCGGCCGCTCCCGCGTCGTTCCAGCCCTCGAAGGCCGCCAGCAGCACCGTCTCGCCGACGGGCAGGTCACCGGCCGCGCTCTCAGTCACCCGGCCAGCCTAGGCGCTGACCGGCACGGTCGTCCGGCGGTCGGGCCGGGGTAGCCTCGTCACCTCGCTCGCACGGCCCTCAGGAGGTCTTCCATGGCTCGCGCCGCCCTGCCCGCCGCGGTGCTCTGGGACCTCGACGGCACATTGGTGGACACCGAGCCCCTGTGGCGCGAGGAGGAGGCCGCGCTCGTCGCCCGCCATGGCGGGACCTGGAGCATCGAGGACGGGCTGGCCCTCGTGGGGACCGCGCTGCCGGCCTACGCCCAAGCGCTTCGGGGCGCCGGTGTGCAGCTGTCGGAGGACGAGATCATCACGTGGATCTCCCGGCGCATCATCGCCCGCCAGGCCGAGGCCGCCCGGTGGCAGCCCGGTGCGCGTGAGCTCGTGGCGGCGTTGCATGCGGCCGGGGTGCCACAGGCCCTGGTCACCTCGTCCTACCGGAACCTGACGGAGCCGGTGATCCGGGACAGCGACGGAGCGTTCGCCGCAGTGGTGCCCGGTGATGAGGTGGAGCGCCCGAAGCCGGATCCGGAGCCGTACCTCCTGGCGGCACGCCGCCTGCACGTCGACCCGGCGATGTGCGTGGTGGTCGAGGACTCGCGCGTCGGCGTCGCCGCGGCACTGGCCTGCGGGGCACACGTGCTGGCGGTCGAGTCCGAGGTCCAGCTGCCCGACGATCCGCGGCTCTCCCGTGCCGTCGGCCTGACGGCGGTCGGCGTCGACGACCTTGCCCGTATCGCCTCGGGCGAGGTGCTCGAGCTCAGGGGCGAGACGGTCTGACGCCGGTGGCGCGCTCCACGGCGTCGTCGTCGACCTCCGGGGACGTGCCGCCGAACGCCGGGCACAGCTCCTTGAAGGAGCACCAGTCGCACAGTGCCGATGCCCGCGGTTGCCACTGCCCGGCGCGCGCGGCGGCCTGCACCGACGCCCAGATGGACCGGACGCGTGTCTCGAGGGTCGCCATCTCGGCCTCGGTGGGCTCGTGCCTGATCATCTGCCCGTCGGCGAGGTACTCCAGCTGGAGCGCGCGCGGCAGCACCCCGCGAGTGCGCCAGAGCACGTACGCGTAGAACCTCATCTGGAACAGCGCGTGCCCCTCGTACCCGGGCCGCGGGGAGCGGCCGGTCTTGTAGTCGACGATCCGCACCCAGCCGTTGGGCGCCACGTCGACACGGTCGACGATGCCGCGCAGCTGCGGTCCGTCCTCGAGGTCGAGCCGCACCGACAGCTCGCGGGACTCCGGCTCGAGCCGCGTGGGGTCCTCGAGCGTGAAGTACGTGCCCAGCAGCTCACCTGCGCCCGCGAGCCACGCCGCCTCGTCCTCGGCCGAGCCGAAGAGATCGTCGTACGCCGGGGCGCGCTCACGCAGCTCCCGCCACTGCCCGGGGAGCATGCCGCGGGCGGCGGTCTGCGTCCGTGCCGCCGCCGGCAGGTCGAACAGCCGCTCCAGCACGGCGTGCACCAGCGTGCCGCGGGCGGCCGCTTCGCTCGTCGGCTCGGGCAGCCGGTCGACCACGCGGTAGCGGTAGAGCAGGGGGCACTGCTGGAAGTCGTTCGCGCGGGACGGGGACAGGCCGGGCCGGATCGCGGAGCGATCGACGTCCTCGTCGCCCGTGACCGCCAGCTCCTCGGGAACGCTCATCGCGGAGCTCCCGGGCGACGGCGGGCGCGGCGAGCGGCCGGGTGGAGTGGGTTCACGCGACGAGCGTAGGAGCGGGCACCGACACCGCGTCGGTGCCGCGCCCCTAGGCTGGTGCGATGAGCGCGAACCGCCCGGAGCCCAGCACGGCCGTACGCGGCTGGGTGATCGGCCGCGTGGCGGGCGCGCCCGTGGTGCTGTCGCCGAGCTTCCTGCTCGCAGCGGTCGTGCTCACCGCCGCGTTCACCCCGTCGGTCCGCAGCGCCACCGGACTGGGCGCCGGTGCGTACGTCGTCGCGCTCGTCTTCGTGCTGCTGCTGTTCGGCTCGGTGTTCTGTCACGAGCTGGCGCACGGGCTCGTCGGGCGCGCGCGTGGGCAGCAGCCCACCGCGTTCGTCCTGACCTTGTGGGGCGGGCACACGTCGTTCCGCGGTGCGGCCTCGACGCCGGCCACCGCGGCACTGGTGGCGGCCGCCGGGCCGGTGACCAACCTGGTGCTGGCGGTGCTGTTCCTCGTCCTGTCCCGGCTCGCGCCGGACGGCTCGCTGGCGCAGTGGGTCCTGCTGTCCGGCGCGTTCTCCAGCGGCTTCGTCGGGGTGTTCAACCTGCTGCCGGGGTTGCCGCTGGACGGCGGTCAGCTGTTGGAGGCCGCGGTGTGGGCGGCGACCAAGGACCGCACGCGCGGCACGGTCGCCGCCGCCTGGTGCGGTCGCGTGGTCGCGGTGGGCGTGGTGGCGTGGGCGGTGGTGCAGCCGATGGCTGCCGGTCGCACACCGTCGTTCTTCACCATCATCTGGACGGTGATGGTCGCGGCGTTCCTGTGGTCCGGCGCGTCCCAGGTGCTGCGCGGCGCGCACCAGCAGCGGGCGGTGCAGGGGCTGTCGGTGCAGGGCATCGGACGGCCGGCGGTGGCCGTCGGGTTCCAGGAATCGGTAGCGGCGGCGGGAGCCCGGGCCGCGGCGGCCGGTGCGAGCGAGGTGGTGGTGCTGTCCCCGGACGGCCGCCCCGCAGCCTACGTCGACACCTCGGCGGCAGCGTCGGTGCCCCGCGAGCAGGCGGGGCTGACCCCGGTGACCGCGGTCGCCGTCCCGCTGCCGGTCGGTGCCGTCGTCGACGGACGGCTGTCCGGCGAGCAGCTGCTCGCCGCCCTGTCCGAGGCCTCGAGGCTGTCGCCGGTGCTCGTCGCGCTCATCGACGGCCGCGTCGCCGCGCTGATCCGCACCCCCGACGTCGTGGCGGCGATCCGGCCGTGACCGCCCCAGGCGAGCCCACCGGCGCTGCCGGGCGCCGCGGCCCGTTCCGCCTCGGCGACCGCGTGCAGCTGACCGATGCCAAGGGCCACCCGTTCACCGTGACGCTGGAGCCGGGCGGAGCGTTCCACACCCACAAGGGCTTCTTCCCGCACGACGAGCTCGTGGGCCGTCCCGAGGGGACGGTGGTGCACACCTCCGGCGGGGTCGAGTACCTGGCGCTGCGCCCTTTGTTGAGCGACTACGTCCTGTCGATGCCCCGTGGTGCCGCGGTGATCTACCCGAAGGACGCCGCCCAGATCGTCACCATGGCCGACGTCTTCCCGGGGGCCCGGGTGGTCGAGGCGGGCGTCGGTTCGGGGGCACTGACGACGTACCTGCTGCGCGCCGTGGGCGACGGCGGCCTGGTGCACTCCGTCGAGCGTCGCGCGGACTTCGCGGCGGTGGCGCAGGGGAACGTCGAGGGCTACTTCGGCGGGCCGCACCCGGCGTGGCGGCTGACGGTCGGCGACCTCGCCGACGTGCTGCCGGGCGTCGCCGGGCCGGGGACGGTCGACCGCGTGGTGCTCGACATGCTCGCGCCGTGGGAGAACCTCGCCGTCGCCGCCGACGCGCTCGTCCCGGGCGGGGTGCTGTGCTGCTACGTGGCGACGACCACCCAGCTGTCCCGCCTCGCCGAGGCGGCGCGCGACGAGGGCCGGTTCACCGAGCCGGTCGCGTGGGAGTCGATGGTGCGCACGTGGCACCTCGAGGGACTCGCGGTCCGGCCGGACCACCGGATGGTGGGGCACACCGGGTTCCTCCTGACCACCCGGCGCCTCGCCGACGGGGTCGAACCGCCGCTGCGCAAGCGTCGCCCGGCCCCCGGCGCCTACCCCCCGCCCGACGAAGGCCAGGACGAGGTGTGGACCGAGGAGGACTTCGGCGAGGCCGCCGTGTCGCCGAAGAAGGTGCGACGGGCCCGCCGCGCCGTGGGCCGGCCACCGGAGGAGTGACCGCCCTTCGGACATCGTCGTCCGGATCGTGGGACACTTGAATTCGTCCGCGACAGTGCGTGAGTTCTCGTGGCTCGCGTGGTTACTGTGTCCGGACCAGCAGGCACACCGGCGTGCGGACGACGCGACGTGCGAAGGAGGCCGGCATGACCGATTCGGCGATTCCGGCAGGGAGCGGGCGCGACCTGCACCGTGAGCTCGCGGTGCTCGCAGCGAAGAACGAGCGCCTCACCGAGGCGCTGGTGGCAGCGCGCGAGCAGATCGTCGAGCTCAAGCGGCAGGTGGACGAGCTGGCCAAGCCGCCGGGCACCTACGCGGTGTTCCTCGGGGCGCGCGACGACGGCACCGTCGACATCATGTCCGCCGGCCGGAAGATGCACGTCGCCGCGTCGCCGTCGCTCGACGTCTCCCGACTGGCCCCCGGCCAGGAGGTGATGCTCAACGAGGCGCTGACGGTCGTCGAGGCAGGCGGCTACGAGCGCGTCGGCGAGCTGGTGACGGTGAAGGAGATGGTCGGTGACGACCGGGCGCTCGTCGTCGGCCGCGGCGACGAGGAGCGGGTGGTGCGCTTCGCCGGCCAGGTCAAGGCGTCCGGCGTGCGGATCGGGGACGCGCTGACGATCGACTCGCGCAGCGGGTTCGTGTTCGAGGTGATCCCGCGGGCCGAGGTCGAGGAGCTGGTCCTCGAGGAGGTCCCGGACATCGACTACACCGACATCGGCGGGCTGGGACCGCAGATCGAGGCGATCCGGGACGCGGTCGAGCTGCCGTTCCTG
>DASWOL010000029.1:0-60373 GCA_036398695.1 Cellulomonas sp. | reverse complement strand
AAGGCCGACGGGCTTGCTGCGGCACGGTCGCCGACGGGAGCGTCCTCGCCCGGTCGGCGGCCTGCCGGCTGCCGGTCGTAGTCGTCCTGCTGGCCGAGGATTCCTCCAAGGTGCTCGATCGCCCACTCCTCGAGCGCCTTGAGCGGGGCACGCAGGCTCTGCCCCGCATCGGTCAAGGTGTACTCGACGCGGACCGGGACCTGCGGGTAGACGGTGCGGGTCACCAGGCCGTCCCGCTCCAGCTCCCGCAGGGTCTGGGTGAGCATCTTCTGGGAGATGCCGCCCACGCGGCGCTTGAGCTCGGAGAACCGCGCCGTGCCCTCCCCCAGCGCGCCGACGATCAGCACCGTCCAGCGGTCACCGATCCGATCGAGGACGCGACGCGTCGGGCAGCCGTCGAGATACGGGTCGAGGACCCGCTCGTTCCCGTCGCGATCCACCACAGTGGTTACCACAAGGTGCCTTCTTCCCTCTGGGTGTCTGGTCGCCTACGGTAACCGCAGTCGCCGCGTTCCACCAGCACCGCCACCACGAGGGAGCATCCCCGCATGAGCACCGTCACCGTCCTGGGAGGCACCGGCTACGCCGGCTCGGCCATCGTCAAGGAGGCCGCGCGCCGCGGCCACCAGGTCACCGCGCTGAGCAGGAGTCTGCCGGCCGAGCCCGTCGAGGGCGTCCACTACATGCAGGGCACCGCGGCCGACGCCGGCGCCGCGATCGCCGGGGCCGACGTCGTGGTCGGAGCGCTGTCCCCGCGCGCCGGCACCGAAGGCACCCTCGTCGCGACCTACACGGACGTGGCGAACCAGGCCGCCGCGGCCGGCGCCCGGCTCATCGTCGTCGGCGGCTTCAGCTCGCTGCGCCCCGCGCCCGGCGCCCCCCGCTTCGCCGACAGCGGCCAGGTGCCGCCGGAGTTCGCGGCCGAGGCCAACGAGGTCCACACGGTGCTCACCACCCTGGAGGCCGGCGCGCCGGAGAACCTGGACTGGGTCTTCGTCAGCCCCGCCGCCGTCTTCGGCGCCTATACGCCACAAGGCGAGCCCCACGGCACCTACCGCACCGGCACCGGCATCGCGCTCTTCGACGAGCTGGGGAACTCCGCGATCGAAGGCGCCGACTTCGCCCTCGCCGTCCTCGACGAGATCGAGAAGCCCGAGCACCACCGCACCCAGCTGAACTTCGCCTACTGAGAAGGTGGGACTGGTCGCCCCACCCGGGCCGCGTGCAGGCCGTCGGACCGGGGCGTCTCGCCAGCATTTACGGCACGAGCACGATGCGGCCGAAGACGTCGCCGGCGTCCATCCTCCGATGCGGCGGCGGCGTCCTCGAGCGGGAGCACGTCGTCCACGACCGCGTGCAGCTCGCCGCGGGCCGCGGTCGCGAACAGGTCGGCACGGGCGCGCGCGAGGTCGGCACCGGGCAGGGTTGCCAGACTGCATCACCCGACTGGCCCAGGCCGCCGGTCGCCTGCGGACCGACGTCGTCGTCGACGACCTGCTCCTCGTCCTGCTCGCCGGCCGCGGGCTCGCCACCACGCCCGACGAGCTCCGGGGCCTGGCGGCACGCCGTTCGCCTCCGTCGGGGGCGTTCAGGGCTGCGGCGGCCGCTCGGGCCGGATGCCGTGCAGCAGGTCCAGCGCCGCCAGGGCCTCGTCGGCCCGACCCTGGGCGACGAGCTCGCGCAGCCGCATCGAAGGCCGGTGCACCAGCACGCCGGCGAAGTGGCGCAGCGCCGCCTCGGTCGCGTCGTCGCCCCCGCGCGAGCGGGCGCGGGCCACCTCGTTGTCGAGCGTCTCGAACACCAGGGTGCGCAGCGCGACGATCGCGGGCCCGACGACGGCGTCCACGGCGAAGTCGGCCGCCGCCGAGCCGACGATCGCCCGGGCCTCGTCGTGCGCGGCACGGTGCTCCAGCGGCGCATGGATGCGGACGGTCTCGAGGTCGAGCAGCTCGACGCCGTCGACGAGCCCCACCGACGGCTCGACGTTGCGCGGCATGCCGAGGTCGACGACGAACAGCCGGCGCCCCGCGGTGACGTCGCCGGGCCGCAGCACGGTCCCCGAGCTCGCCACCACCGCGACGTCCACGGCCGCGAGCGCGGACCGCAGGCCGGTCTCCAGGGTCAGGCCGCGCGCCTCGGCGAACGACGCTCCGCGGCCGGTGGGCGAGAACACCCGCAGGTCACGGACCCCGCGCTCGCGCAGGGCGACGACCGTGGCCCCCGCGTAGCGCCCGGTGCCGACGACGAGCACCCGCGCGGTCGCCCACGCCGGCACGCGGGTCGCCGCGAGGTCGAGCGCGAGCCGCACCAGCGAGCGCCCGGTCCCCCCGAGCGTGGTGCGGGTCTTGACGCCCCGGCTCGTCGACACGGCCCGCTGGAACAGCCGCTCGAGCTCGCCGGTCGTGGTGCCATCGTCGCGCGCGACCTCGAGCGCACGGCCTACCTGACCGGCGATCTCCTCCTCGCCGACGACGACGGACTCCAGCCCGGCCGAGACCGCGAACAGGTGCACGGCGACCGCGTCGCCCCGGTGGACCGACAGCGACGCATGCAGCTCGTCCGCCGCGACGCCGGTGGCGTCGGCCAGCGCGTCGACGAGCTGGCCCGCGTCGCCCTGGGCGGGTCCTGGCAGGTCCAGGTAGGCCTCGAAGCGGTTGCACGTCGCCAGGACGACGGCCCCGGCGGCGTCCGGCGCGGCCTTGAGGAGCGCACGCGTGGTGGCCGGAGGGTCCACCGAGAGGCGTTCGAGGAGAGGGAAGCTCGCGTTGCGATGGTTGGCCGACAGACACAGCAGCACGGCACCAGTGTCCGCCTCCCCGGGACCTGGCCATGGCCGTCGGGCCGGGCGCGGTCGCTGCCGGCCGTGTCCGGGGCTCAGCGTCCCGAGGTCGGACTTCCGGGCGCCGTCGCGGCCGCGAGGGCGAACCCGGCCTGACGCCGGCCGTCCGCCACGCAGTCGGGGATGCCGACGCCCCGCAGGGCCGAACCCGCCACCCGCCAGGTGGGCAGCTGCTCGAGACCGCGCTCGGCGGCGGCGACGCGGCCGAGGTGGCCGACCGTGTACTTCGGCATCACCGCTTCCCACCGGGCCACGCGGCTCAGCACCGGTGGCGTGCGGGCGCCCAGCACGGCGCCCACGTGGCTGACGACGGCCTCCAGCAGCACGTCGTCCGGAGCGTGCGCCACGGGCCCCACACGCTCGGGCACGAACGCCCGGATCAGCACGGTGCCCTCCGGCGCCCGTCCCTCCCACTTCGCGGAGCTCACGGTGATGCCGCTGATCGGTGCCGGCTCGGCCTCGAGCCAGCCGTGCGAAGCCACGGGGCGGGGGAAGGCCTCGGCGGCGTACGCGAGCGTGACCACCACCGAGGTGGCCAGCGGCACCTGCGACAGCGCCGTCGCCGCGGCCGGCGCCGGGCCCGCCAGGAGCGCCGACGAGCTGGCCACCCCGCCGGCCAGCACCACCGCATCGACGAGCTCGACCGACCCGTCGCCGAGCACCGCCTCGGTGCCGTGGCCGCGGGCGCGCAGCTCGACGACCGGGGTGTTCAGCCGGACGTCGGCACCCGCCTCGCGCAGCCGCACGCCCACCGCGTCGACCAGGCTGCCCAGACCGCCGCGCAGGGTCCGGAACGGGGAGCCGGGGCCACGGCCTCCGGCGCGCGCCTTCCGTCCGGCGGCGATCGCGGCGACCATCAGGCTGCGATGGGCCGCCTCGTCCGCGCGCAGGGAGGGGAGCACCGCGTCCAGGCTGAGCTCGTCCACGCTCGCGCCGTAGATGCCGCCCACCATCGGGTCGGCGAAGCGACGCACGATGCCGCCGCCGAGCCGGGCCCGCAGGAAGGCCCCGATCGCGACGTCCTCGCCGTCCCGCAGCTGGCGCGGCACCACCAGATCGAGGCCGGCACGCAGCTTGTCGGCGGGCGACAGGATCCCCGTGGTGACGAAGGGGCCGATGCGGCTGGGCAGCACCATGCCCATGCCGGACGGCATCGGACGCAGCTTGCCGCGCGCGTGCAGGTAGACCAGCCGCGACCCGGAGGTGCCGATGACATCCCCACCGAGCCCCACCTCGTCGGCCAGGGTGAGGGCGGCCGGCCGGTAGCCGACGAACGAGTCCGGACCGTGCTCGATCAGCAGGTCACCGGCCATTTCGGTGTGCAGCTTGCCGCCGAGCCGGTCGGAGGCCTCGGCCAGCAGCACCCGCGCGGGCGGACGGCCGTCGGCACCGCGAACGGCCTCCCAGGCCGCTGCCAGCCCGGTGATCCCCCCGCCGACGACGAGCAGCCTCATCGGGCCGACCCCGGCCGGTAGGCGCACAGCGGGTCGGACTCCAGCGGATCCCCCGTCCAGGCGTAGGCCCGCGCACGGGAGCCGCCGCACCAGTCGCGGTACTCGCAGGCTCCGCAGCGTCCCTTGAAGCCGTCGGGTTCACGCAGCGAGCGCATCAGCGGGTCGTTCCGGTAGAGGTCCACCAGGGACCGCTGGTTCACGTTCCCCACGCTCAGGGGAAGGAAGCCGGACGGCGTGACCTCGCCGAGGTTGGAGACGAACACGATCCCGTTGCCGTCCCGGACGCCGAACCCCCGCGACATCGGGTGCGCCTCGACCTCCTGCCGGGTGCTGCCGGCGCGCAGCAGGGTGGCGGCGGCGATCCGCCGGTAGTGCATGGCCTCGGTGGTCTTCACACGGAACGGCGCGCCACGTCCCACGCCCTGGGCCCACCGCAGGGTCCGCTCGGCGGCGCCGGGCGACAGCTCCGTCAGCTCCGCGCCGCGGCCGATCGCGATGAGGAAGAACAGGCTCCACTGCTGGAGCGTGTGACGGCTCAGCAGCTCGAAGGTCGCCGGCAGGTCGGCGGCCGTCGTCGCGGTCACCAGGGTGTTCACCTGCACCGGCAGGTGGGCCTCGGACGCGGCGTCGAGCGCCTCGAGCGTGGCGTCGAAGGTGCCCGGCACCATGCGGACGCCGTCGTGGTAGGCGGCGTCCGACCCGTCCAGCGACAGGGAGATCGCCTGCACGCCGACCTCCTTCATCCAGAAGATCCGCTCCCGGGTCAGCAGCTCGGTGACCGCCGGGGCCAGCGACACCCCGATGCCCCGTTCGTTCGCCGCGGCGATCAGCTGGGGAAGGTCACCGCGGCGCAGCGGGTCCCCGCCGGTCATCACCAGGTGCGGCAGCGCCTCGCCGGGGCCCGCGAAGCCGACGATGTCGTCCAGGAGGGCGATCCCCTGGGCGGTGGACAGCTCGCCGGGCATGGGATCGGGCATCGCCGTCGCCCGGCAGTGCCGGCAGGCCAGCCCGCACGCGTTGGTCAGCTCCCAGTAGACGATCATCGGAGCGCGCTTGTACGCCCACCCGTCCGGCTTGACCGACCCGATGCCCGTCCGGGGACGAGTGGCGGTCGGCTGGGCAGTCGGGTCGGGCATCGGGGTGGCTCCTTGCTCGGGTGCGGCCGTCTCGCGGCCGACCACGAAACGCTGGGTGGATGCCCGACACGTTAGTGGCGCCTCCGGCAGCCCTAGTACCGTCCGATGCCGTGACACTGCCCCCGGACCACCCGCTCGTGACGGGCCGCACCGCCGACGCGCCGCTCGTGCGCGCCTGCCGGGGGGACCGGCCGGACGTGCCTCCGGTGTGGTTCATGCGGCAGGCCGGCCGGTCGCTGCCGGAGTACCGCGCGGCCCGGGCCGACGTCGCGATGCTCGACGCGTGCCTCGATCCCGAGCTGGCGAGCGAGCTCACGCTCCAGCCGGTGCGCCGCCACGGCGTCGACGCGGCGATCTTCTTCAGCGACATCGTCGTGCCCGTCGCCCTGGCCGGCGTCGGCGTACGGATCGAGCCCGGGCGGGGGCCGGTAGTCGACGCGCCGGTGCGCACCGCCGCCGACGTGGCCGCGCTGCCGTCCCTCGACCCGGCCGCGCTGGACCCGATCCGGCGCGGCGTCGCGCGCACCGTGGCAGCACTGGGCAGCACACCCCTCATCGGGTTCGCCGGGGCGCCGTACACGCTGGCGTCCTACCTGGTGGAGGGCGGGCCGTCGCGCGACCAGCTGCGCGCCCGCACCCTCATGCACGCAGAGCCGGCGACGTGGGCCGCGTTGCTCGGCTGGTGCGCGGACGTCGCGGGTGCCTTCCTGGCCGCCCAGGCGCAGGCCGGCGCCTCGGTGGTGCAGCTGTTCGACTCGTGGGCGGGATCGCTGTCCGTCGCGGACTACGCCGCCGCCGTCGCGCCCCACTCGGCGCGGGCCCTGGCCGGGGTGCGCGAGCTCGGGGTCCCGGTGATCCACTTCGGCGTCGGCACGGGTGAGCTGCTGGCCTCGATGGCGGCTGTCGGTGCGGACGTCGTCGGCGTCGACTGGCGCCTGCCGCTCGACGAGGCGGCCCGCCGGCTCGGCGTCCGCATCCCGCTGCAGGGCAACATCGACCCGGCGCTGCTGGCGGCCCCGTGGCCGGTGCTCGCCGCGCACGTCGCCGACGTGCTGCGCCAGGGCCGCGCCGCGCCCGCGCACGTGGTGAACCTGGGGCACGGCGTCCCGCCGGACACCGACCCGGCCGTCCTCACCCGGATCGTGGAGCTGGTGCACGAGCACGTCTGAGCACAGCTGAGCACAGCTGAGCACAGCTGACGCACCGCTCGAGGCCGGTTCCTGACGGAGCGTCCACGTCATTTCGTCGTCGGCGCCCGAGGGCGGACCATGGTCCCGTGTCCGATACGTCCCCCGACGCCGTCCCAGCATCCGAGGATCCCGGCTACGCACTGTGGGCCGTGCTGCGCCGCGACCCGGGACGCCCCGCGGGGCAGGGCGACCTCAGGCCAGCACTGGCGGCGGTCGAGGCCGGCGGGGTCACCGTGCGCGGCTTCTACGACGCCTCCTCGATCCGCGCGGACAGCGATCTCATCGTGTGGCTGCACGGGCCGGCGCCCGAGCGGCTGCAGTCCGCCCTGCGCATGCTGCGCCGCAGCGAGCCGCTCGCCACGCTGCTGCCCACCTGGAACGTGCTCGGCGTGCACCGCGAGGCGGAGTTCAACGCCGCGCACCGGCCGGCGTTCCTGCGCGGGGTGCCGCCGCAGCAGTGGCTGACGCTCTACCCCTTCGTGCGCTCCTACGACTGGTACCTGCTGCCGGCCGACGAGCGTCGCGCGATGCTCGCGGACCACGGCCGCAAGGGCGCGAGCCACCGCTCCGTGCTGTCGAACACCGTCGCGGCGTTCGGCCTGGGGGACTACGAGTGGATCCTCGCGCTCGAGGCGCCCGAGCTGGTCGACCTCGTCGACCTCATGCGGCACCTGCGCGAGACCGAGGCCCGCCGCCACGTGCGCGAGGAGGTGCCGTTCTACGTGGGGCGGCGCATCGAGGTCGACGAGATCGGCGAGGTGCTGGCATGAGGTACGACGCGATCCTCCTCGCGTCCTTCGGCGGGCCCGAGGGCCAGGACGACGTCATCCCGTTCCTGCGCAACGTCACGTCCGGCAAGGGCATCCCCGACGAGCGCCTGGAGCTGGTGGCGCACCACTACCGCGCGAACGGCGGCATCAGTCCCATCAACGCGCAGAACCGCGCGCTCAAGACGGCCCTCGAGGCCGAGCTGGCCCGCCGGGGCCTCGACCTGCCCGTCCACTGGGGCAACCGCAACTGGGCGCCGTACTTCGAGGACGCGGTGCGCCAGGCCGCCGAAGCGGGCCACCACCACCTGCTCGCCCTCGTGACCAGCGCCTACACGTCGAACTCGGGCGTCGACCAGTATCTCGAGGACTTCTGGCACGCGCTGCAGGCGACCGGCCTGACGGACGTCGTCTCGATCACCAAGATCCGCGAGTTCTTCGACCATCCCGGCTTCGTCACGCCGTTCATCGAGGGTGTGAAGTCCGCGCTGACCCGCCTCGCCGACGAGCGGCCCGGCGCGCGCACGCACGTCCTGTTCTGCACGCACTCGATCCCCACGGCGGCGGCACGCGCCTCGGGGCCGCAGTTCGGCGACGGCGGCGCGTACGTGGCGCAGCACCTGGCGGCGGCGCAGGTGGTCGTCGACGCCGCGGTGCCGGCCGGCACCCCGTGGAGCCTCGTGTACCAGTCGCGCAGCGGCTCGCCGCTCCAGCCGTGGCTGGAGCCGGACGTCAACGACGCGATCGTGGCGCTGGCCGCCGAGGGCGTCGAGGCGGTCGTGATCGTGCCGCTGGGCTTCGTCTCCGACCACATGGAGGTGGTCTGGGACCTCGACACGGAGGCCGTCGCCACCGCCTCGGGTCTCGGTGTCCACGTGGTCCGCGTGCCGACGCCGGGAACCGATCCGGCGTTCGTGTCCGGTCTCGTGGACCTCGTCGAGGAGCGGCTGAACGACGTGCCGGACGCCGACCGGCCGCACGTCACCGCCTTGGGCCCCTGGCCCGACCTGCCGCCGCTCGGTGCGGCGCGGGCGGCGCGATGACCGAGGCGCCCGCGCTGCGCATCGGGACCCGCGGCAGCGCCCTCGCCGTCGCCCAGACGTCGGCGTTCGCGAGCGCGCTGCGCACCGCCGCCGGGTGCGACACCCGACTGGTGACCGTCACCACCGAGGGCGACCGCTCCGCGCAGCCGCTCACCGGCATCGGCGGCGAAGGGGTGTTCGCCACGGGGCTGCGCCACGCGCTGCTCGCCGGGCAGTGCGACGTCGTCGTCCACTCGCTCAAGGACCTGCCGACCGCACCCTGGCCGGGCCTCATCGTCGCGGCGATCCCGCCGCGCGCGGACGCACGCGACGCCCTGTGCGCCCGGGACGGGCTGGCGCTCGACGCGCTGCCGGCCGGCGCACGGGTGGGCACCGGCTCGCCGCGGCGTGCCGCCCAGCTGCGCGCCCGTCGGCCCGACGTCGCCCCGGTGCCCCTGCGCGGCAACGTCGACACCCGGCTGGCCGCGGTCGCCCGCGGCGACCTCGACGCGGTGCTGCTCGCGGCGGCCGGGCTCGGCCGGCTCGGCCGGGCCGACGCGATCACCGACCTGCTCGCCCTCGACCGCTGGCCCACCGCACCCGGGCAGGGCGCCCTGGCCGTCGAGGTGCGCGCCGGCGAGGAACCGCTGGTCCTCGCGCTGGACGACGCGCCCACCCGCCTGGCCGTCACGGCGGAGCGGCGCGTGCTCGCCCTCCTGGAGGCAGGCTGCACCGCCCCCGTCGGCGTCCACGCGACCACCGACGGCGGCGTGCTCCACCTGGCCGCGGCCGTCTACGACGCCGATGGCCGGCACGTGCTGTGGTCCGTCCGAGACGTGCCGACCACCGACGTCCCCGATCCGGCCGACCGGGCCGCGCAGCTCGTCGCGCGTGAGCTGCTCGACGCCGGAGCCGCCGACCTCATGGGAGTGCTGCGATGACCGTCCGACCCCGGAACCTGCGGGCCACTCCCGCGTTGCGACGGCTCGTCGCGCAGACCCGAGTGGACCCCGCGCAGCTGGTGCTGCCGATGTTCGTCCGCGAGGGCGTGGACGAGCCGGTGCCGATCGCGTCGATGCCGGGCGTGGTGCAGCACTCGCTGGAGTCGATGCGCAAGGCGATCGCCGAGGCGGCGGAGGCGGGCATCGGCGGCGTCATGCTCTTCGGGGTCCCGGAGCGCAAGGACGCCGTCGGCTCCGGCGCCACCGAGCCCGACGGCATCCTCAACGCCGCCACCCGCGTGGCCGTGCGCGAGGCGGGTGACGCGCTCGTCGTCCAGACCGACCTGTGCCTCGACGAGTTCACCGACCACGGCCACTGCGGCGTCCTCGACGCGACCGGGCGGGTGGACAACGACGCGACGCTGCTGCGCTACCGCGACATGGCGGTGGCGCAGGCCGAGGCGGGGTCGGCGCTGCTCGGCCTGTCCGGGATGATGGACGGCCAGGTCGCCGCCGTGCGCGACGCGCTGGACGGCGCGGGGTTCGCCGGCACCGCGATCCTCGGCTATGCGGCGAAGTACGCGTCGGCGTTCTACGGGCCCTTTCGGGAGGCCGTGCAGTCCTCGCTGCAGGGGGACCGGCGCACGTACCAGCTCGATCCGGCCAACCGGCGCGAGGGGCTGCGCGAGGTGGAGCTGGACATCGCCGAGGGCGCCGACATCGTGATGGTCAAGCCCGCGATGGGCTACCTCGACGTCCTCGCCGGCGCCGCCGCGATCTCGTCGGTGCCGGTGTGGGCGTACCAGGTCTCCGGCGAGTACTCGATGGTGGAGGCGGCCGCCGCGCACGGCTGGATCGACCGCCGCCGCGCGGTCGAGGAGTCGGTGCTGTCCATCCGCCGCGCCGGCGCGGAGGCCGTGCTCACCTACTGGGCCGTCGAGCTGGCGGGTTGGCTGCGGTGACGACGAACGACGCCGAGCTGGCCCGCGCCCGTGCCGTGATGCCCGGCGGCGTCAGCTCCCCGGTGCGCGCCTACGGGTCGGTCGGCGGCACGCCGCGCTTCCTCGTGTCCGGACGCGGGCCCCACGTCACCGACGTCGAGGGGCGCACCTACGTCGACCTCGTCGGCTCCTGGGGGCCCGCGATCCTCGGGCACGCCCACCCGCTCGTCGTCGACGCCGTGCAGCAGGCCGCGGCACGCGGGCTCGGGTTCGGCGCGTCGACGCCGGGCGAGACGGACCTGGCCGAGCTGGTCCGGGACCGAGTCCGCCGGGACGGCTCCGGGCCCATCGAGCGGCTGCGGCTCGTGTCGACCGGCACGGAGGCCACGATGACGGCCATCCGGCTGGCGCGCGGCGCCACCGGGCGGGACCTGCTCGTGAAGTTCGCGGGGCACTACCACGGGCACTCGGACGGGCTGCTCGCCGCGGCCGGCTCCGGCGTGGCGACGCTCGCCCTGCCCGGGTCCGCCGGCGTGCCCGCCGCGGTGGCGGCCGAGACGCTCGTCGTGCCCTACAACGACCTCGACGCCCTGCGGGAGGTCTTCGCGGCGCGCGGCGACCGGATCGCCGCCGTCATCGTCGAGGCGGCGGCCGCCAACATGGGCGTCGTGGCGCCGCGGCCCGGCTTCGACGCCGCCGTCGCCGCCCTCGCGCATCGGCACGGCGCCCTGCTCGTCCTCGACGAGGTGCTCACGGGATTCCGCGTCGGACCGGCCGGGTGGTGGGGCATCGACCCCGTGCCGTTCGCCCCTGACCTCGTGACGTTCGGCAAGGTGGTCGGCGGCGGGCTGCCGCTCGCGGCGGTCGGCGGGCCGGCCGCGCTCATGGACCTGCTGGCGCCGCTCGGGCCGGTCTACCAGGCCGGCACGTTGAGCGGGAACCCGCTCGCCGTCGCCGCGGGCCTGGCGACGCTGCGGGCCGCCGACGACGAGGTCTACGCACGCCTTGCCCGTGTCGCAGGTCAAATCGCCGACGGCACGTCGGCCGCGCTCGACGCCGCAGGCGTGGCCCACGCCATCTCGCACGCCGGGAGCCTGTTCTCCATCGCCTTCCGGGCCACGCCGCCACGGGACTACGACGAGGCCCGGGACCAGGACGCCTACCGCTACGGTCCGTTCTTCCACGCGATGCTCGACGCCGGCGTCCTGCTGCCGCCGTCGGTGTTCGAGTCGTGGTTCGTCTCGGCGGCGCACGACGACGACGCCGTGGCACGCGTGCTCGACGCGCTGCCCGCGGCCGCCCACGCCGCCGCCGCCACGCAGCCCTGACCGTCATGAAGCCGGTGGCCGAGGGGCGGCGCGGACTGCAGGGCCTGCGCGTGCTGGTGCCGCGCGGCGGGCCCTGGGGCGACCGGGTGGCCGACGACGTCCGTCGCCACGGCGGCGAGCCGGTGGTGGCGCCGCTCGTCGCCTTCGCCCCGCCAGCCGACCCGGCGCCGCTCCTGGCCGCCGTCGACGAGCTGGGCCGCGGCGGCTTCGACTGGCTGGTGGTCACGAGCGCGACGACGGCGGACGCGCTGGCCGAGGCCGGTGCGCGGGTGCCGGGCGGCACGCGCGTGGCGGCCGTCGGGCCCGCGACGCGCACCGCCTGCGAGCGCGCCGGTCTCCCCGTCGACCTCGTCCCGTCCGCCGACAGCTCCGGTTCCGGCCTGGCCGCCGTGTGGCCCGCGGGCTCCGCACGCGTGCTGCTGCCGCAGTCCGACCTCGCCGACCCCGGGCTGGCCCGGGGGCTGCGCGCCCTGGGCGCCGACGTGCGTGCCGTCGTCGCGTACCGGACCGTCCCCGTGCCGGTCGAACCGGCGCTGCGGGCCGACGTCGCCGCGGGCCGGATCGGCGCCGTGCTCGTCACGTCCGGCTCGGTGGCCCGCCAGCTTTCCGCCCAGTTCGGTCCGCTGCCGCCCGGGACCCTCGTCGCGTGCCTCGGCCCGCTCACGGCTGCGGCGGTGGCCGACGCCGGGCTCGCTGTCTCGCTCGTCGCGCCGGACCGCAGCGCGGCCGCGCTCGTCGCGGCGCTCGCTGCGCACGTGGGGCAGATGCCGACGGCCTGAGACGTTCTCGACCGCCGGCGGCCGGCGGGGCGACGCTCTCTGTGGTTCGGCGCCCCGCCCCCGCGTCGCCGGGGTCAGTCGTCGACGACGCTGATCGTGACGTCGATGTTGCCGCGCGTGGCGTTGGAGTAGGGGCACACCAGGTGCGCGGCGTCGGCGAGCGCCTGTGCCTGCTCGTGCGGCAGGCCGGGAACCGTCACCTCGAGCTCGACCGCGAGCTGGAAGCCGCCCTGGCCGTTGGGTCCGATGTGCACGCGTCCGCCGACGGTGGTGTCGGTGAGCGTGACCTTCTGCGCGCGAGCGGTTCCGAGCAGAGCGGAGTGAAAGCAGGCTGCGTAGCCGGCGGCGAACAGCTCCTCGGGGTTCGCGCCGTTGCCGGAGCCGCCCATCGAGGTCGGGACGGCCATGTCGAGGTCCACGCGCCCGTCGGTCGAGCGCACGTGACCGTCACGGCCGGATCCGGTCGACAGTGCTTCGGCGGTGTACAGGATGGTGTCCATCGTTCGTTCTCTTCTCTGCCTTCGTGGGGCGTTGGACTTCAGGTGAAGGTCGGGGCTCGCGAGTCGCCGTGCTCGCGTCAGGCGATGGGCGTCCGGTCCGTCAGCGTCCGGACGCGCGCCACGAGCTCGGCAGCCTCCTCGCGACCGATCCCGAGGCGTTCGCCCAGGCATCGTGGGATGTCGGCCAGCTCGGCCCGCAGCCGGCGGCCGTCCTCCGTGAGGCCGATGCCGACGATGCGCTCGTCGTCGGCAGAGCGCCGGCGCGCCAGCAGCCCCCGGCTCTCGAGGCGCTTGAGGAGGGGCGAGAGGGTGCCCGAGTCCAGGCCGAGCAGCTCGCCGAGGCTGCCGACGGTCAGCCGGTCCTCGTGCCACAGGGCGACCAGCACCAGGTACTGGGTGTAGCTCAGGCTCCACGGTGCCAGGAGGTCGCGGTAGATGCGCCCGATCCGGTGCTCGGCGGAGTACACGGCGAAGCAGAGCATCGGCTCGAGCGCCGTGGCGGCCGGGGAGGAGGTCACGAACAGGAACAGTAGTTCGCAATCGTATTGCGCACAACTCACTGTGCCCACGATCGGACGTGCGGCTGTATCCGTCGACGTCCGGCCAGGCCGCCGGCTACAAGCCGAGGGGCCGCCGGTACTGGACGTCGGCGGTCAGCCGGCTGCCGACCATGCGCAGCCCGGTGCAGACCGTGCGCCGGTCGATCCAGCTGCGCGCCCCACAGGTCTCGCCCGAGGCCCCGAGGCCTGCCAGGAGATCGGCGGGCGCCCGCCCGTCCGTGGTCGACAGCGTCAGCTCCCACCAGCAGCCGCCCGAGCCGCACTCCTGCTCCTGGTCCACCACGCGCACGCCCTCCGGCAGGCGAGCAGCCGAGACGGGCGGCACCGCTCCTTCGTCGACCTCCAACGCGACGAGAGGACCGACGAGCACCACGACCGCCAGCGCCACCAGCGCCGCGACGCCGGTGATGACCGCTCGTCTCCATGACACGGTCAGCGGGGCCGGGCGTCTCACGAGAGTGACCTGAGCCAGCTGACAGCGGCCACCACAAGGAAGACGACGCCGCCCGCAGCCATCATAATCGCCGCACCGACAATAGTCCCTGCGCCGTAGCCGATCGATTTTCGCAGGAGGGCCCAATAGAAGAAATAGATGAGGGCGGCGAGGACCTCCGACAGCAGCGCCATCATCAGCCACTGACCGGTGCTCAACCCACGCATCTCAGCCGCCCGAACGAGCGCGGTCACCCAGAACTCCCTCCACGAACCCCCCTGACGTGGCTCCAACGTCTCCGCTCACTGCTCGCAAGCGATGACGGGGAGAGGACGACCCATGCGGCCATGGACATCGCCGTGCCGATCATGGTGTTGCGCGCGAATGCCGTGGAGCCACGAAGCGGCTGCCGTCAGGACCGCGCTTTGTAAGAAGACCTTGCTGGCGATTCCGGGTGCCTTCGGGTCTTCTCGGTACATGAGGTAGAGCAGTATGGCCCCAGCCAGGCAAATGAGGGCCATGACTGCCCGGCCACGCGGTGTCCTGCCGCAGTCGGTGGGCGCACACGAGGCATGAGCGATCACAGCTGCCAGCCAAGCCGTGGGGCAACTGACGGGCGCCTCAACCTGTCGGCCTTGGCCTCCTCACTCCCCGAAGATGCGGCCACCGGCGCGACTGACGCCACTGCCCACATCGAACTCGTCGTGGACCCGACGACAAGCGCGACCGCCCGCCGAGCAGCAGCCACGGCTTCTCACCCCCTTCACCACATGCCGTACCACCGCTGCCGGCAACATCGGAGCCCGTTCGGACGAACGCCATCCGAACGGCGCTGAGGCGCTGGAACTCGCGGCCCGCCTGCGGGGCCCGCTGTTGCTCAGCGGCACGCCGAAACGGCAGAGCTGAGAGCAAGGGGTCGCAGCCCGCAAGCCGAATCGTTGTCCATCGTGACAGCCACAGGCCGGGTTTCAAAGCTCCGGTCGGCCCACCATCGCCGCCGACGCCGGGCCCAACTCGGGAGACCGCAGCGCTCCTCCCATCGAAGCCCGACGTGGTGCCTCGTTGTTCCGTTACCACGTCGCCACGTCAGACCTAGTCGGTCATCTGACGCCGTTATGCACCGCGAGCAAGATCGCGGTGCACGCAGCAATCGAGCCCGCTCCGAGGAGGGCCAGCCAGCAAATTCCTGACGCACGGACTAATCGAGGAGTGGCGGCCGCGTGCTGGTGGTTCGCTGGAATCAACTCATCTCTCGCAGCCCTCGGCGTCATTATGGCGAATCCGATTCCCGATGCCAGAGCCACGCCAAGCAGAGTCCACACAATCATGCGCGTCGGGTCACCGCCCGCCGAGGACGAGGCTCCGGAGCCGCGGAGATTCAGCCCAGCACCGAGCATCACCAGGCCACCGACGAACAATATGCCGCGGATTTTGTTTGCCCCGATCGCCCGCGGTGAACCGTTCAGCTCGAAATTCGCGCCGTTGTGGTTGAATAGCGAAGCGACGGACACTGCAATCGGGATAGATGAGAGTCCGGCCAAAGCGCCGGCCACTCCTTGGATACTCATCGGCGGCGCCCCTCTGCCAGTTTCTCCCCCGGCCGGTCGCGTCGCGGACAGGGCTGACGGCCTGGCATTCTTGCGCGCAACATCGACCACAGCCGCCCGATGAAAGACCGAGGCTAGAGCAGGTGCAGGTATAGCCAAGGACCGACGAACCAGATCAGCGAACCGTAGGCCTCGCCGACCGCGAGGGCAAGCAGAAGTCCAAGCGTCCACGCGCGACGCACGGGTCGGCCACTTTTGATAAACACGTGCTCTCCGCGTAAGGAGATGCCTCGCGGATCACAGTTGGTGACGCGCACTGCTGTCGCTGCCCAATGCTCGATACGGACGGCGGCGCCGAGTACCGCTTTGCTTCGGTGCATGATCTGAAACTCTGAACTCCCGTAGGCAGTCGACTCGATCAGGCCTCCACCGCTGGTCACAGGCCGGCCGCCACCGCGGCCGCCGCCGGCAGGAACCTGCCCATGCGCGGCAGCCACCGGGTCCCCGGTGTGTCGAACGTCGTCGTGGTCGTCAGCGCGGCCCCATTCAGAGAGCTCCGCCCCCAGGATTCGAACCTGGACTCCAAGGCTCCAAAGGCCTGAGTGCTGCCGTTACACCAGGGCGGATCGTGCGCGGCGCCTAGTCTGCCAGCCGGGCGTCCCCCACAGCGGGCCCCCAGCCCGGCACAATGGCCAGGTGCCCACCGACCCGCGGCGGACTCCCCGCCGGATGACGGGCACCCAGCGCCGCGAACAGCTCCTCGACATCTCTCGCACGCTCTTCGCCGAGAAGGGCTTCGACAACACGAGCGTCGAGGAGATCGCCGCGCGCGCCGAGGTCTCCAAGCCGGTGGTCTACGAGCACTTCGGCGGCAAGGAGGGCATCTATGCCGTCGTCGTCGACCGCGAGATGCAGGCCCTGCTCGCCGCGCTGTCCGGCGCGCTGGAGGGCGGCGGCCACCCGAAGATCCTCGTCGAGCGCACGGCGCTCGCCCTGCTCGACTACGTGGAGAACTCCGAGGACGGCTTCCGCATCCTGGTGCGTGACTCCCCGGTGGCCCAGGCGACCGGAACGTTCTCCTCGCTGATCGGCGACATCGCCACCCAGGTGGAGCACCTGCTCGCCGACCAGTTCAAGCGCACCGGCCTCGACCCACGCACCGCGCCGATCTACGCGCAGATGCTGGTGGGCATGGTGGCGCTCACCGGGCAGTGGTGGCTCGACGCCCAGTCCCCGAAGAAGCAGGACGTCGCCGCGCACCTGGTCAACCTCGCGTGGAACGGCTTGCAGGGCCTCGAGCGCCGCCCCACGCTGACCAGGCCGCACACCGGCGCACACGACCAGCAGTCTCTCGACGTCGAGTAACCTGCTCGCGTGGCGGACGAGGCGGTGCGGGACGAGGTCGACCGCATCGTCGCCGCCTGGGGCCGGGAGCGTCCGGACCTCGACACGGCCCCGCTCGAGGTGCTGTCCCGCGTGACGCGGCTGGCCCGCCACCTCGACCTGGCCCGCCGCGGCGCCTTCGCACGGCACGGGCTGGAGACGTGGGCCTTCGACGTGCTGTCCGCGCTGCGCCGCGCGGGCGAGCCGTACCAGCTCTCGCCGGGCGTGCTGCTCACCCAGACGCTCGTCACCTCGGGGACCATGACCAACCGGATCGACCGCCTGGTGGAGCACGGTCTGGTGCGCCGGCGGCCGTCGCCCGGGGACCGCCGCGGAGTCTTCGTCGAGCTGACGCCGGCCGGGCTCCAGCAGGTGGACGCGGCGATGGAGGACCTTCTCGCGTCCGAGCGTCGCCTGCTGCACGGCCTGTCCGGCCAGGAGCGGTCCACGCTCGCGTCCCTGCTGCGCGTGCTCGTCGTGCCCTTCGACGAAGCGTCGTGAGCTCACCGGTCACGGTCGCTCGGCGCGCTCACGATCCGGCGGGGACCCCGAGATGACGTCCGCCCCGCGCGACGTCGGTCGCGGGCTGCTGCTCAGCGCCCTGCTGCTGTACGCGCTCAACCTGCGCGGTCCCATCACCTCGTTGGCCCCGATCGTCTCCGACGTCAGCGCCGACCTGCATCTCACCCCCGCGTCCGCCGGCCTGCTGACCGGCGCCCCGGTGCTGTGCTTCGCGCTCGTGACGCCGCTCGCGGCGGCCCTGGTCACCCGGGCAGGCACGTCGGTCGCGGGCATCGTCACGCTGCTGGGTGTGCTTGCCGGGACGGTGCTGCGCTCCACGGGCGGGTTCGGCACCGCGCTGGCCGGGACCATCCTCATCGGGGCGGCGATCACCGTCGGCAACGTCGCCGTGCCGGTGGTGGTCGCGCGTGACTTCTCCTCCGGGATCGCCGGGGTCACCGGTGCGGCCACCGCAGCGATGAACGGCGGCGCGGTGCTGACCACGATCGGGATGGCGCCGCTGGCGGCGGTGGCCGGGTGGCGGTGGGCGCTCGCGTCGTGGTCGATCGTCGCGCTCGCGGGGCTGGCGGTGTGGTGGCGCGCGTACGGCGCCCGCGCCCGGACTTCGCACGACGAGCACGACGAGCACGACGAGCACAGCCGGACCGGGGCGCTCGCCGCCGCATCCCCCGGCCGGCCCGCCGAACGTCCGCGCGTGATGCGCCGGCCGCTGACGTGGCTGCTCGTGGCCACCTTCGCCTTCCAGTCCGCCGCGTACTACGCGCTGTCGGCCTGGCTGCCCACGCTGCTGCACGACGAGGCGGGGCTGAGCCGCACCGGCGCCGGCGCGGCGGCGGCCCTGTTCCAGGGCTTCGGCATCCTCGGCGGCGTGCTGGCGCCGGTGGCGATGGCACGGCTGCACCCCCGGGCGGTGACGCTCGCGATCGCCGCGGCGTGGCTGGCGCTGCCCGTCGGGCTGCTGCTCGCCCCCGGGACATGGTCGGTGTGGGCGTCGCTCGGCGGCGTCGCCCAGGCGGCGAACTACGTGGTCATCTTCTCCGTCGTGTCGACGGTCGCCGGCTCGCCGGCGGCGGCCGGACGGATGTCGGCGGTGGTGCAGACCGCCGGGTACGTGCTGGCCGGCGTGGCGCCGTCCGTGCTCGGCGCGATCCACACGGCGACCGCCGGCTGGCGGGTGCCGCTGCTGGTGGTCGCCGGCGCGCTGCTGGTGATGGCCACGGCGCACACGGTGGCGATCGGCGCGCTCGTCCGCCACCGCGCGGCCGCGCCGGGCTGACCAGCTGGTCGCCGCGGCCGGGCCGGCCACACAGCCGCCACAGTCACCACAGCCACCACAGCCACCACAGCCACGTCACGGTCTTCCACCACGCGGCTGCCCCGCGACCACCCACGACCACCCGCGACCACCCCACGGCTCGGGCGCCCCGCCGGGAAGCGTCGGCGGCCCGCCGCGGTTGGCGTGGACGACACCGTCGAGAGGACCACCATGACCATCGTCGTCACCGGAGCCACCGGACACTACGGGCGCCTCGCCGTCGAGGCGCTGCTCGCCCGGGGCGTGCCGCCCGCGCAGGTCGTCGCCACCGGCCGGCGCACGGAAGTGCTCGACGACCTCGCCGCGCGGGGGGTCGTGGTGCGCCACGCCGACTACGACGACCCGGCGAGCCTGGACGCCGCCTTCGCGGGCGCATCCCGGCTGCTGTTCGTGTCCGGCAGCGAGGTCGGCAAGCGCCTGCAGCAGCACCGCAACGTCGTCGACGCCGCCGCACGGGCGGGGATCCGGCACCTCGCCTACACGTCGGCCCCGCACGCGGACACCTCGCCGCTGCCGGTCAACCCGGACCACAAGGCGACCGAGGAGCTGATCGCCGCCTCAGGGCTGCCGGCGACCATCCTGCGGCACAACTGGTACAACGAGAACTACCTCCCGGACCTGGCAACGGCCCGTGAGACCGGCGAGGTGGTCTCCGCGACCGGCGCCGGACTCATCGCCAGCGCCTCACGCGCCGACTACGCGGAGGCGGCGGCCGCCGTGCTGACGCAGGACGGTCACGAGGGGAAGGTCTACGAGCTCGGCGGTGACACCGCCTGGGACTACGACCAGCTCGCCGCGACGCTGTCGCAGGTCGTCGGCCGCCCGGTGGTGCGCCGCAACCTGGCGCCCGACGAGCGGCACGCCCAGCTCGTCGCCGCCGGGCTGCCCGACGAGGTGGCTGCCTTCGTCACCGCGATGGACACGGCGATCGCCGACGGCGCGCTCGCCGACGTCACGGGAGATCTGTCGCGCCTGGCAGGCCGTCCGACGACTCCGCTGAAGGAGACGCTCGCCGCCGGCTGAGCCACTGCCCGCGGTACCAGCTGGCACTCCTCCTGCCGCCGGCGTCCGAGGCCAACCACGGCCTGGCACGGCCCGCCTCGGACGCCGCGGGAGCGGGGGCCGCGGCCGTGGTGCGACGTTCGCGCCAGCGCGCCACCTCGAGGTCGACGTCGCGCAGCGCCGTCACCACCGGCGGCCCGCCCAGCAGCTGGCGCCGGGCGGCGATGACGCGGGCGTTGAACTCCTCGACCAGCTCGCGGACGCCGGACTCGGTGTGCTCCTCGTCGATGTGCTGGTCCAGCGCGGCGTCGTCGCGCCGCAGCAGGTACGCCTCGGGACCCACGCCGGTGATGTGCTCGCGCTCGATGAACGACTTGAGCCACCAGTCGGGGTCGTGCCGCGTCAGGCCCGGGATCGGCTTGCCGGCCAGCGAGAGGTGGTCGAAGTCACCGCGCGCGATCGCCTGCCGGATCACCTCCTCGGCCCAGTCTCCGCGGCGTTCCATCCGGCCGGACTCCGCCGGCGGGCCGGGGGCCTGGGGAGCCGCGGGCGGAACGGGCGCGGGCGGCACCCCGTCCTCGGCCGTGAGTCGGTCCATCCGGTACTGCGCCACAGCCCGAAGCGGATCCCCGTCAGGTGTCACGACGTCAGCGTGCGTCGCCGCGGCCCGCGAATCAACGTCCGAAACGCGATGTTTACGACGCCATGTCAGCAGTCGAGACCGAGCTCACAGCGGGTTTTCAGCCTGCGGTCTCCGCGGCCTGAAGCCACGCCGCCTCGAGCTCGTCGCGCTCGGCGGCCAGCGCGCGCAGCCGTGCGTCGAGGGCGAGCACGCGCTCGTGCTCGGTCGCGTGCGCCGCGAGCTCGCCGTGCAGCCTCGACTCCTCCTCCGCGAGCCTGGCCAGGCGACGCTCGATGCGGGCGACCTCCTTGCGGGCCGCGCGCAGCTCCGTCGGGCTCGGGGCGGCGCCGGCCGGCGCCCCCGGCTCGGCAGGCTCGTCGGCGCCGGAGGCCGCCGAGGGGCGTCCCGCGCCGGCGCTCAGCCTCGGCGCGGCGCCGGAGGCGATGCCCGGCGCGGACGACGAGCCCGCGGCGCGCAGCGCCAGGTACTCGTCCACCCCGCCGGGCAGGTCGCGCAGCTGCCCGTCGCCGAGCAGCGCCACCTGCCGGTCGGCGACGCGCTCCAGCAGGTAGCGGTCGTGGCTGACGACGACCAGCGTGCCGGGCCAGCCGTCCAGCAGGTCCTCGAGCGCGGCGAGAGTGTCGGTGTCCAGGTCGTTCGTCGGCTCGTCGAGCAGCAGCACGTTGGGCTCGCCCACCAGCAGCCGCAGCAGCGCCAGCCGCCGCCGCTCCCCGCCGGACAGCTCGCCCACGCGGGTCTGCTGCCGTTCGCGCGGGAAGCCGAGCCGCTCCACCAGCTGTCCCGCGGTGAGTTCCTTGCCGCCGACGACGAGCGAACGCCGCTCCCGCTCGACCACCTCGATCACGCGCAGGTCGGCGAGCTCCGACAGGTCCTCGACCTCCTGGCGCAGCTCGGCGGCGCGCACCGTGGTGCCGCGCTTGACGCGGCCCCCGTCCGGTCGCACCCGCCCGGACAGCAGCCCGAGCAGCGTGGTCTTGCCCGCGCCGTTGACGCCGACCACGCCCCACCGGTCCCCCGGCCCCAGCCGCCAGGTGACGTGGTCGAAGAGCGTGCGGCCGTCGTACGCGAGCGTGACGTCCTCGAGGTCGAGCACGTCCTTGCCGAGCCGCGCGGTGGCGGTGCGAGCCAGCTCGAGGTGGTCGCGCGGCGCCGGCTCGTCCTCGATGAGGGCGTTCGCCGCGTCGATCCGGAACTTCGGCTTGGACGTGCGGGCGGGGGCACCGCGGCGCAGCCAGGCCAGCTCCTTGCGCAGCAGGTTGGAGCGCTTTGCCTCGATGGTCGCCGCCTGCTGGCCACGCTCGGCGCGGGCGAGGACGTAGGCGGCATAGCCGCCGTCGTACGGGTCGACCACGCCGTCGTGGACCTCCCACGTGCGGGTGGTCACCGCGTCGAGGAACCAGCGGTCGTGCGTGACGACCACGAGCGCCCCGCTGCCGCGGCCGAAGCGTCCCACGAGGTGGGCCGCCAGCCACGCCACACCCTCGACGTCCAGGTGGTTCGTCGGCTCGTCGAGCAGCAGCACCTCGTCGTCGCCCACCAGCAGCACGGCCAGCGCGACGCGGCGGCGCTGGCCACCGGAGAGCGTCGCGACGTCCGCCTCCAGCGGCACGTCGGGCAGCAGCCCGTCGTGCACGGTGCGGATCCGCGGGTCGGAGGCCCACTCGTGGGTGTCCGCACCGGGATGGATCGCGTCGAGCACGGTGCCCTCGGGGAGCACGTCGCGCTGGTCCAGCACGCCCACCCGCACGCCGCCGGCCCGGGTGACGCGCCCGTCGTCCGGCGGCTGGAGCCCTGCCAGGACGCGCAGCAGGGTGGACTTGCCGGCGCCGTTGGGGCCGACCACACCGACGCGCGCGCCGTCGTCGAGGCCGAGCGAGATCCCGTCCAGGATGGTGCGGGTGCCGAGCGCCACGCTGACGCGGTCGACGCCGAGCAGGTGGGCCAAGGTCAGCCGTCCAGAGGGCGCACGCGCGCCTCGGGGAAGTCGGCGACGTGGGTCAGGCCCTGCTCGACGAGCGTGTCGAAGAACCGCGCGCTCGGCTTGCGGGGCGCGCGGACGAGCGTGACGTCCGCGCCTTCGGCCTGCAGCGCCGCCCGGGCGGTCAGGAGCGCCGCGACGTCGGCGCCCTCGGCGTAGAGCAGGCCGATGCGCTGCCCGTCCGGCGCCGCCTGCTCCACGAGGTCGATGATCCGCTCGAAGCCGATGGAGAACCCTGCCGCGGGCACGTCGCGCCCCAGCCACTTGCCCACCACGCCGTCGTACCGGCCGCCGCCGGCCACCGACGAGCCGACCTTGGCGTGCTTCACCTCGAAGATCGGGCCGGTGTAGTAGCCCATGCCGCGCACCAGCGACGGGTCGAGGACGATGCGCGCGGCCGGCAGCACCTGGCGCACCGTGGCGACGATCGCCGGCAGGTCGTAGAGGCCCACCTCGCCGAGCCCGGGCAGCGTCAGCGCACCGCGTTCCAGGGCGGCCTGCCGGGTCGCCGCGTCGTCGCGCACCGCGACGATCGTGTCGACCAGGGTGCGGGCCGGGGCCCCCGTGCCGAGGGCGGGGAAGGCCGAGGTGAGCTCGTCGACCACGGCGTCCGCGCCGATCTTGTCCAGCTTGTCGAGGGTGATCAGCGCGGCGGGGACGTCCTCGCCGGCGAAGCCGGCGACGCCCAGCAGGTCGGTCAGGGTGCGGCGATCGTTCACCAGCAGCGTCACGTCGTCGGCCATGCCGAGGTCGGCGAACGCCGTGAGGGTCGCCACCAGCAGGTCGACCTCGGCGACGATCCCGCCCTCGCCGAGGATGTCGATGTCCACCTGCGTGAACTGCCGGAACCGGCCCTTCTGCGGGCGCTCGGCGCGCCACACGGAGCCGGTCTGCAGTGCCCGGAACACCTCGGGCAGCTCGGCCTGGTGCGAGGCGTAGTAGCGGGTGAGGGGGACCGTCAGGTCGTAGCGCAGCGCGAGGTCGGCCGCCTGCGCGGGCAGCACCGGCTCGTCGGGCGCCAGGCCACGCTTGAGGATCTCGAAGAGCATCGACTCGTTCTCGCCACCCTGGTTGGAGCGCAGGCGGGAGAGCGGTTCGATGGCGGGCGTCTCGATCTCGGCGAACCCGAAACGGCGGTAGGTGGCGCGCAGCGTCGCCAGGACGCGCTCCCGGGTCTGCTTCTCGACGGGAAGGACGTCACGCATGCCACGAGCCGGAACGACCTTCTGCGCCACGGCGGACAAGGCTACCGGAGTGCCGCTCCTCCCGACCGGACGGGTCAGGCCGAGGCGGCACGCCGGCCCAGCACGTCCTTGAGGTGGACGCGGGCTCCCATCCGCAGCACCGACCGCTGGTAGACCAGGGCGGCGAGCCACACCACGCCGGCCGCGGTCGCGATGAGCACCACGAGCGACACGAACGGTTCCCACCACGCGGCGTCGCCGAGGTAGATGCGCACCGGCATGCCCATCACGGCGCTGAAGGGCACGTACGACAGGACGCGCATGAGCACCAGGTTGCCGCTGCCGAACAGCACGAGGTAGAAGGGCAGCAGGCCCAGCAGCGTCACGGGCATGATCACCGGGCCCGAGTCCTCGACGCGGGAGACGAGCGAGGCCGCGGCCGCGAACATCGCCGCGAACAGCACGAAGCCGAAGACGAAGAACACGACGAACCAGCCGACGGGCGCGCCCACCAGCGAGATGACGTGGTCCTGCCCGGTGACCTTCAGCGCGAGCAGCGTGACGAGCGCCATCGCGGCCGCCTGACCGAGGGCCAGCACGCTGTTGCCCGCCACCTTGCCGGCCATGAGAACCCGGGCCGGAACGGCCGACAGCAGCACCTCGACCACCCGCGTCTGCTTCTCGACGATGGTGTTCTGAGCGATCGTCTGGCCGAACACCATCACGACGATGAGGAAGACCATGCCGAAGGCCAGCGGCACCAGGTAGCGCATGGCCTCGCTGGCCGTCGCCGGGTTGAGCACCTCGACGGCGGGGGCGCGGGTCAGCTCGGCGACGAGCACGGTCGGCGCGCTGTTCAGGGCGACGATGCGCACGCCGGCGGAGCCAGGCTCCGGCAGCATCGCGGCGACCACGTCACCGGCCCGGACGGCGGCTCGTGCGGCGGCCTCGTCGGCCACCGGGACCGCGGTGAAGCCGCGCGCGCCCGCCAGGTCCGCGGACGTCGCCGGGACCACCGCCACCTTCTGCGTCTGTCCGGCGGTGCCGGCGGTCGGCGCGGAGTCGCGGTGCGACAGCGCCGAGCCGATGACGATCCCCGCGAGCACCCCGACCAGCAGGATCACCGTCGAGACGACGAACGCCCGGCTGCGCAGCTGTGCGGTGACCTCACGCTGCGCGACGAGCAGGGTCAGCCGGGTGGACGAGGCCCGGGACGCCTGCTGGGGCGAGACGACCGGGCCGGTCATGCCGCCACCGCCGACCGCGGCGCCTCGTCGCGGATCACCTCGCGGAAGATCTCCGCGAGGCTCGGCCGCACCGGCGCGAACTCGACCACCGCGCCGCGGCCGAGCGCGTCGCTCAGCACGCGCTGCGCCGTGGCCTCGTCGGCCCGGAACACCGCCTCTCCCGACGAGCGCTCGAGCACGTCGACCCCCGGGACGGACGCCAGCCACTCCAGGTCGCCACCGGTACGCAGCCGGTGACGCGGCTCGGTGTGCGCGGCGCGCAGCTGCTCGCGGTCCCCGGCGGCGACGATGCGCCCGCCGGAGATGATGACCACGTCGTCGCACAGCCGCTCGACGACGTCGAGCTGGTGGCTGGAGAACAGCACCGGCGCGCCGGCCTTGGCCCGCTCGCTCAGCACCGCCATCACCGTGTCCACGGCGATGGGGTCGAGGCCCGAGAACGGCTCGTCGAGCACCAGCAGGCTGGGGTCGTGGACCAGGGCGGCGGCCACCTGGGCGCGCTGCTGGTTGCCCAGCGAGAGGGTGTCGAGCCGGTCGTCGGCCCGTTGCTCCAGGCCCAGTCGCGCCAGCAGGTCACGCGCGCGCCTGTCAGCCGCGACGCGGCCGAATCCGTGCAGGCGGGCGACGTAGGCCAGCTGCTCGGCGACCTTCATCCGCGGGTACAGCCCGCGCTCCTCGGGCATGTAGCCGAACGTGCGCCGGGTGGCCGCGTCGAGCGGCCTGCCGTCGAGGGTCACGGTGCCGGCATCCGCGCTCAGCACCCCGAGGACGATGCGCATCGCCGTCGTCTTGCCCGCGCCGTTGCCGCCGACGAAGCCGGTCAGCCTGCCCCGCTGGACAGCGAAGCTCACGCCGTCCAGGGCACGGACGTCGCCGAACGACCGGCGGACGCCCGACATCTCCAACATGGTCAACCCTCTCCGTGCCACGACTCCCGCGGCGCACCAAAAGTGATATCAGGTTTAGTGCGCCCGCGTCCAGGCAAAATGGTCCCGGATCAGTCCGAGCCGGACACCACCCGCGCGCCGGGCACCGGGCCCACCGCCGTCAGCACCCGGTCCGCGACGCCCGCCGCGGTGAAGGCCGCGGCCAGCACCAGTGCGTGCTGCCGGTTGCGCGCCAGCGCCGCGACCGTCGGCCCCGACCCCGAGACGAGGGCGCCCAGCGCGCCCGCGTCGTGGGCCACCTGCAGCGGCTCGGCCAGGTCCGGCGCCAGCTCGAGCGCCGCCGGCTGCAGGTCGTTGTGGAGCGCCTGGCCCAGCGCCACGGCGTCCCCGGCGAGCAAGGCCTGCATCAACGGCACGTCGTCGGCGTCGGTGGGCGCAGGCGGCGGGTCGTCGCGGTGCATCTCGTCGAACACCGCGTACACCTCGGCGGTGGACAGCCCCTCGTCGCGGACGGCGAACGCCCAGTGGAACTCGCCACGGGTCAGCGCCGGGGTGAGCAGGTCGCCACGACCCGCACCCACCGCGGTGTGCCCGGCCAGCAGGAACGGCACGTCGGAACCGAGCCGGGCGGCCAGCCCGGCGAGTTCGTCGCGGCTCAGCCCGGTGCTCCACAGCGCGTCGCAGGCCACGAGCGCGGCGGCGGCGTCGGCCGAGCCGCCGGCCATGCCGCCGGCGACCGGCACGGCCTTGAGCAGGTGCAGGTGGACGTCGTCGTCCACCCCGGCACGCTCGGCGAGCAGCCGCGCGGCACGCACCGCGAGGTTCGACCCGTCGGTCGGCACCTCGCCCGCCTGCACACCCTCCACCGTGACCAGCATCCCGTCGTGCGGGACGGCGACGACCTCCTCGTACACCGAGACCGCCTGGAACACGGTCGACAACGGATGGAAGCCGTCCGGCCGGCGAGCGCCCACCCGCAGCGACAGGTTGACCTTCCCCGGCGCGCGCACGCGGACCTCCCGCGACGGGAGCGGGTCCACCGGCGTGAGGGTCACGTGCTCACTGTGCCAGGTCGCGGGGCGGCGCAGCTGCCACGTGCTCGGCGATGCGCGCGAACCCGGCGACGTCCACGGCCTCGCCCCGCGCCCCCGGATCGACGCCCGCCGCGAGCAGCGCGGCCTCGGCGGCGGCCGGCGAGCCGGCGAGCGTCGCCAGGGCCTGCCGGAGGGTCTTGCGGCGCTGCCCGAACGCGGCGTCGACGACGGCAAACACCGCCTCACGCGGCGCGCTCGTCGTCGGCGGCCGGCGACGGTCGAGACGCACCAGCGCCGAGTCGACGTTGGGCGCCGGCCAGAACACCGCCCGGCCCACCGTCGCGGAGCGCCGCGCCGCGGCGTACCAGGCCGCCTTGACCGAGGGGATGCCGTACGTGCGGCTGCCGGGTGGCGCCACGAGCCGGTCGGCGACCTCGGCCTGGACCATCACGAGTGCCCTGCCGAGGGAGCCGAAGCGCTCGAGGAACGTCAGCAGCACGGGGACGGAGACGTTGTACGGCAGGTTGGCCACCAGGGCGGTCGGCGCCGGGCCGGGCAGCTCGACCACCTCGAGCGCGTCCGCCAGCAGCACCCGCAGCCGGGCGCGGCCGGTCTCGTCGCGCAGCACCGCGACGAGCTCGCCCTGGCCGAGCCAGTCCCTCGCCTCGCCGCCCACCGGCGCGACGGCCAGGCCCGGCACGTGCGCCACGACCGTTCCCGGCAGCAGCCGGGCCAGCACCGGGTCGATCTCGACCGCCACCACATCGGCGCCCGCCTCGAGCAGCCCGAGCGTCAGCGAGCCCAGCCCGGGTCCGACCTCGACCACCGTCTCGCCCGGCGTCAGGTCGGCCTGCCGCACGATCTTGCGGACCGTCCCGGCGTCGAGCACGAAGTTCTGCCCGAGCGTCTTCGTCGGGCGCACCCCGGCCCGCGCCGCCAGCTCACGGATCTCGGCCGGCCCGAGCAGCTCCACCGTCACGACCCGCAGGCTACGGCCTAGCTGAACAGGTTCTTGCCGCACACCGGCCATTGCCCGGCGCCCGAGCGGGCGTAGAGGGCCTTGGCACGCGCCGTCTGCTCGTCGGCCGAGGCCTGCGACGGCAGGCCGGAGCCCCCCACGGCGCGCCAGGTCCCCGTCGAGAACTGGTAGAGGCCGTAGTACAGGCCGTTGCGTGACACCGCGTCGACCCGGCCGCCGGACTCGCAGCCCGCCAGGGCCGCCCAGTTCAGGGAGTCGACGTCGCCGGACACCGCAGCGGCGGGCGACGACGAGCCGGCCGCGGCCGCCGGCTTCGCCTTGGTACCCACCGCGACCACCTGGTCCACCGGAGCCGTCGACGTGTCGGAGACCGTCACCCGCGCGGTCTGGACGCCGTCGACGACGGTCACGCGCTCGACGAGCGTCCGCACGCCTGCCACGCCGGCCTGCCGCACGGTCTTCGTGCCGCGGTAGGCGGCCGCGTCCTTGACGGTCTGCGTGCCGAACGGGACCTCGCTCGAGGTCGTGACGTCCTGCACCGCCACCCGCTGGACCACCACCTGCACGCGCCCGCCGGCGGTGCGCGTCACGGACACCTCGTCCAGCGGCTGCAGGGTGATGCCGAGCGCGGCCAGGGCCGAGGCGACGTCGGTCGCGCCGTCGGGCACCGTCCGCGTCCGGCCGTCCGCGATTACGTCCGCCGGCCCGGTAAGCGTCAGGTGCAGCGGCATCGTGGCGCGGTCGCCCGAGCGCGAGACCACCAGCGACGGCATCGCGCCGTCACGCGTCGCCAGGTCGGCGAGCGCCTCGTCGGCGGTCAGCGCGGTGGTCCACACCGCCTGCTGCGCACCGTCGCGGGCCACGGTGACCAGGTGCGCGTGGCGCACCACGACCTCCGAGCCGTCGGCCAGGGGTCCGTTCGGCGCCACGAGGTCGCGGGTGCCGACCGTCACGTGCTCGTCGGCCAGCAGGCCGGCGACGGAGCCGGCGAACGTCGAGACGGACGTGGGCACGCCGTCGACGTCGAGGGTCACCGTCTTGTGGGCCGCCGCGAAGGCGGCGCTGCCGCCTCCCAGCGCGAGCGCGAGCGTGCCGGCGGCGATGGGCAGCACCCGACGCCACCGTCGGTTCCCGGGGCTCGCGGCAGGCGAGCCGTCGTCGCAGGTGTGGTGTCGGGAACCGAACAGGTGGGGGAAGTGCACGAGACTCCAGCCGCCGAAGTGCCCGGGCACGCGGGGCGGGGCGTGCTCCCCGATGGGGGGCACCCGACGGTGGCGTCACGGCTCGGCGAGTCGCCGGGCGGTGTGCCGTTCGGGGGCCGGAGGGGGCCCCCACGTCGGTCCCGGACCTGCGATCCGGCCGTGGCGGCGGGACCACGGTGGTCCCGCCGGCCGCCTCACGACGCGGCCCCGGAGCGGGTTCCGTGACGCAAGCGCGACGTGCGACCGTAACCGGAGCACCGTCCGATCACCAAACCGGGGCCGTGCGCCCGGTCAGTACCAGCCGGCCGACGACTTGTGGCTGTACGCCGCGCAGGGGGTGCCGTAGCGGCCCTGGACGTAGTTCAGGCCCCAGGTGATCTGCGTCGCCGGGTTGGTCTGCCAGTCGGCACCGACCGTGGCCATCTTGGAGCCCGGCAGGGCCTGCGGGATGCCGTAGGCGCCCGAGTGGATGTTCTGCGCGTCGACGCGCCAGCCGCTCTCCTCGTTCCACAGCTGGAGCAGGCAGGCGAACTGGTCGTCGCCCCAGCCGCGGGCCGCCGCCATCTGCTTGCCGAGCGCCTGCGCGGTGCCGGGCTCGACCGCGACCACCGACGGGTTGGGGAGCGCCTTGGTGCCCTGGAGCACCACCTGCGTCACGGGCGGAGTGGTGAGCACGCTGGTCAGCTGGGTGCGGGACACGACGACGCCGCCGACGACGTCCACCTGGTAGGTCGTGGTGCGCACGCCGGCGCGGCCGGCGGTCCTCACCTTCGTCGTGCCGGTGACCAGGGTGGGGTCCTGGACCTCCTGCGTGTCGAACGGCACCGCCTCGGTGACCTTCTGCCCGCTGGACGCGGCGCGGGTCACCATGACCACCAGCCCGTCGACCGCCGCCGCGTCGAGCGGCACGGACACCTGGTCGCCCTCGTCGAGCACCAGGCCGATGTCCTTGAGGGCGTCGCGGACCGTGGCGGCGCTGGTCACGCCGTCGATCACCGCGCCGTCGACGGCGAGGTGGATCGTCTTCTCCGTCGACACGCGCAGCATCCGGGCGTCGAGCTTCTCCGAGCGGGACGCCGACAGCCGCACGTCGTCGCGCAGGCCCAGCCCGTCGACCGCCTCGCCGACCGTGAGCGCCGTGGTCCAGACCTGCTGCTGCTGGCCGTCGATCTCCACCGTGAGCTCCCGGCCGTGGCGGACCACGACGAGGCCACCCGCGCTGATCGGCGACGTCGGCCCCGGGGCGACGACGTCGTCCGGGCCCACGGTGACGTCCGCGGCGGCCAGCACGTCGGCGACGGTGCGGCCGAACGCGTCCACCTGGACGGTGGTGCCGTCGACGTCGACCTCGACGCGCTTGTGGAGCACGGCGAACGCCGTGGTGGAGGCGGCGACCAGCGCGAGGACCAGCGCCTGGGCGGTGACCCGGGCGATCCGACCGGACGCGCGCGAGTGCGCGCGGGGGTCGAGGCCTCGCGTCACGGCGGTCCTTCCGTCGGGCGTCCCGTCCCCGCCGCGGCGCTCGAGGCGCCGGGCTGCGACGGCCGTGCGAGTGTGATCGGCACTCGAGGGATCCCCCTCGACCCCCGCGGTGCACCACACCTCGTGGAGACCGTAACGGATTCGTGACCCTGTGTGAAACCCGTCACCAGGTCCCGTAGACCGACTCGGCGGTCGCGGCGAGCCCGCGGCACACGTCGGCGAGGTCGCGCCCGGTGGTCTGCGCGATCGCCCGGACGGTGCCCGGCAGCAGGTAGGGGGCGTTGGGGCGCCCCCGGAACGGGTGAACCGTCAGGTAAGGGGCATCGGTCTCGGCGAGCAGGAGGACGGGAGGAACCTCGCGCAGGCCGGCGCGAAGCTCGTCGTTGGCCGGGAACGACACCGGGCCGGCGAACGAGCAGTACCAGCCGTGCGCCACGGCGGTCCGCGCCAGCCCGGCGCCGCCGGAGAAGCAGTGGAACACCGTGCGCTCGGGCGCGCCGTCGGCCAGGAGGATCTCCACCACCTCGTCGTGGGCGTCACGGTCGTGGATCTGCAGGGCCAGGCCCAGCTCCTTGGCCAGGGCGACGTGCGCGCGGAACGCCTCCCGCTGGACCGCGCGGCCGCGCGGGCCGGCTCGGAAGAAGTCCAGGCCCGTCTCGCCGATGGCGCGGATCCGCGGGTTGCTCCGTGCGAGGTCCGCCACCTGGGCGATCGCCTCGTCGAGCGGCACCTCGTGGCGCGGCCGCGGGTCCGGTTCCAGGCCGTCCGGGGCCACCTCACGGACGCCCGCGTGCAGCACGGCCTCGTTGGGGTGGATCGCCACGGCGCCCAGCAGCGCGGGATGCTCGCGCACCGCGGCGTCGGTCCACGCGGCGGCTTCCAGGTCGCACCCCACCTGCACCATCCGCGTCACCCCGACCGCCCGCGCCGCACGCAGCTGCGCCCCCACCCCCTCCGCGACGCCGGTGAGGTTCGGACCGTGATCCGTGGTCCAGGGCTCACCGGAGCCGGTGCCCGAGGGTGGGAAGGGCAAGGGGACCTCGAGGACCGACTCGAGGTGGGTGTGGTTGTCCACCACCGGCAGCGGGAGCGGCTCGGGCGGGTCCGGCCAGCCGCGGTCGCGGGAACGGCGGCTCATGGGGTCGCTCGTCACGCCTGCTGGGCGCGGGCGATCTCGTCCTCGACCACCGAGTCGTCGAGCTTGGTGAACACCGGCGTGGGCTTGCCCACCGGCGTGCCGGGCACCACGGGCCGCGACGCCCAGACCGGGACCGTCTCGCCCAGCCGGTAGTCCCCGGTGATCACCGGGTAGTGGCGGGACTCGTCGTCCAGGTCCGTGACCTCCTCGATGCGCGGCATCGGGGAGAACGTGCCGGTGCCGCCGAACGTCTGGTGCACGGTCTGCGCGGAGAACGCGAGGAACGGCGACAGCAGGGTGTTGAGGTCCAGCACGGCCTGCGTCGTCGTGTGCAGCACGGTGGCCAGCCGGTCGGGGTCGGTCTTGAGCTTCCAGGGCTCGGTCTCCGAGACGTACCGGTTGGCCTCCTGGACCAGCCGCATCGCCTCGCTGAGCGCCGCGCGGTTGTGATGGGTGCCCAGCAGCTCGCCGACCTTGCCGAAGCCGGCACCGGTGGCGGCCAGCAGCGCGTCGTCGACCGGCTGGCGCGTGCCGGGCGCGGGGATCGCACCGAAGTTCTTGTTCACCATGCTCGCGGTGCGGTTGACCAGGTTGCCCCAGCCGGCGACGAGCTCGTCGTTCGTCCTGCGCTTGAACTCGGCCCAGGTGAAGTCGACGTCCTGGCTCTCCGGACCGGCGATCGACAGGTAGTAGCGCAGGGCGTCGGGCTGGTAGCGGGACAGCATGTCGCGCACGTAGATGACCACACCGCGCGACGAGCTGAACTGCTGCCCGTCGACGTTGAGGTACTCGCTGGACACCACCTCGGTCGGCAGGTCGAGGTCGCCGAACACGCCCGGCGTCCCGCCCTTGTCCCCCTTGCCGGCGTAGCCGAGCAGCTCGGCGGGCCAGATCTGGGAGTGGAACGTGATGTTGTCCTTGCCCATGAAGTAGTAGCTGAGAGCCTCGCCGTCGTTCCACCAGGCGCGCCACGCCTCGGGGTCGCCGGTCCGACGAGCCCACTCGATGGACGCCGACAGGTACCCGATCACCGCGTCGAACCACACGTACAGGCGCTTGTTCGGGTTGTCCTCCCAGCCGGGCAGCGGCACCGGGATGCCCCAGTCGATGTCGCGCGTCATCGCGCGCGGGCGGACGTCGTCGAGCAGGTTGAGCGAGAACTTCAGCACGTTGGGACGCCAGTCGACGCGCGTGCGCAGCCAGTCGCCCAGCGCGCCGACGAACGCCGGCAGGTCGAGGAAGAAGTGCGACTGCTCGACGAACAGCGGCGTCTCGCCGTTGATCCGGCTGCGCGGGTTGATCAGGTCGATGGGGTCCAGCTGGTTGCCGCAGTTGTCGCACTGGTCGCCGCGGGCGCCGTCGTAACCGCAGATGGGGCAGGTGCCCTCGATGTAACGGTCCGGCAGGGTGCGGCCGGTCGACGGGCTGATGGCGCCCATCGTCGCCTTCTCGATCATGTAGCCGTTGCGGTGGACGGTGCGGAACATCTCCTGCACCACGGCGTAGTGGTTGCGCGTCGTGGTGCGGGTGAACAGGTCGTAGGACAGGCCGAGCGAGGTGAGGTCCTCGACGATGATCCGGTTGAACCGGTCCGCGAGCTGCTGCGGCGTGACGCCCTGCTTCTCCGCCTCGACGAGGATCGGCGTGCCGTGCTCGTCGGTGCCGGACACCATCAGCACGTCGTGCCCGGCCATCCGCATGTACCGGCTGAAGACGTCCGACGGGACGCCGAAGCCGGCGACATGACCGATGTGGCGAGGGCCGTTCGCGTAGGGCCACGCGACGGCCGACAGGATGCGGGACATGGTCCGCATCCTAGGAGGCGGGCGGGATCACACCGTCCGCTGCACCACGAGGACGATGGCCGTCTCGCCCGCCGCCCCGTTGTTCTGGTAGCGCGGCAGGTTGTGGGCGTTGAACGCCGTGCCGATGCCGCCGACCAGCCACAGGATGATCGTCACCACCCATGCGACCCGCTTGTTCTGGTCGTAGCCGGCGAGCCGGCGGCCCTGCGAGTCCCGCGTGACGCCGGCCAGCACGAGGATCAGGTCGATCAGGGCCCAGATGCCGCAGCCGCCGAGGGTGATGAGCTTGAGCACCCCGGTGCCCACCTTGCCGAGGTAGAACCGGTCGACCCCGAAGACGCCGAGGAAGTACGACAGCAGCCAGGTGGTGATGAACGACTTGCCCTCCTCCGGCCCGTACTGCGCGTAGCCGTAGGCGGGACCGGCGGGCGGGTACTGCGGCGCACCGTAGGGCGGCGGCGCGGCCTGACCATACGGCGGCTGCGGCGCAGGCTGACCATAGGGCGGCTGCGGCGCGGCCTGACCGTAGGGCGGCTGCGGCGCAGGCTGGCCGTAGGGCGGCGGCGCGGCCTGACCGTAGGGCGGCTGGGGCGCAGGCTGGTTCGGGTCCTGGCTGGCGTAGGGGTCGTAGGACGACACGGAATCTCCTCAGCGCAGGGGCCGGCCAAGACGATGTGCCGGGCACTGCGGCCCCCCGACCGTTCCGGCGCCCACATCTTGGCAGCCGAGAGCCGTTTCATGGGCTGCTTTCAGCAACTCGCCGTCCAACCCCGCCGCCCGTGTGACCTGTGCGTCTGATGTGACTGTTGAGCAGACTCACGCGCCCCCTGTGTCACGCCAGTCACGCGCGCGGCGGCATCCGACGGGTCGATGCCAGAGCGGCACGTACGGCGGCCACGACGCGCCTCGGCTCTCCCAGCACATCGGCGGCGGTGAAGCGCAGCACGACGAAGCCCTGCAGCACCAGCTCGCGGTCTCGTCGCCGGTCCTCGCCGAACGCCACGCGGTCACTGTGGAAGGCATAGCCGTCGAGCTCGACCACCACGCGGTCCTCCACGAGCAGGTCGACCTCCCCGACCATCGAGATCACGACTCCGGCCCGTACCGCGAACCCCTCCGCGACGAGTGCCAGGCGTGCGACGGTCTCGAGCGGCGACCGGCTCGCCGCGTCGGCGAGGTCGAGCGCGAGCGAGGCCCACGGTGCATCGTCGGGCAGGGCCTTGCGCACCTGATCGATCGTCACGAGGCGCTTGTTGAGCGCGCTGTCCACGGACACGAGCGCCTCCGCGACGGGTCGGCACCGAAGGGCCCGGGCGAGCGCGGCGGCGACCTTCACCGTGGTGGGCCCGTCGGGTTCGGCGCGCTCGCGATGGATCACCACCGGGAACCGGTTGCGGAGGGCGGAGGGCCGACGACCGCGCTGCCGGCCGACCGACAGGTGCGGCTCGTCGGGCGGCCGAAGAACCGCGACCCCTGCCCGGGACAGCGCCGAGACGCATCCGAGCCGCGCGTTGTGGACCGCGGCGGCGACGAGGTCGCGTGGAGTACCTGGAAGGGCGAACACGCCTCTGCCCACCGTGCGCACGGTCCCACTGCCCACCGCGGCCGCAAGCCGGGCGGCATCGCCACGGGTGTGCACGAGCGTTGCGCGACGGGCGGCACCGCCGCGCTCGACGAGACGGGACTGGATCAGCTCGGACATGCGAGCAGCCCAGCGCAGGCCACGGGCCCCGGCTCCCCGGCCCGTCACGCCCGGTGACTCCCGGCACGCTCGCCCGGGCTGTGGATGCCTCGCCGCCCAACCCCGCCGCACGTGTGCGCCATGGGACCACTGGGTCGCGTGAGGTGTCACGTCTTCACCACTGGACACATGGGCCACACGCGCGGCGGGATCAGGCGGCGGGGACCGGGCATACGCGCGGCCGGGTCGGGAGCGCAGTCAGGCGTGGGAGGGGCCGGCCACGCGCAGCGCGGGGACGGGCGGGAGTCAGCTGAGCGTCACGCGGAGGATGCGGTCGTCGCCGGCACGGGGGGTGCCACGGCCGTCGCGGTTGTTCGTCAGCACCCACAGCGAGCCGTCCGGGGCGACGGCCACCGCCCGCAGCCGGCCGTACCCGTCGAGCACCACCTGGGGCTGCCCCACCCCGGCGGGGTCGGTCGGCGCGGCTCCCGCCGGCAGCTGGTGCAGCGGCACCCGCCACAGCCGCTCGCCGCGCAGCGCCGCCAGGTAGACACCCTCGTCGGTGACCGCGATCCCGGACGGTGACGCATCGGCGGTGTGCCAGGTCACCAGGGGGTCGACGAAGCCCCGCGCCGTGCCGCCGAAGCCTTCCACGGTGGGCCAGCCGTAGTTGCCGCCAGGCACCAGCACGTTGAGCTCGTCCCACGTGTCCTGCCCGAACTCGCTCGCGAACACCCGGCCGTCGGGCGCCCAGGCGATGCCCTGGACGTTGCGGTGGCCGGTGTTCCACACCGGCGAGGCGGGGTCGGGGTTGCCCGGCGCGGGGGCTCCGTCCGGGGTGACGCGCAGCACCTTGCCGCCGAGGCTCGCCGGGTCCTGGGCGAGCGGCCGGTTGCCGGTCTCGCCGGTGGTGACGTAGAGCATGCCGTCCGGACCGACGGCCAGCCGCCCGCCGTCGTGGTTGCTGCCCCGCGGGATGCCGGTGAGGATCGGCCGCGTGGGCCCGAGCGTCCCGCCGGACAGCGTGGCACGCAGCACGCGGTTGTCGCCGGCCGTGGTCTGGTAGAGCGCGAGGTCCGCCGAGACCGCGGTAGCGCCCGGCAGCACCGCGACGCCGAGCAGGCCGCCCTCGCCGGCCGGCTTCGTCGTCGCACGCACCTCGTCGGCGCCCTGCCCGACGACGGGCGTCACCGTGCCGTCGGGACCGACGAGCAGCAGCTTCGCCTCACCACGCAGGGTGACCACCGCCGTGCGGTCGGGCAGGAAGGCGATGCCCCAGGGCACGTCGAGGTCCGTGGCGACGTCGGTCACCGAGGTGACCGACACCGTCGGGACGTCGCGGATCGCGGGCGCGGTCGTCGGGCTCGGCACCGGCACGGCACTGGTGGGCACCGCCGCCGCGGACGACGAAGGCGCCGACGAGCTGACGACGCTGGTCGGTGGCCCCGTCACGGGCTGGTCGGGTGCGCCCGTGCACCCCGCGAGCACGGTGCCCGCCGCCACCATCGCCGCCATCGTCACCGCAACCGCTCGTCGGCCCATGCGGTCAGTCTCCGCGAGGGGAAGCCGGGACGCAGCCCGGTGGTTCACTGGGGCATGGCTGACACCGGTCCCACCCGTCGCGCCCTGCTCGTGGTCGACGTCCAGCCGACCTTCTGCGAGGGCGGCGCGCTGCCGGTGCCGGGCGGGAACGCCACCGCCGAGGCGATCGCCGGCTACGCCGCCGCGCACCGCGAGCGCTACGACCTGGTGGTCACCACGCAGGACTGGCACGTCTCGCCCGGCCGGCACTTCTCCGAGCACCCGGACTTCGTCGACACCTGGCCGCCGCACGGGGTCGCCGGCACCGCCGAGGCCGAGCTGCACCCGGCGCTCGCCCACCTGCACCCGGACGCGTCCGTCAAGAAGGGGGCGTTCGCGGCGGCCTACTCCGGCTTCGAAGGGGCCGACGAGTCCGGGCGGATGCTTGCCGACATCCTGCGCGACGGGCTGATCACCGACGTCGACGTGGTGGGGATCGCCGAGTCGCACTGCGTGCGCGCGACGACGCTCGACGCGATCGCGGGCGGGCTGCACGCCCGCGTGCTCACGGACCTGACGGTGCCGGTGACGCCGGAGCTGGGCGCCGCCGCTCGCCAGGACATGGCCGCCGCCGGCGCGCAGCTCATCGACTCCGCGGACGCCTGAGCGGCACCCTCGGCGGAGGGTCGAAGGTCAGGGCACGCGTCAGGGCGTACGTCGAGGCAGCCGTCAGGAAACGCGTCGCGACACCCGTCAGGAAACGCGTCGGGACGCCCGTCAGGAAACGCGTCGGGACGCCCGTCAGGACACGCGTCAGGAGACCAAGCCGGAGAGCCGCTCGAGCGCGGCGTACTCGCCGTCGGCGGCGAGCAGCTCGTCGTGCGACCCCAGCTCCGTCAGCCGGCCCGCGTGCAGCACCGCGATCCGGTCCGCGCCGCGGATCGTCGAGAGACGGTGCGCGACGACGAACGTGGTGCGCCCGGCCATCAGACGCGTCGTCGCCTCCTGGACCAGCCGTTCGGACGCGGTGTCGAGCGCGGACGTCGCCTCGTCCAGCACCAGGACCCGCGGGTCGCGCACCAGCGCGCGGGCGATCGCCAGCCGCTGCCGCTGCCCGCCGGACAGCCGAGCGCCCCGCTCGCCGATCACCGCGTCGAGCCCGCCCATCTCCTGCACGAAGTCCCACGCGTTGGCGGCGCGCAGCGCCTCGACCACCACGGCGTCCCCCAGGTCGGGGTGGCCGTAGGTGACGTTGGCGCGCACCGACCCCTCGAACAGGATCGACTCCTGCGGCACCACGGCGAGGAACCGGCGGTACTGCCGCAGGTCGAGCCCGGCCATGTCCCGCCCGTCCAGCAGGATCCGCCCGCCGGAGGGCTGGAGGAACCCGATCACCAGGTTGAGCACCGTGGTCTTGCCGCTGCCCGACGGCCCCACCAGCGCGATCGTCTCCCCGGCCCGCACGTGCAGGTCCAGACCGGCCACCGCAGGCTCGGTGCCGTCCGGGTAGCTGAACGTCATGTCCTCGAACGCGAACTCCCCGGTGACCGCGGCGACCGGGGCCTTGCCGGCGTTCCGCTCGAGGTCCGGCTCGGTGAGCACCTCGCCCATCGACCGGACCGACTCCAGACCCTTGGTGATGATGGGCACGATGGCCAGCAGCGAGGTCACCGCCCCCGTCAGCGACACGAAGTACGCCGAGAGCATGGTGACGTCGCCGGCCGTCAGCCCGAACCGCCCGGACCACGCCAGCCAGGCGGCGCCGATGAGGCACCCGACGCTCATCAGCTGGAGCAGGATCCAGGACACCGCCCCGAACCAGCCGTTGGTGACGTCGAGCCGGAACCCGGCCTCGCGCACGCCGACGAGCGTGCCGCCCACCCGGTCCAGCTCGCTCTGCTCCAGGGCATGGGCGCGCGTGATGGGGATCAGGTGCGTCATCTCGCTGACGCGGGCGCTCATCTTCTCCACCTGGGCGCGGAACCGGGCGTTGCGCGCGATCATGCTGCGTCGCATCGCCCACGTCAGCCCGGCGGCGGCCGGCACGGCGAGCGCGAACACCGGCAGGAACTCCGGCACCCGGATGCCCGTGATGACGATCGCGCCCAGGAGGGTGGTCAGCGCGGTCAGGCCGGAGTCGACGGTCTGCCGGGAGCTCTCGACGACGTTCTCGACGTCTCGGACGATCTTGGCCTGCAGCACGCCCGCACTGGTGCGGCGGTGGTAGCTGATCGACAGCTCCTGCAGCCGGCGGCACAGCGCCATCCGCAGGTTGGTCTCCACCGTGCGCACCGCGCGTGACAGCGCCCGGACGTAGAGCCAGTGCATGGGGAGGTTCTGCGCGATCAGCACACCGAGGAACGCGGCCACCATCCACAGCTCGTGCAGCGGCCGGTGCTGCACCACGATGTCGATGACGTTCGCCGTCAGCGCCGGGATCACCCACACCGGTGAGTGCTTGAGCGTGAACGCGGCCGCGGCGAACGCGAGGCGAGCGCCCTGCCCGCGGTAGAGACGCCGGATCTGCCGCACCGGGTGCGTGCCGTCGTAGCTGTCTTCGAGCCGCTCCTCGAGCGCGATGCTCACGCCCGTGAGCGTAGCGAGGTTCTGCCGCCGACCGATCACGACTTTTCTCCTGGCGGTCCAGTTCTTCCAAGAACCTCGTCGTGGTGTGCGCCGCCGCGGCCCTCCCGGCGAGCGGAGCGCGGCCTGAAGGTGGCCTCAGTACGCCCCCGGTGCGGCCTTAGCGCGGCCTCAGTTGCGCCCTCAGCGCGGCTTCAGTGCGGCTCCAGCGCGCCCCCATGGCGCCCTCAGCGCGGCCTCAGCGCCGCCTCAGCGCGGCTTCGGCACCCGCGCCGCCAGCGCCGCCTGGTAGAGCTCGCGCTTGCCGGCGCCCGTCTCGTCCGCCACCGCGGCCACCGCGTCCTTCAGCCGCTCGCCCGCCTCGGTCCTGGCCAGCACGCGCGCGACGAGGTCCCCGGCGGTCCCGGCCGGGGCGGACGCGCCCGCCACGACGACGACGATCTCGCCCCGGACCTCTCCGCCTGCGGCCCACGCCGCGAGCGCCCCGAGGTCGTCGCGCCGCACCTCCTCGTACGTCTTCGTCAGCTCACGGCACACGGCCGCCCGCCGGTCGGCGCCGAAGGCCTCGGCGAGCGCGCCGAGGAACGCGGCCAGCCGGTGCGGGGCCTCGAAGAAGACGAGCGTGCGCCGCTCGCCGGCCAGCGCGGCCAGCGCCCGGGCGCGCTCGCCGGGTCGTCGCGGCGGGAAGCCCTCGAACGCGAAGCGGTCGGTCGGCAGGCCGGACAGGGCCAGGGCGGTGAGCACGGCGGAGGGCCCGGGAGCCACCGTCACCGGCAGCCCGGCCGCCACCGCAGCGGTCACGAGGCGGTAGCCCGGGTCGGAGACCGCGGGCATCCCGGCGTCGGTGACGACGAGCACGGTGCCGCCGCCCTCGATCACCGCCAGCAGCTCCTCGACCCGCCCCGCCTCGTTGTGCTCGTGGTGGCTCACCACGCGCCCGCCGATCGTCACGCTGAGCCGGCGGGCCAGGTCACGCGTGCGGCGGGTGTCTTCCGCGGCGACGACGTCCGCCTCGGCGAGCAGCCGCCGCAGCCGTGCCGACGCGTCCTCGACGTCACCGATGGGCGTGGCGGCCAGCACCAACCGGCCCGCGTCCGACGAGGTCACCGCAGCAGCATCCCACTCGCACCCACGACACATCCGCGCCCCCTACGATGACCGCGTGCCGCCCACCGGTCGCCATCGGGTCGATCCCACCCAGCCCGAGGAGTCCGCCCCGGCATCGGCCGTCGGTCCCGTTCCCGCCGTGGAGCCCGACGGTCCCGCCGAGCACCCGGTGCCCGCACCGGCCGCGCCGGCCGCGGCGACGAACCCAGGGGCGGTGCCCGCAGCAGTGGTCTGGTCGCCGGTGGACGCCCCACGCGCCGACGACGAGCACAGCGGAGCGGACGCCACAGGCTCAGCCGCCGGCGGCGACCGAGCGATGGCGCCGACCGCAGACCCCGACGGACCGACGGAGCCGCCGGACTCGACGGAGCCGCACGGGCCGCAGGATTCGCAAGCGCCGCAGGAGCCGGCAGAACCGGAGGAGACCACCCTCGCGAGGCTGCGGCGCACGCTGCTGGGAGAGGCCTACCTCGCGCTGGACGCCACGCGCCGCGCGCGCGTCCTCGGCTGGGTGTTCCCGCTGCTCGTCACCGTCTTCGGCGGCGTGCTGCGGTTCTGGCACCTGTCGACGCCGCACGCCCTCGTGTTCGACGAGACGTACTACGTCAAAGACGGCTACTCGATGATCGTCCACGGCTACGAGGCGAACTGGGGCGCCGACCCCAACCCGCACTTCGAGGCCGGCGACGTCAGCATGCTGCAGACCGCGCCGGAGTACGTGGTGCACCCCCCGATCGGCAAGTGGCTGATCGGCTTGGGGATCCAGGCCGGCGGAGGCGTCACCAGCTCGTTCGCCTGGCGGCTGGCAGCCGCGGTGTTCGGCACGCTGGCGATCCTCCTCATCGCCCGGATCGGCCGCCGGCTGTTCGCCTCCACCGCCCTGGGCACCGTCGCCGGGCTGTTCCTCGCCGTGGACGGCGAGGCGCTGGTCCAGTCGCGGGTCAGCCTGCTCGACCCGTTCCTCATGTTCTTCGTGCTCGCCGCGTTCGGCGCGATCGTCATGGATCGCTTCTGGTCGCGACGACGGCTCGCCGAGCGCGCCGCGGCGATCCTCGACTCCGGCGGCGAGCTGCTCACCGGGCCGCCCCTGGGATTCCGCTGGTGGCGGTTGGCCGCCACCGTGCTGCTGGGGCTGGCGTGCGGCACCAAGTGGTCCGGCATCTACTTCCTCGCCGTGTTCGCCGTGATGTCGGTCTGGTGGGACCTCGCCGCCCGGAAGGCCGCCGGCGTGCGCCACTGGCTGCGGACCGGGATCGTGCGCGACGGCGTGCCGGCGTTCCTCCTCATGGTCCCCGGCACCGCCGCGGTCTACCTGGCCAGCTGGTCGGGCTGGTTCGCCTCGTCGAACGGCTGGGGCCGCCAGTGGGCCGCGCAGAACCCCACCCTGGGCGTGCAGTGGCTGCCGCCGGCGCTGCGCAGCCTGTGGAAGTACCACCTCGACATGTGGCACTTCCACAACACGCTGACCACGCCGCACCCCTACGCGGCGAACCCGCTCGGGTGGATCGTGCAGTGGCGACCGACGTCCTTCTACTACCCGACGACGATCTCCGAGCTGACCGGCCAGAAGGCCTTGGACGCGTGCGGCGCGACGTCGTGCTCGCAGCCCATCACGTCGCTCGGCAACCCGCTCATCTGGTGGGCGGGTGCCGTCGCGCTCCTCGTGGCGCTGTGGTGGCTGCTGCGCCGTCGCGACTGGCGTGCCGGTGCCGTCCTGTCCGGCACCGCCGCCGGCTGGCTGCCGTGGTTCGCCTACGCGCACCGCACCATCTTCACGTTCTACTCGGTGGCGTTCGTGCCGTGGGTGGTGCTGACGCTCGTCTACGTGCTCGGCCTGATCGTGGGCCCGCCGCGGCCCGGCGACGAGCGAGGACGTCGGCGCGCCATCTGGTCGGTCGGCGGCTTCGTCGTCCTCGTCGTCGCCGTGGGCCTGTTCTTCTACCCGGTGTGGACCGCGCAGATCATCCCGTACCAGCAGTGGCACATCCGGATGTGGCTGCAGTCCTGGGTGTAGCGCCTCAGCGCGGCCAGTCCACCTGCGGCGAGCGGTACCAGGCGAGTCCGGCCCGGTCCCAGGCCGTCGCGTGCGCAGCCACGCGCGTGCGGAAGCCGTGCCAGTCTGGCGACGACGACCAGGCGACCTCCGCCACCGCGGCCAGCCGCGGCAGCAGCAGGTACGCCACGTCCTGGAGGGTGCCGAGCGTCTCGGTCCAGATCGCCGCCTCGACACCGGCCACCGCGTCCGGGTCCAGCTGCGCCAGCACGGTGGCCGGGTCCCAGTCGTAGGCGTCGCGCAGCTCCGTCAGGCCGGCCCAGTCCTGGCCCAGCGCGGTGGCCGGCGTGTACTTCATGTCGAGGTACGCGCGGGACGCCGGCGACATGAGCACTGCGGCCCCCGCCCGCGCCGCGGCGAGGATCGGTGCGGGATCCTCCCGCTCGTCCCAGTACTGCAGCATGCTGCCCGGCGGCAGCACGGCCGGCGCGATCTCCTGCCAGCCCACCACGCGCTTGCCGGCGGCCGCGACGTCGGCGGCGGCCTCGCAGACCAGCTGCGCGTACTCCTCGGGCCCGGTGGAGATCGCCTCGTCGCCGCCGATGTGCACGTACTGACCCGGCGTCATCGCCGCGACGTCACCGAGCACGTCCGCCAGGAACGGGGACGTCGCCGGCAGCGCCACCCGCAGGCTGGAGAAGCCCACTTCGACACCCTGGTACTCGTCGGCCGCCACGCCGCCCGGGTTCAGTGCGGGCACGGCGTGCAGCGCCGCGTTGACGTGCCCCGGGACGTCGATCTCCGGCACCACGGTCACGCCGCGGGCCGCCGCGTAGGCGACGAGCCCGGCCCAGTCGCGCGCGGAGTAGGCGCCACCGGGGTCACCGTTCACCCCGCCGTGCGACGAGCGCGCGACGAGCTCGGGGTGCGACGGCACGTCCAGCCGCCACCCCTGGTCGTCGGTCAGGTGGAGATGAAGCACGTTCAGCTTGTAGCCGGCCACCAGGTCGACCACCCGCTCCATGTCCGCGACGGACAGGAAGTGCCGCGCGACGTCCACCGACAGGCCACGCCAGCCGTAGCGCGGGGCGTCGCGCACCTCGACGGCGGGGACGGTGACGGCGCCGCCGCCGACGACGAGCAGCTGGGCCAGGGTCGCCGCCGCGCGCTGCAGCCCGTCGACGGTGCGTGCCGTCAGGCGCACGCCGGTCGCGGCCGCTCTGAGCGTGTACGCCTCGTCGCCGGCGGGCAGGCCGGGGTCGTCGGCCAGTGCGAGCACCACCTGGCCGTGCCCTTCGCTCCGCCCTTCGCTCTGCCCTTCGCTCTGCCGTGCGCTCTGCTCCGCACCCTGCTGCCCTGGGCTCTGCCCTTCGCCCTGCCTTTCGCTCTGCCGTGCGCTCTGCTCCGCACCCTGCTGCCCTGGGCTCTGCCCCCCAGCCTGCCCTGCAGCCTGCCCTGCAGCCTGCCCTGCAGCCTGGCCTGTCCCGTCGGACGCCACCAGCACCGGGATCTCGCCCCCGACCGCCGCGCCGAGCGCCGCGGCCACCACGGCCGCCGGCTGCCCGGCCCCTGGCCCGGCGACCACGGCGGTCGTACGGGTCACCTGGAACGGGCCGTCGGCGAGGCGGGCGGCGTGCAGCGGCGCCGGTACCAGTGGCAGCGGGTCGCCCGTCGCGTGGTGCACGGCGCTCATCCTGGCATCCGCGGCGCCGCCCGCGCGGCCAGCCGCCGCGCCACGACCGCGCACACCGTCAGCTGCAGCTGGTGGAACACCACCACGGGCAGCGTCACGGTGGCGGCCGTCGCCGCGGGCAGCAGCACCGCCGCCATCGGCAGCCCGGTGGCCAGGCTCTTCTTCGACCCGCACATGAGCAGGGCGATGCGGTCCGCGCGGTCGAGCCGCCACCAGCGGCCGGCCCGCCACGTCAGGCTCAGCAGCACCGCGAGCAGTGCCGCGCTGACGGCCAGCAGCACGGCGATGGTCCCCACGCCGACCCCGGACCACGCTCCGGTCCGGGTCGCCGTGCTCACCGCGGCATAGGCCACCAGCACGATCGTCGCCCGGTCGGTGATCCGGGTGAGCCACGGCCGGGCGCGCAGCCACGCGCCGGTCCACCGCTGCACGCACTGGCCGACGACGAACGGCGTCAGCAGCTCGCCCAGCGCCGCGAGCACCCCGGAGGGCCCGACGACGCCGCGCCCGCCCATGAGCGCCGCGACGAGCGCGGGAGTCACCACGATCCCCGCGACGTTCGACACCGTCGCGCCCGTCACGGCCCCCGCGACGTTCCCGCCGGCGATCGACGTGAACACCACCGACGACTGGACCGTCGACGGCAGCAACGTCAGGTACAGCACGCCGGTGCGGAGCGCCGGCGCGAGGACGGCGTCGGGAACCAGCTGCACCAGCAGACCGAGCAGCGGGAAGACGACGAACGTCGCGCCGAGGATCGAGCCCTGCAGCCGCCAGTTGCGCATCCCGGCGCGCACCTGCGACGTGCCGAGCCGCGCGCCGTAGAGGAAGAACAGCAGCACCACGGCGACCGTGGTCGCCCGGCCCAACCCGGCGCCCAGCGCTCCCCCGGCCGGGGCGACGAGCCCGAGCACGAGCGCCAGCACCACCATCGCGACGAGCGGGTCCACCCACGAGCGCCCCGCCGCCCAGGCCCGGCCCACGGCACGCGGCCGGCGGTCCGGGTCGCTGGCCTGCACGCGCCCATCCTGGCACCCGCCGGGCCTGCACCGACGCGGACCGGCGGCGCTCGGCGCGCGGATCGCCCGGTTCTGTCCTACGTTCGTTGGGCGAGGTCGACACGGTAGGCGGAACACTCGACAGGCGCCTTCGTCGCCCCGGCTCGGGGCCGGTGCGATCGTCGGGCCGGGCCACCCCCTCGCTCTGAGCTCCGGTCGGGGGGCGGCGGACCTACCCCCCGGATCCGCCACCCCCCGACCGGGTGAATCCGCCCCGGAGCGGTATCCCCCGCACACCCCGGCGCACCTTCGGTGTGTCTGAGCATGTGGGTGAGGGGGCGAAGGATGGGCGACCACGACCTGCGGGTGGACGTCACGGACGGCGACATCCGCGTGGCGCGGCGGCTGTGGCTCGCTGCGCTCGACGACGACACCGTGCCCGAGGAGCGCGCCGTCCGGTTGCACGACGATCTGCGCCGGCTGATCCACGCCCAGGCGCAGCAGATCGCCGAGGAGTTCCGCGCCGCTCAGCGTGCGGCTCGCCACGCCGCCGCGGACGAGATCCGCGCCGCCCGCCGCCCCCTGACGGACTGACGCGCCACCCGCTGCGCGCTACTCCCGAGGGCCGTGTCCGGCGGGCAGTGTGAACGCCCAGCCCTCCGAGAGCCTCTCCGTCACGACGCGGCGCACCGCACGAACAGTGCTCCAGCGGTCTCCGCCGCCGTCGTGGGCGAGGGCGATCTCGCCGGGACGGATCGCGGCGCGCAGGTTCGTGACCAGGGTCTCCTCGTCCTGCGTCTCCCAGTCGAAGATGACGTTGCCCAGCCCGAGCGGCTGCATGCCGAGCTCCGCCGCCACGGCAGCCGTCACACCCCATGACCCGTTCGGCGCGCGGAAGTACGGCACGTCCACGTCACCGACCGCCTCGCGGATGATCCGCAGGTTCGCGACGAGGTCGTCGCGCACCCGCTCGGCCGGCCAGCCGCCCATGTCGGCGAAGCTCGTCGTGTGGTTGGCCAGCACATGGCCCTCCGCGACGGTGCGGCGCAGCACCTCGGCCCCGCCGGGCGCCAGGACGTTGCCGCCGATCACGCAGAACACCGCCGTGATGTGCGTCTCGGCGAGGAAGTCGAGCAGGTCCTCGGTCTCGCCGGGGTTGGGACCGTCGTCGAACGTCAGGGCCACCACCAGGCCGGTGCCGCGGGCGGTCGTCACCTGGGAGGCGGGCACCGCGGGGTCAGCGGGCACCGAGCTCCCGGTAGTCGAAGTGGTCGAACGTCGCGACCTCGCCGTAGCCCGAGTAGTCCACCGCCGCCAGCCCGACGAACGCACCGGTGAAGAACCCGCCGGACGTCTGGTTGACGTAGTCGTCGGACAGGATCCGCGCGTCCAGCTCGACACCCGTGGGCAGCCACCGGACGCCGTCGAACGAGTACTCGTACGTGTAGGTCCGGGTGCGCACCGTGGTGCGCAGGTGCACCCACTCGACGCCGTCCGGTACCGGGACGGTGTCACGCAGGAACGACCTGTACGCGCCGCGATCCATCTCGGCGACCTCGACGACGCGGCCCTTGACCTCGTCCCACGTCACGTGGATCCAGGACCAGTGCCGGGTGTTGTAGTAGTTCGTCAGGCCGGCCATCGCCTGGTACGTCGTCGGGTCGAACTTCACCGCCGTCTCGGCGTCGAAGTCGAACGCCTGCCAGCGCCGCGCGACGAGCGACAGCTCGTGCCGGTTCGCCAGCGACCCGCGCCCGACGAGCTCGAGCCGTCCGCCGCCCACGGACCCCATCTCCGTGCCGAAGGGCACCCGCAAGGTGTTCCACTCCAGGCCGAGCCGGGGCGCGTCGAAGTCGTCGTGCTCCGAGTGGTCCACGGGCGCCGGCGTCTCGATCGCATCGCGCGGCGCGGGGACCTCGACCAGGCCGTCCGGACCGCCGACGATCCGCGGCCAGCCGTCGGCGTCCCACTCCACCTTCTGGATCGAGGTCTCGCGGCCCAGCGTGCACCAGCCCCGCACCTCGTCGGTGTCGCCGTCCCGCCGCCACGGCCGCGCCATGAGCGAGGCGTAGTACCACTCGCCGCCGGGCGTCTCGACGAGCGCGCCGTGCCCCTGCTTCTGCAGCGGGAAGTCGGGCGTCTCGCGGTTGGTGAGCAGGGGGTTGCCCGGCATGGTCTCGAAGGAGTCGGCGTCGAGCGACGTGGAGCGCGCCACCGTCTCCTGGTGCCCGTACACCGTCCCGCCCTCGGCGACGAACAGGTAGTAGCGGCCGTCGATCTTGTACAGGTGCGGTCCCTCGACGAGCTGGACGGGGGTGCCGCGATAGATGGTCCGGGCCGTCTTCCGGTCCGGCGTCAGCGTGAACGGGTCGAGCTCGGTGAGGGTGATGCCGTCGAACTGGTGGTGGTACTCGCGGTGGTCCCAGGTCTGCTGCACCAGGTACTTGCGGCCGTCGTCGTCGTGGAAGAGGCTCGCGTCGAACCCCACGCCGTTGAGGCGGACCGGGTCGGACCACGGGCCGCGCACGTCCGTGGCCGTGGTCAGGTAGTTGGTCATGTCCTTGAAGGCGCCGTCGATCACCTTGACGTCGGTGTAGACGAGCCAGAACTTGCCGTCGGCGTACGACAGGTCCGGCGCCCAGATCCCGCCCGAGTCCGGGTCTCCCGTCATGTCCAGCAGGGTGGTGGTGTCGAGGACGTTCGCGACGAGGTTCCAGTGGACCAGGTCCTTCGAGGCGTGCACCCGCACGCCGGGGAACCACTCGAACGTCGACACCGCGATGTAGTACTCGTCACCGACGCGCACCATGCTGGGGTCCGGGTTGAAGCCCGGCAGCACCGGGTTCGCGATGGTCATGCCCCGGACCGGCCCCTCGAGCGACACAGCTCACTCCCTTACGTGCGGGCCTGACGGCCCTGTGAACGACTCTCACCGGGCCGGCGCCGATCGCCCCGTGACGGGCGTGCGGAGCCGGCCCGGGCAGCTAGCCCTTGACCGCCCCGGTGAGCCCGCCGACGATCCGCCGCTCGAACAGGCTGAAGAAGCCCAGAGCGGGAAGCATCGCCAGCGACGTGAAGGCGAGGATCTTCGCCGTGTCCGCCGAGTACGGGCCGGACGCGAAGGTCTGGACGGTGAGCGGCAAGGTCTGGGAGTTCGTGTTGTTCAAGATGTACAGCGGCAGCATGAAGCCGTTCCAGCTGCCGATGAACGCGAGGATCCCGACCGTGATCACACCGGGCACCGACAGCGGCACCACCATCCGGAAGAAGAACCCGAACCGGCCGCAGCCGTCGATCTCGGCGGCCTCCTGGATCTCGTACGGGATGGCCCGCAGGAACGGTACAAGGATGATCACCGTCACCGGCAAGGCGAACGCGATGCCCGGGAGGATCACGCCGAGCAGGTTGTTCATCAGGTGCAGCGTGCGGATCAGGATGTACAGCGGCGTGATCGCCACGGACATGGGGAACATCAGGCCTGCGGCGAACAGCGTGTAGAGGGCGCCGCTGCCGCGGAACCGGTACCGCGCCACCGCGAAGCTCACCATGAGGCCGAGCGCGACGACGCCCGCGGTGGTGGCCACGGCGGCGATGGTCGAGTTGGCGAACGACCGCCAGAAGGCCGAGTTCGTCAGCACGGCGACGTAGTTCTCGGCGAGCCACGGGTGCGGCCAGCCGGCCGGGTCGGTGGTGATCTGCGAGTTGCTGCGGAACCCGCCGATGACGAGGTACAGCACCGGCGAGATCATCAGCGCGATGAACAGCAGCGCGATGAAGTACACCACCGGGTTGCCCCAGCTCAGGTTCTTCTGCTTCGCGTCCTTGCGACGGGCGTGGATCTCGGTGGCGTCGAGCGTGGCGGTGGTCATCGGTTCCTCCCTCCCCCGGTGATGGCGCCCTCGGTGTCACGGCGGAGGACGAAGCGCTGGTACAGCAGCGCGATGACGAGCGAGATGAGGAACATGGCGACGGCGACGGCGCTGCCGTAGCCGAAGTTCCCCGAGACCCGGCCGTTCTGGTTCATGTAGGTGGCCATGGTCGAGACGCCCGCGGTCGAGGCGATGTACTGGCCCCAGATGATGTAGACGACGTCGAACAGCTGGAGCGCGCCGATGATCGACAGGAACGCCCAGATGCGCACGGTGGGGCCGAGCAGCGGCAGCGTGATGCGCCGCTGGACCTGCCAGTAGGACGCCCCGTCGATCGACGCGGCCTCGTTGAGCTCCTCCGGGATGCCCTGCAGACCGGCGAGGAAGAGGATCGTCGCGTACCCGATGTACTTCCAGGTGAGGATGATCATCAGGGTCCACAGCGCGATCTTCGGGTTCGCCAGCCAGTCCTGGTCGAGGAACTTCAGGTGCAGGTCGACCATCAGGGCGTTGAAGGCGCCGTTGCCCGCCAGCAGCAGGCTCCAGCCGATGCCGGCGACCGCCTCGGAGATGACGTACGGCACGAAGATCAGCACGCGGATCACGGACTGCCCGCGCATCTTCTTGTTGAGCAGCAGCGCGAACGCGATGGCGATCGGCCCCTGCATCACCAGCGACAGGACGACGATCTCGAAGTTGTGCGCCAGTGCGCTGTGGAACAGCGGGTCCTGGAAGATGACCACGTAGTTGTGGAAGCCGATGAAGTTCGTCGGCTTCCCGTAGCCCTTCCACTTGAAGAAGCCGTAGTAGGCGGCCATGAAGACCGGCAGGACCACGAACGCCAGGAAGACGATGACCGCTGGGGCCGTGAGCGCTGTGATCTCCAGACGAGCCGCCCAGCCGGCGCTGCGCGAGCGGCGCCGGGCGAGCCCGGACGGGGGCAGCGCCGAGGCGCCGCCCCCGTCCGTCGAGAGATTCACAGGCGAGCTCACCGCGACGGGTGCGTTCTCGCGAGTGGAATCAGTCATGATGCTTCAGGTCAGCCCTTCTTCGCGGCGTCGTTGGCCGCCTGGATGATGCCGGCCGGGTCGCCCTTGCCGGCGAGCATGTCGACCACGCCGGTGTTGAGGGCGTTGCCGATGTTCTGGCCGAGCCGGGTGTCGAGCCACAGCGACACGTAGGCCGCCTTCTGGTTGTAGGACATGACCGTCTGCAGCACCGGGTCGGTGACGGCAGCAGCGGCCTTGCTCGACGCCGGCGGGGCCGAGGCGGCCGTGGAGTACGCCTCCTGGATCGCGTCGGTGGCCAGGAAGTTGAGGAAGTCGGTGCACGCCGGCTGCGGGGCCTTGGCCGAGCAGGAGAAGGCGTCGACGCCGGCCATCATGGCCGTCGGGTCGCCCGCGCCGCCAGGAACTGACGGGAACGGGAAGAAGCCGAGGTCAGGCAGGTTCTTCTGGTCGGGGGTCAGGGAGCCGATCACGCCCGGGTCCCACGCGCCCATGAGCTCCATCGCGGCCTGGTGGTTCGCCACGAGACCGGCCGACGAGCCGGCGCCCTGCTGGGCGGAGGTCGTCAGGAAGCCGTCGTTGAACGGCTTGGTGGCTGCGAAGGTCTGCAGGTCCTGGCCGGCCTTGGTGAAGCACGGGTCGGACAGGTCGGCGTTGTTCGCCGCGTCGTTCAGCGTGTCCGGCGAGCACTCACGCAGCGCGAACCAGTAGAACCAGTGAGCCGCGGGCCACGCGTCCTTGGCGCCCAGCGCGATCGGGGCGATGCCCGCCGCCTTGAGCTTGGTGACGGCGTCGTTGAACTCGGCGAGCGTGGTCGGCGGTGTGGTGATGCCGGCCTTGGAGAACAGGTCCTTGCTGTAGAAGAGACCACCCGGCAGCACGGTCAGCGGCATCGCGTAGATCTTGCCGTTGTACGTGTCCGCCGCGAAGGCCGACTTCGGGATGGCGGCCGTGGTCGCGTCCGACAGCGAGCCGGTGATGTCCGCCACGAAGCCGGCGTTCACCATGTCGGCGAGCTTGCCGCCGCCGCGCTGCAGGAAGACGTCCGGGGCGTCGCCGCCGTTGAGGGCCGTCTGGAGCTTGCCGTCGAGGTCCTCGTTCTGCACGGGCTGCAGGTTGATGGTGACGTTCGGCGCCACCTTCTTGTAGGCGGCGATCGTGTCGGCCCAGAACTGCGGGCCCTTGCCCGTGGTGTTGTTCTCCCACAGGGTCAGCGTCACCGGTGCCTGGTTGGCGGCGGTGGTCTCGGTGCCTGCTGACGTGGCGCCACCGGTGGGGGTCGTGTTCCCACTGCTGGAGCTGCACGCAGCGAGTCCGAGAGCGGTCACGGCCACGGCGGCCGTGAGCGCGAGGGACTTCCTCGCATTCATCAGATCTGTCCTCCTCGTTGAGAGCCTGTGAAGCCGGCGACCGCCCGTTGCCAGTGAACCCGGCAGCAGCGGCAGGCACCCGGGCGACTCGCCCGCTGATCGTGAACTTCCTTCGACCGAGCACCCCGTCCGCGTCGTCGATGACGCCCGGCGCAGGGGCCCGACGGCGTCAGAGTGCACCGGGCGCAAACCCGGTGTCAAACGTTCTCGATAACGATTTAGCCACGTGTCGCAGGCGGTGGTCGCGCTCCCCCGGCGGCGGCCTCGCTGCCGGCGGCCGGGCACGCAGGTACAGTCGGCGAACGACCGGGCCGGGGGGCACCGGTGCAGGCCCTTGGGACGTCGATCGTTATCGACAACGTTCTCGCGACGTTATGCTGCGTCCGTGGCACAACGGGTCACGATCACCGACGTCGCTCTGGCCGCGGGCGTCTCGGTGTCGACCGTGTCGAAGGTGATCAACTCGCGCGACGGCGTCGCACGCGAGACGTACTCGCGCGTCAACGCGGTGATCGACCAGCTCGGCTACGAGGGCAGCCTCGTCGCACGCAGCCTGCGCTCGCACCGCACCTGGGTGATCGGGATCCTCGTCGCCGAGTTCGAGCCCTTCAGCACCGAGATCATCAAGGGTGCCGCCGGCGCGCTCAGGGACTCCGAGTACGACGTGCTGGCCTACACCGGTGGGCGCCGCAGCGGCGGGGCCGGCTGGGAGCGCCGTTACCTCACCCGGCTGTCCGGCACCTTGATCGACGGTGCCGTCATCGTCACCCCCACGGTCGTGGAGGCCGAGGCCGTGGTGCCCGTCGTCGCGATCGACCCGCACGCCGGGCCGCTCGGCTTCCCCACGGTCGACTCCGACAACTTCACCGGCGGCATCCTCGCCACCCGCCACCTCGTCGAGCTGGGGCACCGCCGCATCGGCTTCCTCGCGGGCCGGCCGGACCTCGAGTCGTCCCGGCTGCGCGAGTCCGGCTACCGGCAGGCGCTCGCCGACGCGGGCATCCCCGTCGACGAGGACCTGATCCGGGTGGGCGAGTACCTGCGCGACTCGACGCACCTGCCCGCTGCCGAGCTGCTCTCGCTGGCCGACCGGCCGACGGCGATCTTCGCCGCGAACGACCTGTCCGCGATCGGCACCCTGGACGTGGCGCAGCAGATGGGCATTCACGTGCCGAGCGAGCTGTCCGTGGTGGGGTTCGACGACATCCCAGAGTCCGCGCAGGCGACGCCGCCGCTCACCACGGTCCGCCAGGCGATCCAGGACATGGGCGCCTCGGCGATCCGGCTGCTGCTGTCGTTGATCGACCAGGAGCCCGTGGTGTCCCAGCACGTCCGGCTCCCGGTCTCGCTCGTCCGACGCGGCTCGACCGCCCCGCTCCGTTAGGCCCGTCCGGCCGGAACGGGCCCGTGTCCCGTCGTCGCGCGCGCCGAGCGCATCCGCCGACCCCGCGGCGTCCTGGCCGTCGATCGGCCCGTCGTCGCGCGCGCAGAGCGCATCCCCTCGTCCTCCCGCGTGGACGGCGAGGAAGCCCCGCGGTCAGGCGTCGAAGCGCGTCAGGGCGTCCGCCAGCTCGGCCAGCAGCGGGCGCAGGTCGTCGTCCGGGCTCGGGGTGAGCAGCTGGATCGCCACCTCGTCCGCCCCCGCGTCGAGGTGGGCGGCGAGCTGGGCCGCGACCGCCTCCGGCGTGCCGTGCGCCACCACCGCGTCGATCAGCCGGTCGCTGCCGGCACCGGCCATGTCGTCGTCCGTGAAGCCCAGCCGGCGCAGGTTGTTCCGGTAGTTGACCAGCCCGAGGTAAGGCGTCTGCACCCGCGGGCGGCCCACGGCCCGCGCCCGCTGGGGGTCCGCGTCGAGCACCACCTTGTGCTCGGGGACCAGCAGCTTGTCCGGCCCGAGGATGGCGCGGGCCTGCGCGGTGTGCTCGGCCGTCACGAGGTAGGGGTGCGCGCCCGACGAGCGATCCCGCGCCAGCCGCAGCACCCGGGGGCCGAGCGCGGCGAGGATCCGCCGCTCGGTGGGCACGCCCTGCTCGTCGAGCACGTCGAGGTAGCGGGACAGCGCCTCGTACGGCTTGCTGTAGTCCTGGACCGACTCGGGGTGCCCCGTGCCGATGCCGAGCAGGAACCGGCCGGGGTAGCGCTCCTCGAGGCGGTGGAACGAGGCGGCCACGCTCACGGCGTCGTCGCGCCAGATGTTGACGATCCCGCTGGCGACCTTCAGCGTGCTCGTCGTGGCGAGCGCTGCCTCCGCGTGCTCGAGGCTCGCCGGGACGCCGCCGATCCACAGGCGGGAGAACCCGGCCTCCTCGGCATCGGCGGCCAGACGTGGCGGCAGGTCCCGCGACCCGCGCCACAGAGCGAACCTGCGAAGGTCCATGTCCGTTCCTCCTCCGGGGCGACTCCTAGCAGCCTAGGCCTGCCACCTGCGTGGTCACTGCTTGCGTCCTCAGCGTCGCGTCGTAGCGTGCGTGAGGAGAACTACGACGAAGGAGCACACCGTGACCGTTCGCGACCACTTCACCCTGGAGACCCCTGACGGGGCGATGCCGGTCTACCGCGCCCGTCCCGACGGCGACGCCCGCGGCGGCGTGCTCGTCGTCCAGGAGGCGTTCGGGCTGACCGGCTACATCGAGTCCGTCGCCGACCGGCTGGCGGAGGCCGGGTGGTACGCGATCGCGCCCGCGCTCTTCCACCGCACCGGTGGCGAGGTGCTGCCCTACGACTTCAGCCAGGTGCGTCCTCACATGGACGCGCTGAGCCACGACGGCGTCCAGGCCGACGTCGACGCCTCGCTCGCGCACCTCGCCGACGCGGGCTTCGCACCGTCGCAGCAGGGGGTGGTCGGGTTCTGCATGGGCGGGTCGATCACCTTCTTCACCGATGCCCTGCGGCCGGTCGGCGCCGCCGTGACGTACTACGGCGGCGGGGTGGGCGCCGGGCGCTTCGGCTTCCCGCCGCAGCCTCAGCTTGCCCCCGGGCTGCACGGCGCGTGGCTGGGCCTGTACGGCGACCTGGACGCCAGCATCCCGGCCGACGAGGTCGAGGCGCTCCGGGCCGCCGCCGCGACGGCCGCGGTGCCCACCGAGGTGGTCCGTTACGCCGACGCCGGCCACGGGTTCCACTGCTACGAGCGTCCCGAGGTGTACGTCGAGGCGGACGCCGTCGACGCGTGGGCGCGCACGCTGGCCTGGTTCGACGCGCACCTGGCCGCCTGAGGCCGGATGGCGAAGGCCCCGACCGAACGGTCGGGGCCTTCCAGGCAGCCGCTCAGCTGCAGACCGAGCGACTTCGGACCCATCGAGCGCTGCGGGTCCGCCTACTGCCGGCTTCATGTGACCGGCTCGCCCCGCTACCAACGGCGGGGTCTTGCACTCGTTGACCATCATATCGGATGCCACGGCCACAATGTGAAGGGTCGAGGGTCACGAGATAAATCGGGCCTCTTCCACAGCCCCCAGGGCGCCCGCCGGTGCCGCGAGGCGTCCCAGAAGGTGTGCCGCCACCGCGGCGACGACGCCGACCACCAGCGCGATCGCCGTGGTCCGGACCACACCGCCTGTGGCGGCGTCGTACGCGGCGGTCAGCAGCAGCGCCCTCGACCGGTCGAGGGCGGCCGTCGACACCTCGTGCGCCGGGGTCATCAGGACCGCCCGGACCACCGCCAGCGCGACGAGCACGACGACCGCCACCCCGGCGAGGCCCAGCCCGGTGCGCAGCACCGTCACCCGGCGCCGGCGGGCAAGCACCACGCCGACCACCACCAGCAACGCCGCCGCCACGGGCAGCCACACGCCAAGGGCCACGACGGCCCCGTAGCTCGTGGCGGCCGTGGACAGCCCGGGGACCTCCACCAGGTCCACCGTCCGGTTTACCGGCGGGATCCTCGACGCGAACTGACTGCCCCGGTCCACCAGCAGCTGCCGCGCGCGCTCGACGATGGGGCCCACCTGGAGCACCACCGTGTCGCCCCGCAGCACGAGCGACGCGGACGCGTCGGCCTGGACCCCGGCCACCACCCGCGAGTGCGCCACGCGCAGCATCTGCTCCCACAGCTGCGGGAACGCGTCGGAGCCGACGACCGACCGGATCTGCTCGTCCACGATGGACCGCAGCGCGCTCGCGGCCCGGTCGCCCAGCAGCGCGAGCAGGCCGGTGACGGCCGGCGGCGTCGAATCCGGCAGCCCCTGGATCGCCAAGGCCGCCAGCGCGGAGAAGTCCACCGTGCTGTCCACGGCCGCGATCGCCGCGTCACCGACGGCGTCCTGCACCCCGCGGTCGCTCGCCAACGGTGCGAAGGTCGCGACGAACCGGTCCGTGTCGGTCAGCTGCGTGCGCGCGTGGGCGGCCACCATCGCCACCGGCGTCAGCACCAGGCCGACGACGATCAGCACCGCCGCGGTGATGCCCCGCACCCGGTTCCACGAGCTTCGCGCCATGCCAGCACCGCCTACGCCGAGGAGCCGCGCCCCCGGCGCCGCGAGCTCGTCGCCCGCCCCCGGCTCACGCGTCACGCGTCACGCTAGGCGACCCGCCGCCTCGCGGCATGCCCCAGAACTGAGGGGGCCGGCCTGGACCCCTCGCGGTCGTCGGTCGCGGCGCCTGCGGGTTCCGCGAGCGGTGTGACCAACCCCACGGAGGCCGGCGGCATTCGTCCTACGACAAGAGGCGTAGGGTCAGTCTTTGTACTGACCGGTCAGTCCGAGAGAGAAGCACCGCATGACCCAGGACACCAGCACCGCACCGCTCGTCGACAGCCTGCCGGACGAGGCGACGGACCTCGCTCTCCACGCCCGTGGTCTGCGGCTGCACGGCCGGCGCGGCGTGGTCTACGGCCCGGTCGACGCCGACGTGCGCCGCGGTGACCTGGTCGTCGTGCAGGGCCCGCAGGGTGCTGGGCGCTCGAGCCTGCTGCTGACCCTTGCCGGGCGCATGGTCCCGGATCCCGGGTGCGAGCTCGTGGTGCTCGGCGAGCCGCTGCCCGAGCGCCGCCGCGCCGTGCAGCGCCGGGCGGCGATCGCCGGCTTCGCCGGGATCGACGAGCTCGACGAGAACATCACCGTCGGAGTCGCGCTGCGCGAGCGCCTGGCCTGGACCGCCCCGTGGTGGGCCCGCGTGCCCCGCGTCGACCAGCCCACCTTCGCCCGTCATGCCGCACCGGTGTTCGGACCGCGGCCGCTGCCGAAGGTGGACACCGTCGCGTGGGACCTCGACGAGGTGGACGCGATGCTGCTGCGCATCACCCTGGCGATGGTGGCCCGGCCCGAGCTGCTGGTGGTCGACGACGTGGACCACGTCCACGACTCGACCCGGCGGCAGACCGTCTGGTCCGCGCTCGACAGGCTGCGTGCCGGCGGCGTCACCGTCGTGGCGGCGGTCGCCTCGCTCGACGAGGTGACGCGGATGTCCTGGGACCGGCCGCCCGTGCAGCTCAACCTGGCCACCGGCCCGCACGCGGTGCCCGTCTCCTGAGCCTTGCTCCCCCTCGACCTTCGAAGGACCCTCCATGATCTCCGCCATCTCCACCGGGACCGAGCTGCGCCGCTTCCGCCGCGGCGCGCTGCCCCGCGCCGCCGTCGCGGCGATGATCCTCGTCCCGCTGCTCTACGGCGCCCTGTACCTGTGGGCGTTCTGGGACCCCACCGGGAACCTCGACAAGCTGCCGGTGGCCCTGGTCAACTCCGACACCGGTGCCACCCTCGACGGCCAGGAGCGGCACGCCGGCGACGACGTCGTGGCGACCCTGACCGCCTCGCACGACCTGGGCTGGCACGTCACCGACGCCGACGACGCCGCCAAGGGCGTGCGGGACGGCAAGTACAACTTCGCGGTGACGATCCCGCAGGACTTCTCGGCGGACCTGGCGTCCGCTGCCGGCGACCACCCGACCTCGGCGCAGATCGACGTCACCTACAACGACGGCACCTCGTTCCTGGCGACCACGCTCGGGCGCTCGGCGATGCTGCAGGTGGAGCAAGCCGTCTCGGCGAGCGCCGGGCAGCAGGCCGTGGATCAGGTGCTCGTGGGGCTCGGCTCGGCCCGCGACGGGTTCGCCCAAGCCTCCGACGGGGCGGTGAGGCTCGACGCCGCCGCCGGCACGTTGAGCGACGGCGCCCACCGGGTGGCCGACGGCGCCTCGTCGGCGGCGACCGGCGCCGGCTCGCTGGCGACCGGTGCGCACGACCTGCTCACCGGAGCAGGCGCTCTGACCTCGGGCACCGCCGACCTGTCCACCGGAGCGAAGAGCCTCGCCGACGGCAGCGCCACGCTCGCCGCGGGCGCGTCGTCGCTGTCCACGGGCACCTCGTCGCTGGCCGGCGGAACGGCACAGGTCGCCACCGGTGCCGCGAAGCTCGCGGCGGGCACCGCGCAGGCCGCGAAGGGTGCCGACGATCTGGCGGTGAACACCGCCCGGGTCAGCGCCGGCGTGGACCAGACGGCCGCTCAGGTGGGCGCGATGGCCGGCAAGCTCGCCACTCTCGCCCCGGTCGCCGCCTACCTGAAGTCGCTGGCCTTCGACCCGGCGACCGGTGCCGTGGTGGACCCCGCCGCGGCAGCCCAGCTGGCCACCCTGGTCGCCGCCCTGCCGACGTCCGCCGACAGCAGCGCGATGTCCAGCCAGCTCGCCACCCTCCAGGCCGGGGCCGGGCAGGTGGCCGACGGCGCGGCGACGCTCGACTCCGGACTGGCCACGCTGGCGACGTCGGCGAGCACGCTCAGCGCCGGTGCCGCGAACACGGCCGCGGGCGCCGGGACCGTGTCGACCGGCGCTGCGAGCGTGGCGAGCGGCGCGGCGCACCTCGCCTCGGGCGCCAGCACCCTGGCCACCGGCGCGACGTCGCTGGCCTCCGGCGCGAGCACGCTCGACCGCGGCGCGAGCACGCTCGCCACGGGCGCCACGTCCCTGGCCACCGGCACGACGACGCTCGCCACCGGCGCAGCCCAGGTGGCCGACGGTGCCGGCCAGGTGGCCGACGGTTCCGGGCAACTGTCGACCGCGCTCGCCACCGGGGCGTCGGCGATCCCCGCCGACGACGCCGCACTCCAGACGACGCGCGCCGCGACGATCGCCACCCCGGTGACGCTGCACGACGACGACATCGCAAAGGCCGCGGGCTTCGGCGAAGGGTTCGCCCCGTTCTTCATCCCGCTCGCCCTGTTCGTCGGCTCCCTCATCACCTGGCTGCTCATGCGCCCGTTGCCGTCGCGCGCCCTGGCCACCGCCGTCCCAGGTTGGCGCACGGCGATCGCCGGCTTTCTGCCGGCCGTGCTGCTCGGCCTCGCCCAGGTGGCGGTGATGCTGGCCGTGGTCCACTACGGCGTCGGCCTGCACATGACCAACCCGGCCGGAACCATCGCGTTCACGGTCCTCGTCGTCGCGGCCTTCCTCGCCCTGCAGCAGATGCTCATCGCGCTGCTCGGTCCCGCCGCGGGCAAGGTGGCCGTCCTTGCGCTGCTGATGCTCCAGCTCGCGTCGTCGGGCGGCACCTACCCGGTGGCCACCACCCCGGCCTTCTTCCGGGCCGTGCACCCGTGGCTGCCGATGACGTACGCCGTCGAGGGGCTGCGCCTGCTCATCACCGGCGGTGCGGACGCCCGGCTGGTGCGGGCCGTCGTGGTGCTCGTGGCCACGCTCGTCGGTTCGCTGGCCCTCACGGCCTGGCGTGCCGGGCGGATGCGCACCTGGACCCTGTCACGGCTGCACCCGGCACTGGCGATCTGAGACAGTGGTGACCGTGACGTCGGTGCGCGAGCAGATCGTCAAGGCGGCGCTCGCCCTGGTGGCCGACCGCGGCATCGCGGCCACCTCGATCGACGACATCGCGGCCGCCGCCGGCGTGGCCAAGGGCAGCATCTTCTACAACTTCGGCTCGAAGTCCGGCCTGTTCGCCGCCATCATCGGCGACGGCGTGGCCCACCTCACCGCCGCCCTCAAGGAAGCGGCCGAGCAGCACAACGGCCGGGACGCCCTCGACGCGCTCGTCACCGAGCTGCTGGGCCAGATCCGCGACCACCCCGACTTCGCCAAGCTGGTCACCACCGAGATCTTCCGCCGGGGCCGGGACTGGCAGGAGTCCATCGGCACCATCCGCCGCGACGCCATCGGCACCTTCGTCGACGCGACGCGCCAGGCCTGGCCGGGATGCGACGCCGAGCTCACCGCCGCGGCGCTGTTCGGAGCCACCCTCATGGCAGGGCTGGACTGGCTGGTGTTCCAGCCGGAGCGCTCTCTCGACGACGTCCGCAACGCGGTGCTGACCGCGACGGGCCGCGTCGCGGCCTACTGAGAGGCTGTCACCAGCGCGTGCCGCGGGGCTCGGACCGGGTTGGGCCTACTCGCTGATCGGCATTGCCAGCAGCCGGCGCACCCCGGCGCGGCCGAGCAGCAGCACCAGGATGAGGCCGGTGACCGAGAAGAACCCGCCGAGCTTCACCTGGCCGGCGAACAGCCACGCGACCAGCTCCAGCACCACGAACTTGCTGCCCACCATCACCACCCACAGCAGCAGGCCGGCCCGCGCCTTGCCCCCGAACGTGGTGGCCGCCGCGACCATGCCCTTCACGCGGTTCTTCACCGCCAGCACCACCTCGAGGACCACCTTGAGCAGCACCGCCGTGAGCAGCGAGAAGGTGAAGGTCTCGGCAATGACCGAGGGCACGTACTGCGCGGCCAGGTTGAGCACCACCACGTAGACGAAGACGTCCACCACGTCGGCGGGGGACGGGGCTCGGCGCCGTCTCGTCGTCGGGGTCCGAGTCACCGGCATCTCCTTGGGACGTCTGACGGGCCGGTCACTGGCCCCAGGCGGGATGGGTCCCGACGGGGTGGCCATCATGGCATCTGGTGATCAGCAGCGGTCTCATCTCACTACGGTGGATCACGGGTGCACCACCCAGCGGGCTGATCGATCTGCCGTCGACCCGACGCCCGTGTCACACCGGGTCAGGAGAACGCGCTCGACGATTGTTCCGAGAGGGGGCGTGCCGGAACGATGACCGCGGTCACGCCGACCAAACGCCGGCTCCAGCTCGCCCTGATCGTGCTCCTGGGGATCCTCGTCCTCGCGTCCGTCGTCGCCCTTGCCACCGGGCGCACCGGGACGTCGACCGCGCTGAGCTTCGTGGCTTACGGCATCTTCTCGATATTTGTCGCCACGCGAGTCGTGCCGATCCGGCACCGCTCCCGCCGTGATGCGAACGACGATGCCGGGCACCCACTCGGTCGCCGCTTCTGACCAACCAGCCGCTCCGAAGCTGACGGGCGGTAGACCGTGGTAACCCCTGACCATGACGACCGGGACACGGGCCGAGCGAC
>DASWOL010000028.1:0-2601 GCA_036398695.1 Cellulomonas sp. | reverse complement strand
CGAGGTGTGCGTGCCGATCCACGCCGACGGCCGTCACTTCGGCGCGATGCTGATGGCCTTCGAGCCAGGGTTCCGCCCCGACGCCGAGCTGACCGAGTTCCTTGCCGTCGTGGGCCGGGTGCTCGGCAACGCTGTGCACCGGTGGCAGATGGCACGGCGGGAGCGTGAGCTCGGTGCGCTGGAGGAGCGGCGCCGGCTCGGCGAGGAGCTGCACGTGGACCTGTCCCAGCAGGTCGCGGCCCTGGGGTTGCACCTGGGGCTGGTCGAGCTGGATCTCGTGGGTCACGGCGACGATCGGCTCGCCGACGATGTGCGACGGCTGGGTCAGATGGTCGACGGGCTCAAGCAGAGCCTGCGCCACCAGATGCTCGGGCTGCGGGCCGACGCGGGTCTGGTCGAGGGGTCGCTGGCGGACCGGGTCGACTGGCAGGTGGACGCCTTCCGCCACCAGACCGGCCTCCCGGTGCGGCTGGAGTGCGGCGACATCGATCGTGCCGGGCGGATCCCGCCGTTCGTGGCCGCGCAGGTGGTGCGCGTGCTCCAGGAGGCGCTGGCCAACGTGCGCCTGCACGCCCGGGCGTCGTCGGTCACCGTGCGCCTGTTGCCGGGCACGGCCCGGATCCGGCTCGAGGTGCTCGACGACGGCGTCGGCTTCGCCCCGGACGAGGTGTCGGGCTCCCGCCTGGGGCTGCGGATCATGACCGAGCGGCTCGACCAGGTGGACGGCGTGCTCCGGATCGACTCCCGTCCCGGCGCGGGCACCGTGGTGAGCGCTGAGGCACCGCTGAGGTGCCGCGACACCGGCGGGGTGGAGATCGAGGCGGCGCTGCGCCGTGCGTGACGAGCCGGTCACGGTGCTCGTCGTCGACGACCACGCGTTGTTCCGCGAGGGGCTGGTGGCGCTCATCGGGCGGTGGCCGGAGTTCGCGGTCGTGGGCTGCGCCGCCGATGGCACGGAGGCGGTCCGGCTGGCGCGCCGCCTGCGCCCGGCGTTGGTGCTCATGGACGTGCGGATGGCGGGCCTGGGCGGTGTGGAGGCCACCCGCGAGATCACCGTCGCGGACCCCGAGGTGCGGGTCGCGATGCTCACCGCATCCAACCTCGGTGAGGACGTGTACCAGGCGTTGCGCAACGGCGCGCACGGATACCTCAGCAAGGACGAGTCGGCCGCCCGCCTGCGCGACGCGCTTCTGGGCATCCTGCGGGGTGAGACCGCGCTGTCGTCGACGATCGCGGGCAAGGTGCTCGCCGAGTTCGGTCTGCTCACGTCGCCGTCCGGTCGCACCGCCGGGCCGGCGACCGCGCCGCTGACCCCGCGGGAGCTGCAGGTGCTGCGGCTGCTGGTCGAGGGCATGTCGAACGACGAGATCGGGCAGGTGCTGCACCTGAGCGAGGCGACGGTGAAGAAGCACCTCGGCAGCATCATGGGGAAGCTGCACGTGAAGAACCGGGTCCAGGCCGCCGTGTTCGGCGTCCGGCAGGGCATCGCCGAGTAGACCTTCGGCTACCCAGGTCGACCCGAAGGGTGCTGTTGGGGTACCCCTTGCGCGGCCTTGACTTGGCGCGAGGGGCCGGGGACACCGGTCCGCCGCAGCGCGCGCCGAGGCGACGCGCTCACGAGCACAAGGGGCGTGGAATGACGACGGTCGTCGTCTACAAGTGGGCCAGGGACGTCGCCAACGCCCAGGTGCGATCCGACGGGACCGTCGAGTGGCGGTCGCAGAAGCTGACCGCCGGTGAGGACGATCCCGCCGCGGTCGCCACCGCGATGGCGATCGCCACCGCACGTGGTGAGGACGTCGTCGGGGTCACCCTCGGCGACGGCGACGTGAGCTGGGCACTGGCCCGCGGCGCCGCCCGCGCCGTGAGCGTCGCGGATGCCCAGGTGGCCGACGACGACGCGGCCACGGCGGCGGTGCTGGCGGCGGCGGTGCTGACCGTGCCGGGCGCGGACGTCGTCGCGATCGGCGACGACGAGGCCCACCCCGGCGTCGCGGTGACCCTGGCCGGGCATCTCGGCTGGCCGGCCGTCGTCGGAGCCGTGAGCGCGGGCGTCGGGGCCGACGGCATCGAGGTGGTCCGCCGGGTCGACGACAACAAGGAGACGCTGGCGATCACCCCGCCGGTCGTGATCGGCGTGCGCGCCGAGCAGGCCGAGACCCGGACACCTGGCATGAAGTAGCAGCTTGCCGCGCGCAAGCGGCCGGTCTCCGTGGTGTCGGTGCGTGACCTCGACCTCGCTCCGACCACGCCGCTGGAGGGCCGGGGCACCCGCACGCCGCAGACCCCCGCCGCGCGGGTGTTCTCGGGCGACCCGACGCAGGCCGCAGCCGCCCTGGTGAGTGCGTTGCGAGCCGAGGGAGTCCTGTGATGTCCGCCTGGGTGATCGTGACCCGTCCAGCAGACGTGCGTGCGGCGGTCGCCGCAGCGGAGCCGGCCGGCCCGGTGACGGTCCTGGCGGTCGGCACCCGCGAGCTCGCCGACCTCGCTGCCGTCGCCGGAGCTGACGGCGTCTCGTGGCTGGCCCCCGAGGCGGGCCAGGCCGTGGAGTCCTGCGCCGCGCAGGTGGCCGACCTCGTGGCCGAGGCGCGGCCACGGCTC
>DASWOL010000027.1:0-2528 GCA_036398695.1 Cellulomonas sp. | reverse complement strand
GCGACCGCCGGCGGCAGCGGATGATCGGCGGATGGAGATCCAGGTGCGCGACGTGCCGTCCGAGGGCCGGTTCGAGGCGCGGGACGCCGACGGCGCGCTGCTCGGCATCGCGGCCTACTACCTCGAGCCCGGTGAGCCCGGGCTGCTGGTGTTCACGCACACCGAGGTCGAGGAGGCCGCCGAGGGGAACGGCGTCGGCTCCCGCCTCGCGCACGACGCCCTCGAGCACGCCCGGGCCGCGGGTCAGCAGATCGTGGCGCTGTGCCCGTTCGTCCGGGCGTACCTGGCGCGGCACCCGGAGTACCGGGACCTCGTCCGGCCGGCCGGATGACCGTCCGTCCGGGGCGGGTCGCTGCCGCGCGTGTCCCGCGCTGGGTCCTGGTCCCCGCGACGCTCGCGCCCGTCGGGATGATCGGCGGCTGGACGCTCGCGGCGTCCCGGCAGACGGGGTTCGACCCGGTGCGGGACACCATCAGCGCGCTCGCGACGAAGGCCGCCACCGATCCGGGCGTGATGACCGTCGGGTTCGCGGTCACGGCCGCCGCGCACCTCGTGACTGCCGCCGGGCTGCGCCCGCTGCCCCGGGCGGGCCGCGCGCTCCTGGCCCTCGGGGGCCTCGGGACGGCGCTCGTCGCGGTCCTCCCGGCCGACGTGCACCACCGTGCGCACGGGCTGGCCGCCGCGGTGGCGTTCGGCGCGCTGGCGGTGTGGCCGCTCGCGAGCGGCCGACGGGGACACCGGGGTGCTCGCGGTGTGCGCGTCAACGTCGCGGCCGCGGGGGTGCTCCTCGGGCTGCTGGCGTGGTTCGTGCTGGAGCTGCCGGCGATGGGCCCGGCCGACCGGACCGGGCTGGCGGAGCGTGCGGTGGCCGGCGCGCAGTCGCTGTGGCCGCTGGTCGTGGTGGTGGCGCTGCGCCGCAGCGCCACCGACCGAGCTCAGCCGAGCGCGTCGGAGACGACCTCCTTGGCCGCCTCCTGAACCTGGGTCAGGTGGTCCGGGCCGAGGAACGACTCGGCGTAGATCTTGTACACGTTCTCGGTGCCGGACGGCCGGGCGGCGAACCAGGCGTCGGCGGTGGTGACCTTGAGGCCGCCGATCGCCGCGCCGTTGCCGGGGGCCGCGGTGAGCTTGGCGGTGATGTCCTCGCCGGCCAGCGTCGTCGCGGTCACCTGCTCGGGGGAGAGCCTTCCGAGCGTCTCCTTCTGCTCCAGCGTCGCGGCGGCGTCCACCCGGGCGTACCAGGAGGCGCCGAACTCCGTCACGAGCTCGCTGTGGTGCTGCGAGGGGGACCGGCCCGTCCTGGCCAGGATCTCGGACGCGAGCAGGGCGAGGATGAGGCCGTCCTTGTCGGTCGTCCAGACGGTGCCGTCGGTGCGCAGGAACGAGGCGCCAGCGGACTCCTCGCCGCCGAAGCCGACCGAGCCGTCGAGCAGACCGGGCACGAACCACTTGAACCCGACGGGCACCTCGAGCAGCCGACGGCCCAGGCTCGCGGACACCCGGTCGATCAGCGACGACGACACCAGGGTCTTGCCGATCGCCGCGTCCGCGGGCCAGCCGGGACGCGCGCCGGAGTAGAGGTAGCGGATCGCGACGGCGAGGAAGTGGTTCGGGTTCATCAGCCCGGCGTCGGGGGTGACGATCCCGTGCCGGTCGGAGTCCGCGTCGTTGCCGGTGGCGATGTCGTACGGTGCGGTGCCGGAGCCGCCGGCCGGGCGCATCGTGTGCACCAGCGAGGCCATCGCGGACGGGGACGAGCAGTCCATCCGGATCTTGCCGTCCCAGTCCAGCGTCATGAACGACCACTGCGGGTCGACCTGCGGGTTCACGACCGTCAGGTCCAGGCCGTACCGCTCGCCGATCGCACCCCAGTACTCGACCGACGCGCCGCCCAGCGGGTCCGCGCCGATCCGCACGCCGGCCGACCGGATCGCCTCCAGGTCCAGCACGTTCGCCAGGTCGTCGACGTACGCGCCGAGGAAGTCGTGCCGCCGGGTCGTGTCGGCCGCCAGCGCGGTCTCCAGGCTTACCCGGCGCACGGACCCGACGCCGCGGGCCAGCAGCTCGTTGGCGCGCGCGGCGATCCAGCTCGTCGCCTCGGAGCCCGCGGGGCCGCCGTGCGGGGGGTTGTACTTGAAGCCGCCGTCGCGCGGGGGGTTGTGCGAGGGGGTCACGACGATGCCGTCCGCGAGCCCGGGTCCCTGCGAGCGGACCCCCTCGGAGGTCGCGGCGCCGTTGTGCAGCAGGATCGCGTGCGACACGGCCGGCGTGGGGGTGTAGGAGTCGCGCGCGTCGACGTGCACCTCGACGTCGGCGGCGGCGAGCACCTCGAGCGCCGTCTGCCACGCGGGCAGGGACAGGCCGTGCGTGTCGCGCCCGATGAACAGCGGCCCGTCGGTGCCCTGGCTGCGGCGGTACTCCACGATCGCCGCGGTGGTGGCGATGATGTGGGCCTCGTTGAACGCGCCGTCGAGGCTCGAGCCGCGGTGGCCGCTGGTGCCGAACACGACCCGCTGGGCGGGGTCGTC
>DASWOL010000026.1:0-2779 GCA_036398695.1 Cellulomonas sp. | reverse complement strand
GAAGATGACGAACCCCATGATGAACGCCGAGCGCAGCTCGCTCAGCACGAACGCGGGGACCAGCGTGGTGAACGGCACGTCGGCCGGCGTCGCGGGGTTGTCGAGCTTGCCGGCGCGCGTGATGAGGGCGATGTCCTGCTCCCGCGTGTGCGCCAGCATGAAGGTGTCGAGCGGCGCCTTGCCAGCGTCGATCGCCTGGCTGAACGTCACGTGCCCGTCGAGGTAGGGCTCCACCGCCTGGGACTTCACGTCCGAGATCACCGGGGCCATGACGAACAGCGAGAGGAACAGCGCCAGCCCGGCGAGCGCCTGGTTGGGCGGCACGGACTGCAGCCCGAGGGCGTTCCGGGTGAGCGAGAGGACGACGAAGATCTTGGTGAAGCTCGTCGTCATGATGAGGAGCGCCGGCGCGACCGAGAGCACGGTGACGACGAGCAGCACGACGATCGGTGAGCTCGGCGTGCCGTTGATGCCGTTGATGCTCACCGTCACGTTCCCGGAGGCCGGGTCGGTCGGCGCGGCGGGCGCCTCGGGCGTGGCCGGGGCGGTCGGCGCGGCGACGACCGCGGCCGGCACGCTCGTCGTGGGCGCGGCGACGACCGCGGCCGGCAGGCTCGTCGCCGACGCGGCGAGAGCGACGGTGCCGACGCCCGTCGGCGCGGCGGCGCTCGCCGTCCCCGCGCCGAGCAGCAGGCCGGCAGCAGCGAGGACGAGCGCAAGCAGGGCGAGACGAACCATCCGTCCCCCGGTACCCGTGGCGGCGGGTGCCGCGGTCGCGTTCACCGCACGCTCACCGCCGGACCGTCCTGTCCTGCCAGGCGCGGACCGTGGCGTGCCAGGTCTGCGGGGAGAGCACGGAGCCGGCGAACAGGCCCGGACGGCGGTTGGCCGGCAGGCCTGCGGGCGCCACGAGCGAGGTGGGCGTCGGCCGGCGCCGTGGCGCGCGCGGGGCGGTCCTCGGCGCCGAGGATGCCGGAGGGGCCGGCGGAGCGACGGGGACCTGGGGCAGCGCCGGCACCGGTCGCAGCTCGGTGATCAGCTGGACGCCGGCGTCGGCGAACCCGACGAGCAGGCGCCGGTCGCCGGCGGCGACCACCGCCACGCCGGCGTGCTTCGACAGCGACTGCCGGTCGAGGACACGCACCTCGGCCTCGCGCGACGTGTCGCCGGCGCGGCCACCGAGCCTGCGGGCGAGGTACCAGACGAGCGCGACGACGACGACGAGCGAGACGACCACCCGCAGCACGACGAGGAGCGAGTCCATCAGGCCTCGCTCTCCAGACCGGAGACGATCTGGGTGATCCGCACGCCGTAGTCCTCGTCGACGACGACGACCTCGCCGCGGGCGATGAGGCGGCCGTTGACCAGGATGTCCGCGGGCGAGCTCGCCGTCCGGTCCAGCTCGAGCACCGCGCCGGGAGCCAGGTCGAGCACCTCGCGCAGCGGCAGCCGGGTGCGGCCGAGCTCCACCGTCAGGGTCATCTCGACGTCGTAGAGCACCCGCATGCTGGTGCGCTGCGACGGCACCTGGCCCACGGTCGGGGCCGGCGCGTGCGCCTCGGCGACCCGCACGCCGAACCAGGCGACGGTGACACCGTCGGAGCGCAGCGCGTACACCGCCGTCTCGTCGGAGAACGCCACCTCGGCCGACTCGGTGTGCACCCCGTCCAGGATGCCGGCGCCGAGCGCGGCAGCTGCGGCCTCCAGCGCCGGACGAAGCGCGTCGGTGACCGCGACCGGCGTGCCTGCCGCGACCCCGGCCTCGGTCAGCTCGGCCACGACGGCCTCGGCGACCAGCGAGAACGTGGCTCGCGGGCTGCCGACGAACGAGGCGACCACCGCGAGCGCCTCGGGCGCCGGGCGCTCGTCGCCCGTCGCGGGCACCACGGCCAGCGGCATCGCCGAGGGCACCCGCGACGCCGCCGCTTCGGCGATGGCGCGGGTGTCGGCCGCGGAGGACAGGGCGGAACGGGTCATCAGGGGACCTCCCGGACGTCGACGACCTGGCACACCAGCCGCGAGCCATGGCTGGCCGCGGCGGCATGGGCGAGCTGGACCCCGTCGACCACGACGTCGAGGGGCCGCGATGCGGGATGGCCGAGCGGCAGCACGTCGCCCACGGTGAGGTGGACCACCTGGCGCGGGCGCACGGTGAGCGGCGAGAACTGCACGCAGACGTCGACCGGGACCTCGCCGACCGTGACCTCGAGCTCGCGGCGGGCCGCGGCGATCGCGGCGCGCTCCGCCGGGCCCAGCGTGGTGGCACCCTCCGCGTCGCGCATCGACTGGAGCACCGGCTCGGCGGGAAGCATGAGCGTGGCGGTGCTGGCGCGCTCGCCCGCGTGCATCGAGAACGTCACCACGATCACGCCGTCGCCGGCGCCGGCCGCCTGGACGAACTGGGGGCTGTACTGCACCGACTTGACCGCCAGCGTGGCCGACATCAGCGGGTTGAAGGCGTAGTGCAGGTCGTCGAGGGCGAGCTGCAGCAGGTCGCGCACCACCGTGAACTCGATCTCGGTGAGCTCGCGACCCTCACGGTCGTCGCCGCGGCCGGTGCCGCCGAACAGGTAGTCGACCCAGACGAGCATGGTGCCCACCGGCATCTGGACCAGGGCGGTCTGCCGCACGGGCTCCATCTGGCACAGGACGATGCCCGTCGGCTGCGGCAGCGAGGAGATGAAGTCCTCGTACTGCATGAGGGCGAGCGACTCGAAGGTCACCGAGCACGTGGCGCGCAGCCGGGCCGCCAGCTGGGTGCCCCACATCCGCGCGAAGC